>JBGUNL010000107.1:0-23335 GCA_045117295.1 Candidatus Limivicinus sp.
TCCGGGTCCCGGAGGCGGGAGGCAATAAAACGGTCGATTTTGGCGTCGGACGCGGGCATGGCGTTGAGGGCGTCCTCCTGCAGCTCGCGGGGGATGCCCCGGCGGATGAGCTCGGAGCGGATTCGCCCCGGGCCGTAGCCCTTGGCGGCGTAGTGCCGCACGATGGCGGCGGTGTAGCTCTCCTCGTCCAGAAGCCCGTGGTCCAGGAGCCAGGCGACGCAGTACGCCGCCGTGTCCTCGTCCACGCCCTTCTGCCGAAGCTTGTCGCGCAGTTCGCGGCAGGACATCTGCCGCTGGGACACGTAGGTCAGCGCCTTTTCCCGGGCCAGGGCCCGGGCGGAGTCCAGACGCAGGGCGGCCAAAGCCTCCCTGTCCAGCTCCCGCCCGGAAAAGAGCCGTTGGTCGGTGACCACCCCGAGGGTGGTCTTGATTTCCTCGCCGCTTTCCAGGGTGACGGTGAGTCTGCCCGGCGAGGTCTGGCGTATGGATGTGATGGTCATGGGGCAAAGCCGCCTTCAGCGGCGATCAGTCCTCTTCAAAGTCCGCGGCGCTCACGTCCACCGCGGGGACAGGGGGCGCGGCGCGGCCGGCAGCCTGGGCGGCCTTCATGGCCTGGGGACTCATGAGCTTGTGGGCGTTGTCGCGGATCTCCTGCTCGATCGAATTGCAGATCTCGGGGTTCTCCGCCAGGTACTGCTTGACGCCGTCCCGGCCCTGGATGCGCTGGCCGGCGACGGTGAACCACGCGCCCGCCTTGTCGATGATCTCCAGCTTTACGCCCAGATCCACGATCTCGCCGATCTTGGAGATGCCCTCGCCGTACATGATGTCGAACTCCGCCTCCCGGAAGGGGGGCGCCACCTTGTTCTTGACCACCTTGGCGCGGGTGCGGTTGCCCACCATCTCGCCGTTTACCTTCAGGGTCTCGATGCGCCGCACGTCGATGCGCACGGAGGCGTAGTATTTCAGGGCCAGACCGCCGGGGGTGGTCTCGGGGTTGCCGTACATGACGCCGATCTTCTGACGCAGCTGGTTGATGAAGATGACGGTGCAGTTGTTCTTGGAGATGGCGCCGGCCAGGCGGCGCATGGCCTGGCTCATCAGGCGGGCCAGGGCGCCCACCACCACGTCGCCCACTTCGCCCTCCAGCTCCACCCGGGGGATCAGGGCGGCCACGGAGTCGATGACCACCACGTCCACGGCGCCGGAGCGCACCAGAGATTCGGCGATGTCCAGGGCCTGCTCGCCGGTATCCGGCTGGGAGATCAGCAGGCTGTCAATGTCCACGCCCAGGGCGCGGGCGTAGGCGGGCTCCAGAGCGTGCTCGACATCGATGTAGGCGGCGTCGCCCCCGGCCTTCTGGGCCGAGGCCACCGCATGCAGAGCCAGGGTGGTTTTGCCCGAGGCCTCGGGGCCGTAGATCTCGATGATGCGGCCTCTGGGGATGCCGCCGATGCCAAGGGCCAGATCCAGGGCCAGAGAGCCCGTGCTCAGCGCCTCCACATTGACGGAGATATCGTCGCCCAGGCGCATGATGGTGCCCTTGCCGTAGTCCTTTTCAATCTTGGCGATGGCGCTCTCCAGCGCCTTTTTCCGGTCGCTGTTTGCGGGGGCGACGACCGCGGGAATCTTTTTCTTGTCAGCCATGTGCTGTTCTCCCTTCTGAAGATCCCTTTGGGATCCTACTCTATGTAAATTCGTTTTTTCTCTGTCTTAGATTCTGCCGATGACCACGCGCTCCACGCCCCGGGCGTCCTTCCGGACCGCGCAGGAGGCGAAGCCCGCCGCCATCAGCATGTCGCAGACCTCGTCGGCCTGGTTCTCGCCGACCTCAAAGATCAGCGCGCCCTCGGGCCGGAGCAGGCTCTTCCAGTATTTGATGATCGCCTTGTAAAAGCGCAGGCCGTCCTTGCCGCCGTCCAGGGCCCAGATGGGCTCGTAGTCCTTGACGGAGCGGTCCAGGGTCTGGATCTCGCCGCTCTTGACATAGGGCGGGTTGGAGGCGATGACGTCAAAGGTCCCGATGCCCAGGGGCGGGGAGGCCGTGGCGTCGGCCTGCATGCAGATGGCCCGGGAGGAGAGCCGGTTCATGGCAATGTTGGCGCGGCAGATCTCCAGGGCGCTGGCGCTGAGATCCACGGCCACCAGCTTGGTGGCGGGCAGCTCGTGCCCCACGGCGCAGGTGATGCAGCCGCTGCCGCAGCAGAGGTCCAGCACCCGGGCGTCCATCTTGTAGCCCACCAGCACCTCCTTGACCGCGTCCACCAGGGTCTCGGTGTCCGGACGGGGGATCAGCACGTCGGGGCCGACCTTCATGGGCAGGCCGTAGAACTCCCAGGTGCCGGTGATGTAGGCCACGGGCTCGCCCCGCAGCCGCCGGGCCAGGTAGTCCGTGACCGTGTTTTCCACCGCGGGGGTGGTGTAGAGATTCAGATCCCGCAGCAGCTGGGCCACGGTCTTGTCGGCGGCGCAGGCCACCAGGATTCGCGCCTCCTGGGCGTAGGCCTCCACCCCGCTGCGCTTGAGCGTGTTGCGGGTGGTCAGATACAGGTCGTTGTATGTCTTCATCTCTTCTCAATTCCCCCAGGCGTCGCTGCCCTTTTCTTCCGGAATCACGAGCTCCAGCGCACGGATGGCGCATTCGATCATGCCGTCGTCTGGCTCGTTGGTGGTGATGTGCTGCAGCCACTTGCCCGGCGCCGAGAGAATGGCGGACAGGGCGTTGTCGTGCTTGCCGCACCAGCGGTTGATCTCATAGCTGATGCCCACCACCAGGGGCAGCAGCAGCAGGTGGCAGCCCATGCGGGCAAAGCTGTTTTCCAGGCGCACCACGGAATTGACCAGGATGCTTACCACCACGACCACCAGCAGAAAGCTGGTGCCGCAGCGGGGGTGGAAGCGGGACTCCGTCCGCACGTTCTCCACGGTGAGCGCCTTGCCGTGCTCGTAACAGAAGATGGTCTTGTGCTCGGCCCCGTGGTAGGAGAAGAGCCGCTTGACGTCGCTGACGTAGGTGACGGCCTTCATGTAGACCAGCAGGATCGCCACGCGCACCGCGCCCTCGGAGAGGTTGCGGATGAAGAGGCTGTTCGTCAGGGGCTTGAGCAAGCCCACAAGGAAGGCGGGCAGGAAAATGAAAAGGAACAGGCTCAGGGCGATGCCCATCACCACGGCCACGCCGATGATGAGCTTCTGGGCCTTGTCCTCGGGAAAGTGGTCTTCGATCCATTTGTCGATCTTGTCCGGCTCGCCCTGCTCCTCCAGGGGCACAAGGCTTGCCGAGTAGGTCAGGGCCTGCATGCCCTTGACCATGGAATCCAGGAAGGTGGTGCAGCCCCGGATCAGGGGCCAGCCCAGGATGGGATAGCGGTCCTTGATGAACTTGAGCTCCTCGGTTTTCTCCACAAGCCCGTCCGCCGTGCGGCAGACGATGGCCTGCTTCTTGGGGCCACGCATCAAAATGCCCTCGATCAGGGCCTGGCCGCCGATGGAGGTGCGGAAGGCGCAGGAATTGTTCTCTTTCAAAATAGAATCTCCTCGGATGGATGCATTATTTTGCCATGGGCAGCAGCACGGTCACCACGCAGCCGCCGTCTCTGGCGTTGGCCACGTTCAGGGTGCCGCCGTGGCGGGTGACGATCTCGTCGCACACCGCAAGGCCGATGCCCGTGCCGCGGTTTTTCGAGCTGCCCTTATAGAATTTCTCCTTGACGTGGGGCAGCTCCGCCTCGGGGATGCCGTGGCCATAGTCGCGCACCGTGATGCGCACCCGGCCGTCCTCCTGTCTCAGGCCCACGTCGATGCGCCCACCGTCGCCGCCGTGCTTCATGGCGTTGTCCAGCAGGTTCAAAAACACCTGCTTGAGGCGCTCCGGGTCGCCGGGGATCAGCGGGATCTCCGTGACGGGGGGATTGTACTTGACGGTCATGCCCGCCTGCTTCATCAGCTCCCCGTAGGTGAACATGGCGTCCTCCAGCTCGGCCGCGATATCCAGCAGCTCGATGCGCAGGTTGAAGCGCCCGTCCTGGATGCGGGTAAACTCCAGCAGCTCCGTGACCATGTTGGTCAGGCGCTCGGCCTCCTTGGAGATGATGTGCACGCCCTTGAGGGAATCGCCCTTCACGTCCGGGTCGAAGGCGATGGTCTCGGCCCAGCCGGTGATGGCGGTCAGGGGGGTGCGCAGCTCGTGGGAGACCTGGGAGATAAACTCCGTGCGGGTTTTCTCGGCAAGCCCGGTCTTCTCGGAAACGCTGTTGATCTCCGCGGCCAGCTCCCCGATCTCGTCGTCGTCAAAGCCCTCCGCCTTCTCGCCGTAGCTGCCGTTCGAGATGTGCCGGGCGTGCTCCGTGAGCTTTGCCAGCGGCGCGGAGACGTAGTACCAGAACCAGACGTTGAGGGCGATGATGTAGGCGCAGAGGACGATGAAGATCGCCGTGGCCCAGCCCGTGAGGCCGTGGCTTGCGGCCCAGATTCCCAGCAGCAGCAGAGAAAGCGCCGCAATGCTCGAGAGCATCAGCTGGGTCTTCAAATTGCCAAACATAAACAGTACTTCCTAATTAAAATCGTATTTTGTCAGGACCGCCTGAGGTGTAAATTCGCGTTAGCCAAATCACAGATTTGGACGCTCATTTAATGCGCCTGACAAAATACACCTCTCAGCGCTCCAGTGTGCGAGGCTTCCGCCACGGCGGAAGCCGAGTGCGCGCAGAGCGCTGCAAGCTCGATTGAATGGCTTTGCCATTCAATCGAAATCAGTATCCCCACTTATACCCGTAGCCCCACACGGTGGTGAGGTACTCGGGCTCGGTGGGATCGGTCTCGATCTTGATACGCAGGCGGCGGATGTTCACGTCCACGGTCTTGAGCTCGCCGGTGAAATCGTTGCCCCAGACGGCGGCGAGAATATCCTCGCGGCTCATGGCCTTGCCGGGATTCTCCATGAAGAGCTTGATGAGCAGATACTCGATCTGCGTCAGCTTCAGGCGCTGGCCGTTCTTCTCCAGGGTGCGGTTGCGGGTGTTGAGCAGGAAGGGACCGGAGACGATCTCGGTGGAGGACTTCTCATCCTCGTCCACGCCGAGACGGCGGATCAGCGCGTCCACCCGGGCGGTGAGCTCCGCGGGGGAGAAGGGCTTGGTGACATAGTCGTCCGCCCCGGTCATGAGCCCGGTGACCTTGTCGATCTCCTGGTTCTTGGCGGTGAGCATGATGATGCCCATCTTGGAGCCGGAGGCGCGGATGCGGCGGCAGACCTCAAAACCGTCGATATCGGGAAGCATCACGTCCAGAAGCGCCAGGCAGATGTCCGGGTTGACCTTCAGCTTCTCCAGAGCCTCCTCGCCGCTGGCAGCCTCGATGGGCTCAAAGCCGCTGCGCCGCAGGTTGATGACCACGAAGCTGCGGATATTGGATTCATCCTCCAGAACGAGAATCTTCTTCATTTCGGAAAACCCCTTTTACAAGAATAGTCAATGCGGTACGCATAGTTGGTTGCATTTTATCAGTTAATTATATCATAGATTTTACAGATTTCCTAGTGAAAGTTTCAGAAAAAAACGAGAAATTTTCAAGGCGACAGAAAATGGGTTACATAACACAAGAAAACCGACCAAAACCGCCCGGAGGAGGCGGGCGCTTTTGCCGCTTTGGCGTTGATTCTTTCGGGCAAAGCTGATACAATGCTAGCCATGAGAAATGCGAACAACACGGTACTCGGCATCCTGGCGCATGTGGACGCGGGCAAGACCACGCTCTGCGAGGCGATGCTGTACCTCTCCGGAAAACTGAAAAAGCTGGGCCGGGTGGATCACCGGGACAGCTTCCTGGATACCCACAGCCTGGAGCGGGCCAGGGGGATCACCATCTTCTCCAAGCAGGCGCGGCTCAGCCATGCCGGGCGGAACGTGACCCTGCTCGACACCCCGGGCCACGTGGATTTCTCCGCCGAGGCCGAGCGCAGCCTGCAGGTGATGGACTGCGCCGTGCTGGTCATCAGCGGCACCGACGGGGTGCAGGCCCACACCGAGACCCTCTGGAAGCTGTTGGAGCGCTATCATCTGCCGGTCTTTGTTTTCGTCACCAAGATGGATCTGCCCGGCAAGGGACGTCAAATGCTGCTCAAGGAGCTGCAGGCCCGGCTCTCCCCCTGCTGCGTGGACTTCGGCGAGGCGGAGGAAGAACGGCTGGAGAACGTCGCCCTCTGCGACGAGGGGGCCATGGAGCGCTATCTCGCAGGGGAACTGGGGGAGGAGGAGATCGCCGGCCTGATCCGGGCGCGAAAGCTCTTTCCCTGCTTCTTCGGCTCCGGGCTCAAGACCCAGGGGGTGGAGGAATTTCTGGACGCCCTGGCCCGCTATGCGCCCCGCAGCGACTATGGAGACGCGTTTGCCGCCAAGGTCTACAAGATCTCCCGGGACGCCCAGGGCAGCCGCCTGACCTGGCTGAAGGTCACGGGCGGCGCCCTCCGGGTGCGGGCACCCCTGCGCTACAAGGACGCGGCGGGGGAGGAGCTGGAGGAGAAGATCAGCCAGCTGCGCCTGTACAGCGGGGAGAAGTATGAAACCGCGGAGGAGGTTCCAGCGGGCGCTGTCTGCGCCGCCCTGGGCCTGAGCCGGACGCGGCCTGGGCAGGGCCTGGGCTGTGATACGGATTCCGCCGCGCCGTATCTGGAGCCGGTGATGAGCTACCGGCTGATCCTCCCGGAGGGGGAGAACCCCATGCTCCTGCTGCCGAAGCTCATGCAGCTGGACCAGGAGGACCCTCAGCTGCACATCGTCTGGGATCCCGCCTTGAAGGAGATCAGCGTGCAGCTCATGGGCAAGATCCAGGCGGAGGTCTTTCAGCGCCTGGTGCTGGACCGCTTTGACGTCGCCCTGCGCCTGGACAAGGGGCGTGTGCTCTACCGGGAGACCATCGCGGACACGGTGGAGGGCGTGGGCCACTTTGAGCCCCTGCGCCACTATGCCGAGGTGCATCTCATTCTGGAGCCCATGCCCCGGGGCAGCGGGCTGTGCTTTGACTCCATCTGCCCCGAGGACGCGCTGGACCGCAACTGGCAGCGCCTGATTCTGACGCATCTGGCGGAAAAAGAACACCGGGGCGTGCTCACCGGCGCGCCCGTCACGGATCTGCGCATCACCCTGGCCGCGGGAAAGGCCCACCTCAAGCACACCGAGGGGGGCGATTTCCGCCAGGCCACCTACCGCGCCGTCCGCCAGGGCCTGATGCAGGCCAGGAGCGTCCTGCTGGAGCCCTGGTATGCCTTCGTGCTGGAGGTGCCCGCCGGGGACATCGGCCGGGCCATCAGCGATGTGCGCGCCATGGGCGGAGACTTCGGCTCCCCCATGGAGGACGGGGACTTCATGCGTCTGGAGGGCAGCGCCCCCGCCGTAAAACTGAACAGCTATATGGAAGAGCTGCTGGCCTGGAGCCACGGCCGCGGCAGACTGAGTCTGTCCCCCTGCGGCTGCCGTCCCTGTGCCGAACAGGAGAAGATCGTCGCCGAGCTGGGCTACGAGGCGGAGCGGGATCTGGACAACCCCGCCGACTCCGTCTTCTGCTCCCACGGCGCGGGCATCAACATCCGCTGGGACGAGGTGCCGAAGTATATGCATCTGGAGAGCTGCCTGCGGCCCAAACGGGAGGAGGCGGCGCCCGCCCCCGCGCCCCGCTGGCGGGGCTTTTCGATCGACGAGCGGGAGCTGGAGGCCATCATGGAGCGGGAGTTTGGCCCCATCAAAAGGCCGGCATACCAGGCGCGGCAGGAAAACGCCGCCGAGCCGGCGGCGGGATTTGCCGCCCGCGGACCCGAGACCGTGCTCATCGACGGCTACAATCTGATCTTCGCCTGGGACGAGCTGAAGGCCCTGGCCGCCGAGAGGCTGGATCTGGCCCGGGAGCGTCTGATGGACATGCTCTCCGGCTACGCGGGCTTTACGGGCAAGCGGGTGGTGCTGGTGTTTGACGGCTTCCGCACCCCGGGAAACCCCGGCTCGAAGAGCGAGTACCACAAAATCAGCGTGGCCTTCACCAAAGACGGGGAGACCGGCGACGCCTATATCGAGCGCATCGTCAGCGAGATCGGAAAGAACGAGACCGTCCGGGTGGTGACCAGCGACAACCTGATCCGCCTGTCCGCCCTGCGCTCCGGGGTGCTGCGCTGCAGCTCCAGGGAGTTCAAGGGAGAACTGGAGCAGACGCTGGAGCAGATCGGGAAGGTGCTGGACGAGAGCAACCGGGGCGCGCATACGACGAGGCTTGCCGATGGAAAAAAGTGATCTTTTGAAGCGCGGCGAAGATCTGGCCCGCCGCTGCGAGCAGAAAACCATCCTGACCAACACGGGCTTCCTCTCCCCGGCGGAGCGCTGGGCCCTGGAGCACGACCCGGACCTGCGCCTTTGCCGCATGGTTTTCTCCGGCGGCTACCCGGACGCGGAGCGCACCATGGCCTTCTTCCTGCCGGAGTACATGGAGGAGAGCGAGCTGGATCTCACGGAGCATATCCGCTGCCTGAAGCTCAAGGCCGCCTTCGGGGAACCGGGCCACCGGGACTACATGGGCGCGATCCTGGGCATGGGGGTCGGCCGGGAGTGGGTCGGGGACATCCTGGCGCAGGGGGAGACGGCATACGTGCTCTGCCAGCTCAGCGTCCTGCGGCACCTGCTGTCGATCGAGAAGGTGGGGCGCTATGGTGTGAAGGCGGAGGAAATCCCGCTCTCCGAGATCCCTTGCCAACAGCGGAAGACCCAGGAGCGGAGCTTCACGGTGATGAGCCCGCGGCTGGACGCGGTCTGCGCGGGGATGTTCCGCATCTCCCGCACGGAGAGCGCCCGGCAGATCGAGGCGGGACTGGTGAGTCTCAATTACACCGAGTGCCTGAAGACCGACCAGCAGGTTTTCGAAGGGGACGTGCTTTCTCTCCGGGGCACGGGAAAGGGAAAGCTCATCGCCTTCGGCGGCAATTCCCGCAAGGGGCGGATCTTCGTCACGGCGGAGATTTATCAATAGGGGACAATCCCCCCAGTCAGCCTGTGGCTGACAGCTTTGCCCGCCTTGCCGCAATTGCCGTTTGCAGACCTGTTTCACGACGGCCTGCAAACGGCGCGGCTGCGGTAATTCCGCGCCGCCTTCTTCTGCCACCGGCAGCGGCGGCGCGCAATCCCCTTTCAGGGGAGCCAAATAGGAATAGCGAGGATATTGGAAATGAGAGCCTATCAGCGTCTTTTGCGCTATGTGAATGTCAACACCCAGAGCAGCGAGCGGGGGAGGAATACCCCCAGCAGCGACAGCCAGTTCCGGCTGGCCCGGATCCTGGCCAAGGAGATGACGCGCCTGGGGCTGGAGCGGGTCTGCACCGACGAGCATGCCTACACCTACGGTTTTCTGCCGGCCACGCCGGGGCGGGAGAGCGACCCGGTGATCGGCCTGATCGCCCACATCGACACCGCCCCGGACTTCAGCGCCGAGGGGGTCAAGCCCTTTCTTTACCTGCACTACGACGGGCGGGACCTGCCCCTGGGCGAGAGCGGCCGCGTGCTGAGCCCCCGGGAGTTTCCCGACCTGCTGGACTGCATCGGCCACACGCTCATCTCCACTGACGGCACCACGCTTCTCGGCGCGGACGACAAGGCGGGCGTGGCCGAGATCCTGACGGCCTGTGAGCGCCTGGTCCGGGAGCGGCTGCCCCACGGCGGCGTGGCGGTCTGCTTCACCCCGGACGAGGAGATCGGCCACGGGGCGAGCCTTCTGGATCTGGAGCGCTTCGGCGCGGCCTTTGCCTACACCGTGGACGGCGACGCCGTCAACGAGATCAACTACGAGACCTTCAACGCCGCCGCGGCGGCCTTCCATATTCACGGCGTCAGCGTCCACCCCGGCTCCGCCAAGGGCATCATGGTCAACGCCGGGCATATCGCCACCCGCATCAACGCCCTCCTGCCGGAGGCGGAGACTCCCGCCCGAACCGAGGGCTACGAGGGCTATTTCCATCTGATGGACATCAAGGGAAGCGTGAGCTCCGCCCGCCTGCGCTACATCATCCGGGATCACGACCGGGAGCGCTTTGCGGCCCGCTGCGAGAAGCTGCGTCAGATCGAGCGCGCTATGAACGAGAAGTACGGAAAAGGCACCGTGAAGCTGCACATCGCGGAGCAGTACCGCAACATGGCGGAGATCCTCAAGGACCACCCCGAGGTGGTCCGGCGGGCGGAGCGCGCCATCGAAAAGGCGGGGCTCACACCGCTGACGACCCCCGTCCGCGGCGGCACCGACGGGGCGCAGCTTTCCTTCCGGGGTCTGCCCTGCCCGAACCTGGGCACGGGGGGCGCGGCCTTTCACGGGCCCTTTGAGCACATCAGCGCCGAGCACATGGATCAGGCGGTTCAGGTGCTGGTGAACATTCTCTGCGGCTGAGAAAAAACAAACAGAGAGAGAAGAGAGAACGATGGCAACAAAGCTGGGTGCGAGAAAATGGGCGGTCCTGCTGCTGGTGGGGCTCTTCGGGCAGTTTGCCTGGACCATTGAGAACATGTACTTCAACGTGTTTCTGTACAACACCATCTCCACGGACCCCAAGTATATCGCCGCCATGGTGGGCTGGTCCGCCGCGGCGGCCACGCTGACGACCCTGCTGATGGGGGCCCTGTCAGATCGGCTGGGCAAGCGCAAGGTCTTCATCTGCGCGGGCTATCTGCTGTGGGGCCTCTCCACGGCGGCCTTTGGGCTGATCACCCCGGAAAATGCCGGGCGGCTCTTCCCCGGGGCCAACGCCGCCGCGGCCGCCGCCACACTGGTGGTGATCATGGACTGCGTCATGACCTTCTTCGGCTCCACCGCCAACGACGCCGCCTTCAACGCCTACGTCACGGACGTCACCGATTCCACCAACCGGGGCCGGGCGGAGAGCGTGCTGGCCATCCTGCCGCTGATCTCCATGCTGGTGATCTTCGGGGCCTTTGACGGCCTGACCCGGCAGGGGAGATGGAAGGAGTTCTTCGGCATCTTCGGCCTGGCCGTCAGCGCCGTGGGCATCGTCTCCCTCTTCCTCATCCGGGACGAGACCGTCAGGCGCGGCGAGAGCGGCGGCGTCAAAAACCTGCTCTACGGCCTGTCCCCCGCGGTGGCCCGGGCCAATCCCGAGCTCTATCTCTCCTTTGCGGCCTTCTGCCTGTTCTCCGTGGCGGTGCAGGTGTTCTTTCCCTTCCTGATCATCTATCTGCAGCACTTCCTGGGGATACAGGATTACGCCATCGTGCTGGGCGTGGTGCTGCTCGTCGCCTCCGCGGTGAGTGTGCTTTCCGGCCGCTTCATCGACCGCGTCGGGAAGCTGCGCTTCGTCTTTCCCGCCGCGGCGGTGATGCTGCTGGGGCTTGCCGGCATGGTTTTCGTGCGCCGGAGCGCCGGGGTCATGGCCGCCGGCACGGTGATGATGAGCGGCTACATGATGATGACCGCGGCCCTGGGCGCCAATATCCGGGACTGGACCCCCAGGGACCGGGTAGGCCACTTCCAGGGCATCCGCATGATCTTCGCGGTGCTGCTGCCCATGGTCATCGGCCCGGCCGTCGGGGCGGCGGTCATCCGCGGCAGCGACAGCACCTATGTGGATCTGGGCCAGGTGAAGACCGTGCCCACGCCGGGGATCTTCCTGGCCGCGGCGCTGGTGCTGCTGACCTGCTTTGTGCCGGTGCTGCTGCTTAAATCCAGGGAGAAGCGGCAGTGAGCGGGGAAGCGCTGCAGCAGGTCATGGCATGCTTTCCCACCGAGGGAAAAGCCGTCTCCTTCGAGGCCATCAAAAGCGGCCACATCAATCTGACCTGGCTTGTGACCACCGACACCGGCGCCCGCTATATCCTGCAGCGGATCAACCGGTATGTCTTCCCCAATGTCGACGCCGTCATGGACAACGTGTCCCGCATCAGCGACTTCCTCGGCAGGGAGGGGGGAGAGCACATGACCATGATCCGCTACCTCAAAACGCCGGACGGAAAAAACCGGTATGATGACGGCACGGGCGCCTCCTGGCGCGCCTACCGCTTTGTGGACAACAGCGTCTGCCGCCAGACCGCGGAAAGCTGCGGGCAGATGTACGAGTGCGGCCGGGGCTTCGGCGCCTTTCTGCACGCCCTGCGGGACTTCCCGGCGGCCGAACTGGAAGAGACCATCGGAAACTTCCACAACACCCCCGCCCGCTATGCGGCCTTCCGCCGCGCCCTGGAGGCCGACGTCTGCTCCCGCCGGGCCGAGGTGGAGCCGGAGATCGCGTTTCTGCTGGAGCGGGAGGAGCGGGCCTGCCGGCTGCAGCGGATGCGGGAGAAGGGCGAGCTGCCCGTCCGCGTCACACACAACGACACCAAGATCAGCAACGTCCTCCTGGACGAGCGCACGGGCCGCGCCCTCTGCGTCATCGATCTGGACACGGTGATGCCGGGGCTTGCCGCCTGCGACTTCGGGGACGCCATCCGCTCCGGGGCCTCCACCGCCGCCGAGGACGAGCGGGACCCGGCCGGGGTGTGGCTGGATCTCAGCCGCTTCCGCGCCTTTGCCCGGGGCTATCTGGAGACCTGCCCCGGTCTGACGCAGGCGGAGGTCGCCTCCCTGCCCCTGGGGGCCTACACCATGACGGTGGAGTGCGGCATGCGCTTTTTGACGGACTATCTGATGGGCGACCAGTATTTCGCCATCGACTACGGCACCCACAATCTGGACCGCTGCCGCACCCAGCTGCGTCTGGCGGCGGAGATGGAAAAGCACCGGGAGGAGATGGAGACCATCATCGCCCAGACCCGTGCGGAGCTGGAACGAAGCGAGGGATAAAAAGAAAAGCATCCGGCCGGGGAGAGGGAAGCTCTCCCCGGCCGGATGCTGTTTTGCGCGTTTAAGCTTTTGCCTCCTCCGCCGGGAGGCGCAGCTCCGCGGCGAAGTGCCCGTCCTCCAGCACGGTGCGGAAGCTGCCGCCCATGGAGGACAGGATCTTTTCGCAGGTCCTGAGCCCGATCTTGGTGCTCTCCTTCCTGGCCAGGGAGGAGGAGACGGCGTTGGACAGACACAGGGACAGTTCCTCGTCTTTCAGCTCCGACAGGGCCACCAGCGGCTGGGCGGGATCGGCGTACTTCTTGATGTTGGACACCAGATTGTCCATCACCCGCTTGAGATAGAGGGGGTCCGCCTGCAGGCTGCACTCGCCCTCAAACTCGATGCGCTGCACGGTGAAGCCCGCGTCGGCGAGATCGAACTCCGCCTCGCCCAGCAGCTGCTCCAGCAGGAGCCTGCCGTCGAAGCGCTCCAGATTCAGCTCCAGCTCCGCCTTGCCGTAGACCAGGAAATAGCGGAAGAGCTGATCCGTCAGATCCTTCAGCTCCATGGCCTTGCCGTAGGCCGACTGGGCAAACTGCTTCTGCTCGGCGGGGTCCCGGTTCTCCTCGCACAGCAGGCCCAGGTAGCCGATCAGGGAGGTCATGGGGGTACGGATGTCGTGGGAGATGGCGGTGATGAGCTCGGTATTGGCCTCCCAGGCCCGCTTCTCGCTGCCGAGACGGGTGATGACCGAGCGGCGCATCTCGTCCATGGAGGCGGCCAGGGCGCTGACCTCGTCCGCGCCGGGGGCGGCGATGCTCCGGTTCAGATCGCCGGAGCTGACCTCGGCGGCCTCCCTCGACAGGGAGATGATGCGCCGGGTGAGCCGCTGCATGTACCACAGATCCAGCAGCAGAAAGCCGAGACTTGCCACCGCGAAGGACACGATGCGCACCACCTGCCGCTGCAGCAGCTGGCTCGAGTCGTCGATGGCGATCTGATACAGGCCGTCGGCAAAGCGGATGGGGAAGAGGCGGCCGTGCACCGCCGGATCGTAGGCCTGGGCGGTGCTGCTCATGATCTCGCCGCCGGAGTAGAGCTGCTGCTCGCGCCCGGTGCCGAAGAGGAAAATGCTCACATATTCGTGGGAGGCGGTCCAGCGGGCCACGGCGCCGGTGTCCCGGCCGCTGATGCCGGAAGAGGTGACGTAGCTGGAAAACTGGGTGTAGATCTGCGCCTTGCGGCGGGTGACGTTTTCCTGGCTCATATACACCCGGTCCACCAGCATGCCGCCCAGGGCGTTGAGCAGCACATACAGCAGCACGCCCAATACCAGACCAATAAGGTTTACATAAAACATCTTCGCCCGGAGAGACCGGGGGAAGGCACTCTTCTTAATCAATCTGATAGCCCTTTCCCCACACGGTGCGGATGATCTTCGGGCTGGAGGGGTTCTCCTCGATCTTGCGGCGCAGGTTCAGCACGTGCACCATCACGGTGTTGCCGGAACCCGGGAGAAACTTCTCCTTCCACACGGCCTCGTACATGTCCGCCGCGGTGACGGTCTGCCCCCGGTGGGTGAGCAGATGCTCCAGAATGGCGTACTCGGTATCGGTGAGGGTGACCTCGCGCCCGGCGTTTTTCACGCTGCGCTGGGCCAGGTCCACCTCCAGATTCCCCAGCACCAGGGCCGCCGCGGGCTTGCCGCGGTACTGGGTCCAGCGCCGGAGCAGGGAGTTGACCTTGGCCAGAAACTCCCCCTGGGAGAAGGGCTTGGAGAGAAAGTCGTCCCCGCCGCGGCTGTAGGCGGAGAGGCGGTCGGCCTCGGCGGACTTGGCCGTCAGAAACAGGATGGGGACGTTGGAGCTCTCCCGGATCTTTTCGCAGGTCTCAAAGCCGTCCATGCCCGGCATCATCACGTCCAGCACCACCAGATCCGTCTCCGGGTGGGCCTCCATGTGCCTGAGAGCCGCGGGCCCGTCGGCCGCCTGGGCGACCGCGTAATGCTCCTGCAGCAGCAGCGAGAGCACCTTGCGGATATCGGGATCGTCGTCCACAATCAGAATATGCGCCAAATTGTCCATGTCACACATTACCTCCCCGGGGTCGTTTTTCCACGCATATTGTAACACGATCCGGCCCGGCTGACAACGTCCTTTGCGGGTTTAAGAAAGCTTAAGACACATTTGGCGCCGGGTATGCTATACTTGGCACCGTGAACAAGACCGGCCGCTTTGGCGGGCGGAATCCATAAACGGAGGAACAAAACATGATGAAGAACCTGAAGAAGCTCTGCTGCCTGATGCTGGCGCTTGCGATGGTGCTGGGCCTGGCCGCCTGCGGCAAAAGCGGGGACAGCGCCGCCGCGAAGCCCGGCAGCGCCAAGACCCCGGCGGCCGCGACGCCCGCGCCCGAGTTTGTGTACGCGGCGGACTTCCGTCCTCTGATGGAGAAGACCAAGGACTGGATGAACGTGCGCCAGTACGATGAAAACGGCATGTACTTCACCAAGTACGAGAAGATCGGCGAACGGCCGCACGAGGGTGAGACCGCCGCCTACACCGGCGAGTTTGACCTCTACAGCTCCTTCCTGTACTTCATGGACCCCAGCGGGAAGGTGACGAAGATCGACGCCTACAGCGCCCTCCCGGCCCGGGAGGATACCGAGGGCCGCCGGGACTTCGTCTCCACCTCGGATATGTCCGGCATCTGCTTTACCGATGACGGTTTCGTGACCATCGAGTCCATCGGCAGCTCCTGGGAAGAGGGCGACGCCAAGAAGAACACCGAGGACTACTGGATGAACCAGAAGTACGTCCAGGAATACTTCATCCGCTGGTTTGACAAGCAGGGCAACGAGATCTCCTCCGCCCCCATTGACACGCCCGCCGACAGCTGGCTGCGCGCCTACAACATGAAGCTGGACACCAAGGGCAACGTGGTGGTTCCGGTGGACAGCGGCCTGCGCGCCATCGCCCCCGACGGCACCGACGCCTACACCATCCAGACCGACGGCTGGATCGACAGTCTGGTCACCATGCCCGACGGCCGCATCGCCGCCTCCATCTACGGCGATGAGATGATGCTCTGCTTCCTGGACGACGAGGCCGGAAAGCTCAAGGACGGCATCCCCCTGAGCTTTGACGTCTACAACTCCGTCTCCGGCGACGAGAACTTCGACTTCTATTACTCCAACGGCTCCAACTTCTACGGCTACAAGCTGGGCGAGGACCCCGTCAAGCTCTTCAACTGGATCAACTGCGACGTAAACGGCAACAACATCACCGTGCTGGACGTGACGAAGGACGGCAAGGTGGTCTGCCTTGCCAACACCTGGGACAACAAGGACCAGAGCTACAGCTACGAGCTGGTCACCGTGAAGCAGGTGCCCTACGACTCCGTCCCCCACAAGGAGACTCTGCGCATGGCGGTGATGAACGTGGACTACCGCATGCAGGATATGCTCATCCAGTTCAACCGCAAGAACGACAAGTACCGCATCGAGGTGGCCGACTACTCCGAGTACAACAACGACAAGGACGGCTGGGACGCCGGCATGACCAAGCTCAACACCGAGATCCTCTCCGGCAACGTGCCCGACATCTTCTGCCTGACGGGGCTCAACTACACGCAGCTGGCCTCCAAGGGCATCCTGGAGGACCTCTACCCCTACCTGGACAGCGACAAGGAGCTCAAGCGCAGCGACTTCTTCCCCAACGTGCTGCAGGCCATGGAGGTCAACGGCAAGCTGTGCCAGACCGTCTCCGGCTTCTACATCAATTCCGCGGTGGGCGCGGCCTCCGTGGTGGGCGACGAGCCCGGCTGGACCTATGACGAATTCAACGCCGCCCTCTCCGAGATGCGCGAGCGCGTGCCCGAGTGCACCGCCTTCGACCAGTACATGACCCGGGACAACGCCCTGCAGACCTGCCTGGCGCTGGACATGGCGGACTTTGTGGACTGGGAGAGCGGCAAGGTGAACTTTGACAGCGAGCAGTTCATCGCCCTGCTGGAGTTTGCCGACTCCTTCCCCACGGAGTTTGACTGGGAGAACTACAACTACACCGCCGACGACAACATCAACAACCGTCTGGCCCAGGGCCGCCAGATGCTGGTGCAGACCAGCGCCTACGGCATCGAGGATCTGTTCTACAACAACTACGCCCCCTTCCTGGGCGGCAAGATCACCTACGTGGGCTACCCCACCATGCACGGTACGGGCAACATGATCGGCCTGGCCGAGGCCACCTACGGCATCAGCAGCAAGAGCCCCTACAAGGACGTGGCCTGGGAGTTCGTGCGCGGCTTCTTCACCAGGGAGTACCAGGAGGGCAGCTACACCATGCCCAGCCGCATCGACGTCTTTGAGGCCAACGCCAAGGAGGCCACCTCCATCCAGTACCAGAAGGATGAGCAGGGCAACGAGATGCTGGACGAAAACGGCGAGAAGATCCCCATCGTGCGCTTCTACATGGAGGACGGCACGGAGATCTACAAGCTGGAGCCCGAGCAGGTGCAGCAGATCCGCGATCTGATCGAGTCCACCACCAAGGTGGCCGACTACAACCAGGAGATCCTGGACATCGTCACCGAGCAGGCCGCGCCCTTCTTCGCCGGCCAGAAGACGGCCCAGGAGGTCGCCAAGCTGGTGCAGAGCAAGGCCAACATCTATGTCAACGAGCAGAGATAAGCACTGAAATTTGCCGCGCTGCAGCCAGGAATGACTTGCAGTGCGGCAAAGCTTGTGTTATAATTATGTTTACCGAATTATGCCTGAAAGGCCCGAAGGACGCCGAAAGAGAGAGCCCATGGACAGACGCCGAGAACAACGGAAAAACAGACGCAGGGATTTTATCCACAGTCTGTGCTTTCTTTTCCCCAGCCTGCTGGGTGTGGGCGTGTTCTTCATCGTGCCCTTCGGCGTGGTGGTGTACTATTCGATGATCGACGGCGTGGCCTCGAAGAACTTTGTGTTTCTGGAGAATTTCACCCGTCTGTTCCAAAACTCCGCCTTCAAGATGGCGGCGGCGAACACCCTGAAATTTTCGGCCATGGCGGTGCCGCTGGCGGTGATCCTGGCGATCGTGCTGGCCCTGATGCTGGAGTGCCGCATCCCGGGCAAGAGCCAGTTTCGCACCTTTTTCCTCTCGCCCATGATGGTGCCGGTGGCCTCGGTGGTGCTGATCTGGCAGGTGCTGTTCAACTACAACGGCACGGTCAACGAGTTTCTGATGACCTTCGGCGCCCAGCGCATCGACTGGCTGCAGTCCGAGCACAGCATGATCGTGGTGCTGCTGCTGTTTCTGTGGAAGAATCTGGGCTACAACATGATCCTGTTCATGGCGGGCCTGGCCAACATCCCCAAGGATCTGCTGGAGGTGGCGGACGTGTCCGGCGCCTCGGAGGCCTACAAATTCTTCTCCATCAAGCTGCGCTACCTCTCGCCCACGGTGCTGTTCGTGACCATCCTGTCGCTGATCAACTCCTTCAAGGTCTTCCGGGAGGTCTACCTGCTGACGGGGGACTACCCCTATGAGAGCCTTTACATGCTCCAGCACTTCATGAACAACACCTTCCGCTCCCTGGACTACCAGAAGCTGTCCGCCGCGGCCGTGGTCATGGCCCTTGTGATGGTGGTGCTGATCGCGCTGCTGTTCAAGGTGGAGGACTGGTTCGGAAAGGATGTGGAAGGATGAGCGCGGAAATCAACAGGCACCCGTACACGGGTACGGCGGGCAGGAAGAAAAAGCGCATGTTCGGCAGGGGCGCCATGTTCGTGCTCTGCCTGGTGTTCGCGGTGATGTTCCTGCTGCCCACGGTGCTGACCATCACCAACTCCTTCATGTCCGAGGCGGAGATCAAGTCCAACTACGGCATGGTCTTCTCCACCACCACGGGGGGCTTCGTCTCCAAGACGGTGAACCTCAAGTTTATCCCTGACAAGGTGACCCTGTCCCAGTACATCACGGGGCTGATCAAGTCCCCGGAGTATCTGCTCAAGCTGTGGAACAGCATTTTGCTTGTGGCGCCCATCGTGGTGTTCCAGGTGGCGGTGGCCTGCGTGGCCGCCTACAGCTTCACCCGCTGGCGCGGGAAGATCCGCAGCGGCATTTTCTTCTTCTACGTGATTCTGATGCTCATGCCCTACCAGGTGACGCTGGTTCCCAACTACCTGGTCAGCGAGTGGCTGGGCCTTCTCAACAAGCCCTGGGCCATCATCCTGCCCGGCATCTTCGCGCCCTTCTCGGTCTTCCTGCTGACCAAGTTCATGCGGCGCATCCCCTATTCGCTCATCGAGGCCGCCAAGGTGGACGGGGCGGGGGAGTGGGAGATCTTCACCAGGATCTGCCTGCCCCAGTGCCGCAGCGCCATCTACTCCATCGCCATCCTGGTCTTCATCGACTACTGGAACATGGTGGAGCAGCCGCTGATCCTCCTGCAGGACAGCGACGCCCAGCCTCTGAGCGTCTTCCTCTCCCGGGTGAACACCGGGGAGATCGGCCTGGCCTTCGCCATGGCTACGGTGTATATGATCCCATCCCTGCTGCTCTTCCTCCACGGGGAGGAATACCTGGTGGAGGGCATCGCCAACTCCGGCAGCGTAAAAGGATAAGAGAAAATGCCTCCCCTGAAAGGGGAGGTGGTCGAGCGAAGCGAGACCGGAGGGGTTCCCCATGCACGAAAGAAACCGCATGCTTCTGGAAAATGCCCGCAGTCTCCGAAGGAATATGACGAAAGAAGAGCGGAGACTGTGGTACGATTTCCTGCGGGAATGCCCAGCCCGATTTCGCAGGCAGGAGATTATAGGAAACTATATTGTAGACTTCTATTGCTCCTCCGCAAAACTGGTCGTCGAGCTGGATGGCTCACAGCACTATGAAACCGAAGGCATGGAAAGAGATCGGGAAAGGACGCAGTTTCTGAACAGTCTGGGAATCTACGTTCTGCATTTCAGCAATTCCGAGATTTGGAACAGCTTTCGGGGAGTTTGCGAAGAGATTCTAAAGCATCTGCCGGACCCCTCAGTCACTCCGTGACAGCTCCCCTTTCAGGGGAGCCAGGAGATGAACCACTCATTATTTGAGGTGTACCATGGAAACAAAAGTCAAAAACCGGGAATGGGTCAAGGACGCCGCCATCGTCTTTCTGGCGGTGCTGCTTGTCCTGACCTTTTTCTCCAACACCATCATGAACCGCACCCTGCCGGAGGTGGCCACCGCCCAGGTGACGGACGGCTCCATTGTGGCAAAGGTGCGCGGCTCCGGCGTGGTCACGGCCAACGGCAAGCACCAGGTCAAGGCCAAGGAGATCCGCACCATCCGCGCCGTGATGATCAAGGCGGGGCAGGAGGTCAACGCGGGCGACGTGCTCTTCGTTCTGGGCGAGGGCGACGCCACCGCCCTGGAACAGGCGCAGGAGACCCTGCGCGATCTGCAGTACGCGTACCAGCGCAGCGCGGTGGGCATCCCGAATTTTGACTATTCCAGCTATTACCGCAGCATCAACAACGCCCAGCGGGCTCTTGACGAAGCAGAATCTTTTGCCAAGGAAGCCAAGCGCGATTACGATCGTGCACTTGGCACCGCCTCCATGACAAGCGCCGAGGCGAAGGCAAAGCTGAAAGCGGCAGAACAGGAATTAAACAGCGCTGACGCCTCCCTCAAAACGGCAGAAAGCAACTTCAACGCAAACCAATCCCAGCACGATGTACTGGACAAAGATGTGGATAACGCCAGCCTGGAAGTAAAAAGACTGATTGCGGAGTTTACCCCGGAGGAAAAACCCGCCGACCCTGTTGTAACACCTACTCCTGAAACGACAACACCGCCTGAAACGACAACACCTCCCGAAACGACAACACCTCCCGTTACCGATGATGGCAACGCAGGACAGAACATTTCCAATCAGACAACTAACAATGAAAACCAGGGCGGAGCCACAGGAACAAACGGAGGCAGCACGCCTTCAACGGATACCCCGGTTGAACCCGCCCCTGCTGCGCCCGCTGCCCCGGCACCTTCTGTTGACGCTGCTCCGGCAGCTGCCCCTGACGCTTCAGCGGGGACATCAAATGTGGAAGAGTGCCCGCTGGCGGCGGAACGGAATACCAGCGGATTTGTCCGTCTTGCAACTCAGAGTGAGGACACAGCCCTGCTTTCGCAAATGCAGGCGGCAATCAATGAACTCGTGGGAAAAATCGGCTATACCCCTGCGGAACTTTCCGCGGCAGCAACCACGCTTACCAACGCGGTCAATGCGCATAATTCGTTCCTGGACAGCTCCGAATACATCGAATCTGTCAATGTTTACAATGCTGCAAAGGATCGTTATTTCCGTGCCATTGAAAAGTACGATTCCATGATTCCCGCAGAAGTGCTTCCGTATAAAACAACGTATGAGGAAGCGCTCAAGTCAGTGGAATCGGCGGCAGCTGACCTCAATTTTGCCTATGAATCTCTTGCCAGCGCGCAGGAGTCCAACAGCAAAACCGCCTCGCTCTCTTACATTGATCTCGCCCAGCAGGCGGAGAAGATCAAGCTCCAGCAGGAGAAGATCAAGTCTCTGGCGGGCGACGAGGAGAACGTCATCACCGCCAACGTCTCCGGCACGGTGGACACCGTGGACTGCACCGCGGGTGACACGGTGCTCAAGGACGCCTTGCTCGCCACCATCGAGGTGCCGGACATGGGCCACACCCTCTCCTTCTCCGTCACCAACGACCAGGCCCAGCGCCTGCGTATCGGCGACACAGCCACCATCTCCAACTACTACTGGGGCAACTCCATCACCGCCACGCTGACCACCATCCGCAGTGACCCCAAGAACCCCCAGACCAACAAGCTGCTCACCTTTGACCTGACCGGCGACGTGACTACCGGCGCGGAGCTCACCATCTCCGTGGGCCAGAAGAGCGCCAACTACGACCTCATCGTCCCCAACTCCGCCATCAAGAGCGACACCAACGGCAGCTACGTGCTGGCGGTGTCGGTCAAGAGCTCGCCCCTGGGCAACCGCTACACCGCGCGGCGCGTCAGTGTTGAGGTCCTGGCAAACGACGACAACAACTCCGCCGTGGTGGCGGATCTTGGTAACGGCGACTATGTCATCACCACCAGCTCCGCGCCGCTCAACAGCGGCGACATGGTCAGAATGGCGGACAGCTGATATGCGGAGCAGGCTGCAAAAACACTGGCTCCTGCTGCTGGCGGGGCTGCTGGCGCTGCTGTGCGTGTTCTGCGTCTGGCGCCTTCACGCCGTGAGCAATCTGCTTGTAAGTCAGCAGGCGGCCCGGCGCTGGCAGGGCCAGAGCGACAGGGAGTTTGCCCAGATCTCCTGCTTCACCGCCAAGGGGGAGGAGATGACCCTGGACCAGGTGATGAGCTTCCGCGCCGCCATGGCCCAGAAGCTCAAGGAGGCCTCCTTCGATCTGGAAAAGGAAAAGGGCCTGTATAATGACGCCCTCTCCACCTTCGGCAGCGTGCGCGTCAGCGCCGGCCGCCGCAGCGGGGAGGTGCAGGCCGTCGCCGTCAGCGGCCGCTTCTTCGACTTCCACCCCCTGCGCCTGGTCAGCGGCAATTATCTGAGCCCCGACGACCTGATGGAGGACCGCGTCCTGCTGGACCGGGAGACCGCCTGGCTGCTCTTCGGCGGCTCGGACCTGACAGGCATGAGCTTTTCCTTAAACGGCGTGCCCGTGGTGGTGGCCGGCGTGTATGAGCACGAGACCGATGCCTTTTCCAAAAAGGCCTCTGAGGGCGCCATGCGCATCTATATGCGCTACGAGCTCTTTGAGCGGCTCTTTCCGGAAAAAACCGGCGTCAGCTGCTACGAGTTCGTGATGGCGGACCCGGTGAAGGGCTTTGCCCGCAGCGCCGCCGAGGAGAAGTTCCCCATCAAGAGCGCCGAGATCATGGAAAACAGCGCCCGCTTTGAGACCGTGCGCCTCTGGAAGATCCTGCGCAGCCGCATGGAGCGCACCATGCGCAAGACCGCCGCGGTCTACCCGGACTGGGAAAACGCCGCCCGGGCCGCGGAGGACCGCGCTGCCCTGTGGCTGGGCGGGGCCATCCTCTGCGCCATTCTGCCGGTGGTCCTGCTGGTGGTGTACCTGGTGCGCTATGCCCGCCTGGGCAAGGAGAAGCTGGAGGAGGACCTGATCCCCGAGGCCAAAGACAAGCTGGAGGAGGCCGTGCGCGTCCGCGCCCGCCGCCGCTGGGAAAAACAGCACCCCGATATGAAATGAAAACGAGACCGGTTTTCCGGTCTCGTTTTTGATTTTCAACCTTGCATTTTCCCATGGGAAAGAGAAAGCCTCCCTTTGGATAAAGGGAGGTGGCGCGAAGCGCCGGAGGGATGGAAAGCCGGGCAGTCTGCCGATCCCCCACCGCTTTGCGGAGCCCCCTTTCGCAAAGGGGGCCAACGGGAGGCGTTATTGGCTGCTATAAAAATGGGAGGCCCAAGGGCCTCCCCTCAGCTTGTCAAAAAAGTCCTTGACGGACTTTTTTGACTGCGCTTCAGCCGCCGAGCATTTTGCTTCGGGCAA
>JBGUNL010000108.1:0-5273 GCA_045117295.1 Candidatus Limivicinus sp.
ATCACGCAGAAATCGTGCCCCAGCGGCGCGCCCAGCAGCGCTCCGCCGGAGAGGGCCGCGGTGACCCCGGGGATGACCTCCGCCTCCGTGCCGGGGTATTCCGGCAGCAGCTCCAGAAGCGGGCCCGCCATGCCATAGACCCCCGCGTCCCCGCTGCAGACCAGGGCTACGGTTTCACCCCCCCGGGCCCGTTGGAGGCAGGCCCGGCAGCGCTCGATCTCCCCGGTCATGCCGGTGGAAAAGCTCTCCTTGTCCGGGTACTCCGGCCGCAGCAGCTCCACATACAGGGTATAGCCGCAGATGCAGTCCGCCGCATCCAGGGCGGCGCGCGCCCTGCCGGTGAGACTCTCCGCTCCGCCGGGGCCGATGCCCACCACGAAAACCTTTCCCATCTCAAACGCTCCAATCCGGGGCAAAGGGCCCCTCTGCCGCGGCAAAAGTCACACCCTCCGCCGCAGCTTTTTTCTCGATCAATTCTCCCCCGCTGTCCCGGACCGCGGCCCGCTCGCAGACGTTGTCCACGCCGGTGGTCTGCGCCACGAAGGCGGAGGCGCTGAAATCGCCCGGAACCGCCTTCAATTCTTCTGCGGTATAGACGTGCATCGGCCAGTCATGGGCCGCGCAGAAGGCCAGCAGGCCCTCCTCGTCGGCTTTCAAATCGATGCTGGCCGCCGCCGCAATGGACTGAGGAAGCAGCCCACGCTCGTCACAGAAGCGGGCAAAGCCCGTCTCCAGCTGCTCTTTTGTCGTCCCGCGCCGGCAGCCGACACCCAGGGTGACGATCCGGGGTACCAGCTGCAGGGCGGCGCCGTCCTCACTGCGGCAGCTTACACGCACGTCCCCCGGCGTCCCGGTCTCCACCAGCTCCGGTTTTTCCCCGATGACAGGCCAGGGGGAATCCACGCGAACGGTCTCTCCCCGCAGGATTTTGGCGGAGACGCTCTTGATGCGCTCCGGCTGCAAAACCGCCATGTGCTGGCGCTTTGCCCAGAGGTCCACGGCAAAGAGGCTGTTTACGTCCGTGGCGGTGGTGATCACCGCCTCACCCCCAGTAAGGGCCGCGAGCTTCCGCGCCAGGGCGTTAGCCCCGCCCAGATGGCCCGAGAGCAGGGGGATGGCATATTGTCCCAGTTCGTCCAGGCAGACGACCGCCGGATCCTCCGCCTTGCTCTTGATATACGGGGCGACGGCCCGCACGGCGATGCCCGCCGCGCCGATGAAAACCAGCGCCTCCCGCGCGGGAAACTGCTCCGCCGTCCAGGCAGCGAGCGAGAAACCCTCCTGCCCGGAGAGATCGAGACTTGCCCCCAGCTCCTCAGCCAGCAGCTCTCCGAGTTCCCCGCCCCGCCGGGTAAAGGCGATGATGGCGATTCCCTCTCTCATTCCGCCCTCCTCCATTGCTCCAGCAGCGCCTTCGCACCGTCTGTCTCGCCCAGCAGACCGCTCTCATTGGAAAACAGCAGGGCGCCGATCTGCAGCGCGCCGACAGCCCGCCGGTCCAGATGCGCCTGAATCTCACGCAGCAGGCTCTGCAGCACCGGCGCTCTTACATTCGCCTTTTCCAAAACAGCCAGGCAGCCGTCGGTGCTGACCTCTTCCATCAGCGCGCGGCAGGTCTCCCGGTCCGCGCCGCACAGGGCCGCGTGGGCGCAGAAGAGCTCCCGGCGGCAGTCCGCGGTTTTGGAGTGGGTGTTCATGATCCCGCCCGCAAGCTTCACCAGCTTGCCGATATGTCCCACCAGCAGCAGCTCCTCAAAGCCCTCCAGCACGGCGATGTCCACGGCGTCCCCGATGAAGTTGGAGCACTTGGCCCGGGGGATTTCCCGCAGCTCCGGCAGCTTCTCCGTGAGATAGTCCATGCCGTAGCTGCCCGGGGTGAGGATCAGGCGCTTCGACCCCGAGGCCCTGGCCTGCCGGATCTCCAGGGCCACAGTGTCCACCAGGGCCTGCTCGCTCATGGGCTCCACGATGCCGGAGGTGCCGAGGATGGAGATGCCGCCCACGATGCCCAACTGGGGATTGAAGGTCTTCTTTGCGATCTCCTCCCCGCCCTTGGCCTCGATCACGATGTGCAGGCCGCCGCCGTAATTCTCGGCCGCGCAGACGGATTCCACGGCGGCCAGGATCATCTTCCGGGGCACGCTGTTGATGGCCGCGGCGCCCACGGGCTGGTCGAGACCCTTTTTGGTCACCCGGCCCACGCCCGCGCCGCCGTCGATCGTGATGCCCCGCTCGGTCTTTTGCACCAGAGCGGAGATCTCGATGCCGTGTGTCACGTCCGGGTCGTCCCCCGCGTCCTTGATCACCGCGCAGCGGGCGGCCTGCCCCTCCATCTCACACCGGGCGGGACAGAGCTCCACCCGCAGGCCCTTGGGCGTCAGGATGGCAAGCGTATCCGGCGCCCGACCTGTGAGCAGCAGCTGCACCGCGCCCGCGGCCGCGAGGGCTGCGCAGCTGCCGGTGGTATAGCCGCAGCGGAGCAGTTTGTTCCCACTGCGGAGATAGTGTTCAAAGCTCATGGCTGCTCTCCCTTTTTCGCCGCCAGGGCGGCAAGCTCCGGAAAGCGCTTGAGCACGGCGGCGTAGTTCTCCCGCCGGTGGGGAAAGGCGCAGCCGTCACAGCTCTTCACGCCCTTTTCGTTGTAGGTATATCCGCCGCCGCATTTCTCCCCCAGGGCGTAGAGGGGGCAGTAGCAGAACAGGCAGTTGAAGTCCTCCTCTGCCACGCCCGCGTGGCAGGGGAAGAATTCGCACGCCCGGTTTTGAAAAAAGGCATAGTGCTTGTCCATGTCAGTTCCATCCTCTCGCCGCCGGGTCCAGCAGATCGGCGGCGGTATAGATCAGCGCGTTGCAGATGGCGGCGGCGATGCTGCTGCCGCCTTTGCGGCCCATGGCCGCAATGCAGGGCACGCCCAGGCGGGTGCAGAGCGCAAAGACCCGCTCCTTGCTCTCCACCACGTTGACAAAACCCACGGGCACCGCCGCGATCAGCGCCGGGCGCAGGCCGTTTTCCAGTTGCTCCGCCAGGGCGAAGAGGGCGGTGGGGGCGTTGCCCACGGCATAGACGGCGGTGGGTAGATGCGCTGCGGCAAAATCCATGGAGGCCACGGCCCGGGTGCAGTTTCGCGCCCTGGCGATCTCCGCGATCTCCGGCTCCGCCATGAAGCAGTGGGCCTCGCCGCCCAGTTTTTTCAGTCCCGGCCGGCTCACCCCCGCCAGGGCCATGTTGGTGTCCGTCACAATATGGGCGCCGTTCTGCAGCGCTGTGACGGCCTTCTCCACCGCGCCGGGGGTAAAGCGCAGGTTTTCCGCATAGTCAAAGTCCGCGCTGGCGTGGATGCAGCGCAGTACCACCGGCGCTTCCGCGGGGGGCAGGATGACGCCCCGGGCGCTCAGCTCCGCACCGATGATTTCCATACTGCCGCGCTCAATCTCGGCGGGCCGGTCCTTCATGCTCGTACTCCTCCATGATCCGATAAATCCGCTCCATATCCAGGCTGGCCCGCACCGCGTCCGCCAGCAGGTCGTACTGCCGGTTCCGGTAGGCGGCCCGGTTGGAAATCTGCACCGGCGGAAGGGGCATCCCCTTGCGCGCGGCCAGGTAGTCCGCCAGCTTTTCGGTCAACTCTCCGCTGTCGAAAAGGCCGTGGAGATAGGTGCCGAAGACGTGGCCGCTGACGGTGCCGTCCTCCCCGCCGTTTTCCAAACGGCAGAAGGCCTCCCCCCCCAGGCGGCGGGTCTGCCCCATGTGGATCTCATAGCCCTCCAGCTTCGCGCCTTTGAAGGGGCCGGACACGCAGTCCGCGCGCCGTCTGGTTCTGGTCTTCTCCGCGGTGAAAACCGTCTCCGTGGGCAGCAGGCCCAGACCCTCCCGGGTTCCCTGCTGCTCCACGCCCTCCGGATCGGAGAGCGTTCGGCCCAGCATCTGGTAGCCGCCGCAGACGCCCAAAACCGGTGTGCCCGCGCCGCAGAGCCGTTGGATCTCCCCGGCAAGGCCGCAGTCGAACAGCCAGGAGAGATCGCCCATGGTGTTCTTGGTGCCGGGCAGGAGGATCAGATCCGGCGCGCCCAGCTCCGCTTTCTTCATCACATAGCGCAGGGCGATGGCGGGATGCTCCTCCAGGGGGGAGAAATCCGTAAAGTTGGAGAGATGCGGCAGGCGGATGACCGCCAGATCCAGCGCCCGCTTCTCCGCCTTTTTCGTCAGCCGCGGGGCCAGGCTGTCTTCGTCGTCGATATCCAGCCGCAGCCAGGGCACCACACCCAGGACGGGCTTGGCCGTCAGCTCCTCCAGTTGGACAAGGCCGGGCTTCAGCAGCTCCACATCCCCGCGGAACTTGTTGATGACAAGGCCCTCCACCCTTCTCCGCTCCTCCGGCCGCAGCAGGGCCACCGTGCCGTAGAGCTGGGCAAAGACCCCGCCCCGGTCGATATCCCCGGTAATCAGCACGGGTGCGTCCACCAGTTCGGCAAGGCCCATGTTTACAATGTCGTCGGCCCGGAGATTGATCTCCGCCGGGGAGCCAGCCCCCTCGATGACGATCACGTCGTTTTCCGCCGCCAGGCTGTCGTAGGCCGCGCGGATCTCCGGGATGAGGCTCTTTTTCATGGCGAAGTAGTCCTTTGCGTCGTACTGACCCCGCACCTCGCCCAGCACGATGAGCTGGCTGCCCGTGTCGCTGGAGGGTTTGAGCAGAATGGGGTTCATGCGCACGTCGCACTCCAGCCCCGCCGCCTCCGCCTGCACCGCCTGTGCCCGGCCCAGCTCCAGCCCGTCCGGCGTCACATAGCTGTTGAGCGCCATGTTCTGGCTCTTGAAAGGGGCGGCCCGCAGACCGTCCTGTGCAAAGATGCGGCAGAGGGCCGTGACCAGCAGGCTCTTGCCCGCGCCGGACATGCTGCCCTGTATCATGATGCATTTTGCCATATTTATCCTCCGATGAGCCAGACGGCCCCAAGCCGGACAAGGCCAAAGAGCACAAGGCCCAGAACCGCCCCCGTGATCTCCATGCGGCAGGCGCGGCCGATGTCCCCGGGCAAGATCTCCCGTCTGGCGTCCCCGATCCAGGGCTTGTCGTGCGGTACGCCGAAGTAGACCGCCGGGCCGCAGAGCCGCAGGCCCAGGGCTCCCGCCATGGCCGCCTCGCATTGGGCGGAGTTGGGGCTTGCGTGTTTTCTCCTGTCGCGCCGCCAGATGCGGGCGGCGTTTTTTGCGTCCTCCCCCAAGAGCTTCGCCGCCGCGATCAGAAGCAGGGCGGCCAGGCGGGCGGGGAG
>JBGUNL010000109.1:0-4379 GCA_045117295.1 Candidatus Limivicinus sp.
TCGGCAGCATACCGTGCCCGGTATCGAAATCCCACGCCCTGGACCCAGCCATAAAATCGTATCTTTCTTCGAATAATCTCCTTCGGCACCGGCGCCCCTCCTTTTTCTCGGATGGCGTTATTATAACAGAAACAGAATGAAAGTGAAGTTCTTTACGTGATGCAAGTTAATGATTTGTACATTGATTAATGGGCAGATCTGTAGTAAAATACACAAAGTGACTTTTGACAAGGCTGCACTAGTCGGGGAGCTAGCGGTGCCCTGTAACCTGCAATCCGCTACAGCAGGGATGAATTCCTGACCGAGGGCTGTTTTTGTGTTGTCTGACCCCGGTAAGCAGCGTTGACGATCCGGTCCTGCGCAACGGAAACCCGTGAACCATGTCAGGCGGGGAACCGAGCAGCATTAAGCGGTGCTTTTCGTGTGCCGTGAGGCTGCCGGGTCCGAGCCGGCTGCCGGCGTAACGGATATAGAACATCTTTCAGAGCTGGGTGTGCAGTCTTGTCAAGGGTCACTACTTTTATATTCTCGGGTGAGGAATCGATGTATCAGGCGCTTTACCGAAAATGGCGGCCCCAGACCTTCGACGAGGTGGTGGGCCAGCAGCATATCACCGAAACCCTGAAGAACCAGGTGAAGTCCGGGCGCCTTTCCCACGCCTACATCTTCATCGGCACCCGGGGCACCGGCAAGACCACCTGCGCCAGGATCCTGGCCAAGGCGGTCAACTGTGAGCACCCGGTGGACGGCAACCCCTGCGGGATGTGCCGCTCCTGCCGCGGCATCGCCGACGGGTCGGTGCTGGATGTGGTGGAGCTGGATGCGGCCTCCAACAACAGCGTGGACAACGTCCGCGCCCTGCGGGAGGAGGCGGTGTTCTCCCCGGCCTCGGTGAAGAAGAGAGTGTACATCATCGACGAGGTGCACATGCTCTCCGCCGCGGCCTTCAACGCCCTGCTGAAAATCCTGGAGGAGCCGCCGGAGCACCTGATGTTCATTCTCGCCACCACCGAGCTGCAGAAGGTGCCGGCCACCATCCTCTCCCGCTGCCAGCGCCACAGCTTCAAGCGCATTGACGCCCCGACCATCGCGCAGTATCTGGAATATATCGCTGCGCAGGAGCAATTCACCCTGACCCACGAGGCCGCGGAGCTGATCGCCCGGCTTGCCGACGGCGGCGTGCGCGACGCGCTGAGTCTGCTGGACCAGTGCTCTGCCAGCGAGAAGATCGACCTGGATGCGGTTTATAACACCATGGGCCTGGCCGGCAATCGGCGCACGGCGGCCATGCTGAACCTGATCCTGGAGCATAGGACGGAGCAGGTCCTGAAAGACTTCAACGCCATGTGGATGGACGGGAAGGACCCGGCGGTTTTCCTGACGGAGTTGACCGGTCTGCTGCGGGATACATTGATGATGAAGGTGGCGCCCAAGGGCGGGCAGAGCCTGATCTCCGGCGCCTATGACAACCAGACCCTTCTGAGCCTTGCCGGACGCATGACCCAGGAGGAGATCCTCTCCGCCATGGAGACGCTGCAGAACGCGCAGAATCTCATGCGCGGCAGCGCCGCTCCCAAGACGGCGGCGGAGCTGTGCCTGGTCTCCCTCTGCGACAGCACCCTGGGGGAGAGCGTGGGCCAGCTGCGGGCCAGAATCTCCCGACTGGAGGAGCAGGTAAAAAACGGCGTACGCCTTGCCGCGGCGCCGATGGAGCGGGAGGAAGAGCTGCCGCCGCCCCCCGAGGAGGAATACCCCGCCCCGGCGGACTGGGAGCCGGAGCCCCCGGCCGAACCGGAACCGCCCCGCTTTGAGCGGGAGACGGCCACACCGCCTGCCCCGGCACAGCCCTTGCCAAAGGCGGAGGCGCCGCGGCCGGAACCGCAGGCAGACGACAGCACGGCGCTGAGCTGGGAGGCAGTCTGCGCCCAGGCGGCGCCGCTTCTCACCAAGGACATCAGCACCCGGCTCTCCGACACAAAGTCGGTCCGGGGCCGCATGGAAAACGGCGTGCTGCACATCGCGGTGCTGCCGGGCTTCCTCCACGCCCGCTTCAATCGGCAGGACGTGATGTCCAGATTCTCCGAGGCGGCGAGCAAGCTGGCGGGCCGGGAGGTCCGCGCGGTGCTGGAGGAGCTCTCCGACGACAAGCCTGCGGAGACAAAGCGCAGCCTGGAGGATCTCCGGGGCTTCAAGGAAGTCCAGTTTGTGTGAATCAAAACTTATCCAATATTACAGGAGGAAAAGAAACATGGCAAAAGGCGGATTTCGCGGCGGTTTCCCCGGCGGCGGGAACCAGATGAATATGATGAAGCAGGCGCAGAAGATGCAGCAGGACTTCATGAAAATGCAGCAGGAGCTGGAGAGCAAGGAGTTTGAGTTCACCGCGGGCGGCGGCGCTGTCAAGGCCACCATGGTGGGCACTCGCCAGCTGTCCTCCATCGTCATCGACCCCGAGGTCGTGGACCCCGAAGACGTGGAAATGCTGCAGGATCTGATCCTGACGGCGGTCAATGGCGCCATCAAGCTGGCCGACGACGAGACCAGCAAGGCCATGGCCAAGCTGCAGGGCGGTCTGGGCGGATTCCCCGGGCTTTTCTGATCACAGATGAAAACCCCGTGGACCGACGGCGTTGACCGGCTCTGTCCGCTGCCCGAATACCCCAGACCGCAGATGGTGCGGGATTCCTGGCTCTGCCTCAACGGGCCGTGGGACTGCGCCTTCCGCGTCAGCGGCGGCATCCCCGATCACTTTGACGGACAGATCCTCGTTCCCTTTTCCCCGGAGACGGAGCTGTCCGGGCTTTGCCGCACCCTGGGGAAGGACGAGACCCTCTGGTATCACCGCGTGGTGGAGCTGCCCGAGAGCTTTGACGGCAGGCGGATCCTGCTGCACTTCGGCGCGGTGGACCAGGAGGCGGTCGTCTGGGTCAACGGGCGGCTGATCGCCCGGCATACGGGCGGCTATCTGCCCTTTGAGGCGGAGATCACCGCGGCGCTCACGGGGCGCCGGGCGGAGATCCTGGTCCGGGTCCGGGACGAGACCGACGCCAATGAGCACAGCCGCGGCAAGCAGAAGACCAAACGAGGCGGCATCTGGTACACGCCCCAGAGCGGCATCTGGCAGACGGTGTGGCTGGAGGCCGTGCCGGAGAGCTATATCAAATCCCTTACGGTGACGCCGGACTATGACCGGGCCCAGGTGCATATTTCCGCGAAGCTGGAGGGGAAAGACCCCGGCTATGTCCACTTTGCGGGCGGGGAGTACCCACTGCCCGCGGTGATCCCCGTGCCGGACTTTGAGGCCTGGTCCCCGGAACACCCGAAGCTCTATGACTTCACCGTCCACTGCGGGGAGGATGCGGTCAAAAGTTACTTTGCCATGCGCAAATTCTCCGTGGAAAAGGACGCCCAAGGCGTCCCCCGGCTCTTTCTGAACAACGCCCCGACTTTCCACAACGGCCTGCTGGACCAGGGCTACTGGCCCGACGGGCTCTACACCGCCCCCACGGACGAGGCCATGGTCTTCGACATCGAGACGGCCAAGGCCATGGGCTTCAATATGCTGCGCAAGCACATCAAGGTGGAGCCTCTGCGCTGGTACTACCACTGCGACCGGCTCGGCATGCTGGTCTGGCAGGACATGCCCAGCGGGGGAGGGAACTACAACCCCGCCGTGATCACGGCGCCCCTGCTGACCGGCCTTCACCTCAAGGACAACCATTACCGGCTCTTCGCCCGGACGGACGAGAGCTGCCGCGCGGCCTATCAGACGGAACTGAAGGACATGGTGCGGCATCTGTACAACTGCCCCTGCATCTGTATGTGGGTGCCCTTCAACGAGGGCTGGGGCCAGTTTGACGCGGCAAAGATGCTGGAGCTGGTGCAGAGCCTGGACCCCACCCGGACGGTGGACCACGCCTCCGGCTGGCACGACCAGGGCGTCGGCCAGGTGCGGAGCCAGCATGTCTACTTTACCCGCTACGTCTTCAAGCCGGACAAAAAGGGCCGGGCCGTGCTTTTAAGCGAGTTCGGCGGCTACGTGCTGGCCGTGGACGGCCACCGCTTCAATCAGCGGAAATTCGGCTACAAGCATCTGGAGACGGCGGAAAAGCTGGCCGATGCGCTCCGGCGTCTATACAGCAGGGAGATCGCCCCCGCGAGGGCACAGGGCCTCGCCGCCGCGGTCTACACGCAGCTGAGCGATGTGGAGGATGAGCTCAACGGATTGCTCACCTACGACCGGCAAGTGGTGAAACTGAAACCGGATTTGGTCAAATCTATCGTTCAAGGGAAATAAACGTCACGGCGGAGCTTCTCCGCCGTGCATTGCTGTGAGGAGGCGTCGCGATGCTGAAAAGGGTCTATCTGGAGATCACCGA
>JBGUNL010000110.1:0-8403 GCA_045117295.1 Candidatus Limivicinus sp.
GGATGCCGTTGCAGTGGTTGAAGAGCGCAAGGTCAATGGGCTTGCCGTTGAGGGCGAGCTTAACGTCGTAATAAAACTGCGCGGGGATGGCGTTCTCCAGCACCAGGATGTGCTTGACCTTTTTCTCGTCCAGCGCCTGGAAGGCCTTCTCCGGGAAGGGGTGCAGGGTGATGGCGCGGATCAGGCCGACCTTGACGCCCTCCGCTCTCAGCTTGCGGATGGCGCTCTTGGCGGTGCGGGCGCAGGTGCCCCAGGCGGCCACCACGATCTCTGCGTCCTCCATCATAAACTCCTCCCAGCGGGTCTCGTTCTCGGCCCACTCGCGGTACATCTGCTCGTGCTCGCGGGCGATCTGCTCGTCGCCGCGCTTGGGGTCGAGCCACCAGCCGACGGATTTCCGCTCTGTGCCGGGCTTCTTGCCGTAGACGCAGTAGGGGCGCTCCGGCAGATCGGAGAGTTCCCGGAAGGGCTTGAGCTCCACCGGCTCAATCATGTGGGCCAGCTGACCGTCGGTCAGGATGTACACAACGGTGCGGTATTTGTCGGCGATATCAAAGGCCTCATAGGCGAAATCCGCCGTCTCCTGGACGGAGGAGGGCGCCAGCACAAAGGCCCGGAAGCCGCCGTGGCCCAGCGTTTTGGTTGCCAGGTTGTAGTCGGCCTGGGCGGGCTGGACGTTGGAGTTGCCCGCGCCGCCGCGGCCCACGTCCACAATGACGGCGGGCATGTTGGCGCCGGCCAGGGCGCTGATGCCCTCCTGCATCAGGGAAAAGCCGGGAGCCGCCGTGGCGGTCATGGCGCGGTGACCGGTGCTGGTGGCGCCGATGACCATGTTGATCACGCCCAGCTCGCTTTCCGCCTGAACAAAGTGACGATCGGGGATCTCCGGCATACGGTTTGCAAGATACTCCGTAATCTCCGTCTGCGGGGTAATGGGGTAACCGGCGAAGAAGGTCATGCCGGCACGGAGGGCGGATTCGGCCAAGGCGTCGTTGCCCATCATTGCTTGTCTCTTTGCCATGGTTCAGGCTCCTTTCTGTTCTTTGAAGACGCTGATGCACAAATCCGGGCACATCACGCCGCAAAGAGAACATCCGATACATTTTTCGGGGTTGTTCTGTACGGGATAGTAATTGCCGAAGGAATTGAACTCACGGCTCATTTCCAGCAGCTTCATGGGGCAGGCTGTGATGCAGAGGCCGCAGCCCTTGCACTTGTTGATGTTGACCTCAATTTTTGCCATTTGATTCACCTCGTCATGATGTTGTCCGGCCGCCGGGGGCGGGCCGGAATGGTCTGTTTCGAAAGGCGGCTCTGCCGCCTGTGGGAGCGGCAGAGCCGAGAATGGAGAGGAATATGCTCAGACGCTTCGCGTCCGGCGCGTATTAAAGATAGAAGGAAATGCCACCAAGCAGGCAGACCACGTAGTTGACAATGGGAACCACCAGCACGCACATGAAGCCGGTGATGAAGCCGGGAACCAGGGAGTCCTTCATATCCCACCAGCCGTAGCCGTTGGTCATCATCATGAGGTAGTTGGCGCTGACGCACCAGAACCAGCCGCCGCAGAGCAGCATGGGCATCAGGACAACCACGGGGTTATAGCCCATGGCCAGGGCGATGGGAACGGCGATGTTCATGGCAAGCACATGGGCGCCGTGGGTGGCGTTGACCAGCAGGTTCATCAGCAGGAACATGATGCAGGTGCAGAGTATGGAGAAGGGCAGGGGGCCAAGGTTGCCGATCAGGGGCTTGAAGATGTCGCCGATCAGGTCGGCCACACCGTGGGTGGTAATGATGGTGCCCAGCATGGGCAGCACCGCCACACACATAAGTACGCCGATGGGCAGCTTTTTCAGCTGGCTCTTGCAGTCTTTCAGGCCAATGCCGGGCAGCATGCCGATCAGACCCCACATCATGGAAGCCTTCGCGGCGGACATGCCGGACAGGAGAGACACCACCAGGCCGAGAACGATGATGATCCAGCGGATCTCAGAGCCGGAGATGGGGCCAAGCTCTCTGAGCTTTTCGTCGTAGTATTCCTCGGGGAGGACCTCAACCTGGGCCTTGTCCACCTTGAAGTACTTGGCGTAAACAAGGATCATGGGGACGATCAGGATCAGCCAGCTGGGGATACCGGTCAGGGCCCAGCGCCCATAGCTGACAGCCACCTCGACAGCGTCGCCGGCGGCCGTCTGCATGTAACCAATGCCGCCCAGGTTGCCGTTGGGAGAGCCGCCGATCAGCACGCAGCCGCCGAAGTAAACCGTCATGTTGACCATCAGCATCATGCCGCGGCCAAAGCTGCTCTCGCCCGGCTTCTCGCCCATGGCCAGCAGCAGCGTGTTGCAGATGCCTGCAACCAGCAGAGACACGCCGATGTTGGACATAAACCAGGAAATAAAGGAGCCCATGATACCGATAATCAGGAACAGCTGCAGGGGCTTTTTGCCGAACTTCTTAATCGCCCAATAGGAGAAGCGTTCCGCAAAGGGCGTAAAGGACAGGGAGTTGGAGACAAGCAGCATGCCAAACAGCGTGAAGAACTGGGATTTTCCAAGCTGTGTGGTCAGATCGCTCCAGGCAAACAGGCCCAGCGAGGAGCCTACCACCGCAATGATCAGAGCCGCAACCGTCATATCAAGCGGACAGACGACCATCCAGAAAATGATAGCGAAGATAAAGCCCAGCGCCTTGGCGCAGTTTTCACCATAAGCCGTGAGATTCAGCTGGCTCAGGATCAGAAAGATGGCGACGGCGCCGACAATGCCGATGATCATTCGCTTGTTCATCAGCGGACCGCCGCTGTACTTGCCGCCCAGGTCGACCAAGCTATTCTTTTCGGCCCGGGTCAGCGCTTTTTCGTTTTGCATAAGAATCCTCCTTTTCGTTTTTGGTTACGTTTTCTCCGCTGTGTTCAGTCTACGCTCGCGAATTCGTTTTTGTAAAATATCAACAAGGAATTACCAAAATGAATTTTAGGAAACTGTGCAAGACATTTTGTATGTTGTCTGACAAGCTAATTTGTGAAATACGCCCACCCATCTTTCGCTCCTGTTTTTACAGGTAGTAGGACATACCCCAGACGGGGAGCAGCACATAGTTGAGCAGCGGCACGACGATGCAGACGAAGGCGCCCGCCAGGAAGCCAGGCAGAATGGGATCCTTCATCTCCCACCAGCCGTAGCCCTTGTTCATCATGACGATGTAGTTGGCGCCAATGGCCCAGAACCAGCCGCCGCCCAGCAGAGTCGGCAGCATGCAGGTCGCAGGGTTGTAGCCCAGGGCGATGCACACCGGTACAAACAGGGAGATGACCAGCGCCTGCGCGCCGTGCGTGGCGTTGACCATCAGGTTCATCGCCAGAAACAGCGCCGTGGTGGACATGATGCTGAAGGCCAGCGGCCCGATGTTGCCGATCAGGGGGCGGATCAGATCGGCCAGCAAATCGGAGACGCCGTTGTTCGTGATGGCGACGCCGATCAACGGGCAGAGACAGACGCAGATCAGAATGCCCCAGGGCACGGATTTGATGGCGCGCTTGCAGTCGGTCACGCCGATGCCGGGCAGCATGCTGATGCAGGCAAAGAGCAGGGCTGAGACAGAGGTGTTCATACCGCTGAGCATGGTAGCCACCATCAGCACCACAATGACGATCCAGCGGATCTCCGACCCGCCGATCCTGCCCATGCCGTCCAGATGCTCCTTGAAGTAGGACGGGGGCGGGCAGACGAAGTCCTTGTTGCGGATACGGAAGCACAGCACATAGATCAGCACCATCGGCACCATACAGATCAGCACCGTCGGCACACCGAGCTTTGCCCAGTTGGCGTAGCTGACGGTCAGGTTGAGATCACCCGAGGCCGTGTTCATGTAGGCGATGCCGTTGAGCGCACCGGTGGGCGCGCCGGTGATCAGGGCGCAGCCGCCGAACATGGCGCCCATGGGGATGATAGACATCAGCGCCTTGCCGAGTCGGCTCTCCCCCGGCTTCTCCCCCATCGCCAGAAGCAGCACGTTGCAGATGCTCGAGAGCAGAACAATGGTCGCGATGTTGGAGACAAAGGCCGACATGATAATCGAGACCAGACCCACCAGCATCACCATGCTCACCGGCTTCTGTCCGAACTTGTACAGGACCCAGTAGGAGATGCGCTCGCCGAATTTGGTTTGTGAAACGCTGTTGGCGACAATCATCATGCCCAGCAGCGAGTACAGCGCGGAGGCGCCAAGTCTCGACTGCACATCCGAGATGCTGAACACCTTGAGGAAAATGCCCATCGTCATGATCAGCAGCGCGGCCACCATCATCTCCATGGGAGATACGATCATCCAAAAGATCGTCGCGATCACGAAGCCCACCGCCCTGGCGCAGTTGGGTCCGTAGGCGCTCAGATCCAGGCTGCTGAAAATCAGATACAGGGCAACTGTTCCGACAACTGCGATCAGCATGCGCCGGGTCATGGCTCCGCCGCTGTGCTCGCCGCTCAGGTCGAACAGCGCGTCTGATTCGGGTTTTGCCATAGAAACCTCTCCTTTCTCTTTTCCCCGGTTTGGGTGATTCTAATGTAACGGAAAAGCGAGTGGTTGAAAAACGTTTCTTTTCGATAGGTCTTATTCTTTCCCGGCATAGTTCGCCGCTAAAACAGAAGCCCCCGAGTAGCCCCGACAAAATATGCTTAACAAAAGTCGATTTTTATGATAGTATAAATTGAGTTTTTTTACGCGAAAGGATGATTCACATGGAACTGCGGCAGCTGCAGTATTTTTACACCGTTGCTAAATATGAGAATTATTCCAAAGCCGCCGAGGAACTGTTCATCGCCCAGTCCGCGCTGAGCAAATCCATCAGCAAGCTGGAGGAGGAGCTGAACGTGGAGCTCTTCATCCGGGTCAACAAGAATGTCCGGCTGAGTCCGGCAGGTCAGGAGCTGCAGTCCTACCTGCGCACCATTCTCCCCGCTGTCAACAGCATCGGCCCGCACCTGCACGACTTTGTCTCTCACCATGTGGAATCCTGCTGCATCTCCGTGCTGGCCTCCATGTCCACCGTCAGCGAGATCCTGGCCGACTATTCCCGGGCCTTCCCCAATGCCAAGCTGATTCTGACAAGAAGTGAGGATCCCTCTCAGTATGACGTCAAATTTGTCTTGGGTACCCCGGACTTTGAACGGGAGGAGACCATTTTCCTTCGGGATCAGGAAATCTATCTGCTGGCCAGCAAATACTCTCCTCTGTCCAAAGCCCGTCATCTGCGGTTAAGCGATTTGGAGGGCTACCGATATGTGGAAAACAGCACCACGCACAATCTCAAATCCGCGCTGCTGAACTTTTTTGCGGAGCTCAATCCCAATTATGAACTGAATCCCGTCATTTCGGTGGGCTCCTACAATCTGCTGTGCTATCTGGTAGAGCAGGATCTGGGCTATACCTTCTCACCGGATGTGCCCGATTTGATCAAGCGCTACGACGTGACCCTGATCCCGGTGGAAAACCACGGCATGCGATGTCCTCTGTATCTGGCCTGGGACAAGAACAAATATCTCTCCCGCGCCGCCAAGACCTTTATCTCCTACGCCTGCGACTATTACGGCGTCTCCCCCACCGGTCTGGACGACGCAACCTGAAAAGCAGCTCTGCCGCGCGCCGGAAATCGGCGCGCGGCTTTTGTTTTTTTCAGACCTCCGCCGGCATCTCCGTTGGGCAGAAGGCCGGAAAGCCGAGCTTCGGGTCGACCTTGAGTACAAAGTCCAGATCCTCCACCTCCGCAAGCACAAAACTGACGGTGATCAGCACCTTGGTGCCGCCGATCAGATGCCCGCCGTAAGCATTGCCGTAGCGGTCACTCAGATTGACATGGACATGCAGATCCAGTCCGCCATCCTCCTTATGGCTGATGAGCCCCGACGAGCTGACCAGTTCGATAGGGCCGCGCAGCTCCAGCGGATCGCCGTAGCCATAGCCGGAGGCGCGATCCTCCCGCTCGATGGGGTTGAGATAGCGCACCCCGTTGAGACTTCCCTGTCCGCAGAGGATCAGGCCATTGTTCAGATGATTTTCTGTGCAGATCTCACGCAGGCCTTCCATTACGTCCATGCCCGGCTGCAGGCGGGCCGCCACCACGCGGCCGATGCGTCCGGCACCCATGTTGATTTCACTCATATTTCAGTCCCCTTTTCGGTCATAATCTGCGCCGTTGAGATAGAAGGCGGCGCGCCCTCTTCTGTAAAGTCCCACAGACGCGGGCAGATGGGCCGGAGCGGGCTCTGCCGCCGGCAAGCGCCCGGCAAGAATCTCGTCCGCGAAATCCCGCAGCTCGTCCGTCATGGCTCCCGGCACCAGCAGCTGATTGTGGGAGGAATAAACCCGGTTGAAGGCGGCCCGCATCCTGTGCAGCTTCTCCATGCTTTCCCGATAGCGCACCATGTCACGACCGGGGCCGAACATGTAGATGGGGCCGATCTGTATGGAATCTCCGCCGATCAAAAAGCCCTTCTTCCGCTCCAGCAAGGCAACGCTGCCCGGGGTATGGCCGGGGATATGGATGGCTTCTAAGCAGAAGCGGCCCAGATCCAGACATTCCCCTTCCCGGATGGGGACCCAGTCAGCCGGCTCCCCGTTTTTCGCTTTGAAGTTTTCAAGCTCCTCCGGATGCATCCGGAAGCTCCCAAAGGCCGCAAGGCCGCCGGTGTGATCCTTGTCCCCGTGTGTCAGCAGCAGCTTGATGGGCTTGTCTGTCTTTTCCCGGCAAAGGCTCAGCAGGTCGCCGCCAAAGCCGGTATCGATCAGCACCGCATCCGTTTCCCCCTCCAGGAGGAAACAGCGCACGCCCCGCTGCTCAAAGCACCAAAAGCCGTCTCGTGTAAAGCTGGTTTCAAAATCCATCTTTCCCCCTCCTTCGGCGTTATTATAGCAAGCAAATCTGCGCTCTGCAAAATATCCAGATTTCATATCATCCATCTCAATGTGCCTACGAAATGCTCAATTCCATGTGTTCTTCGCATCCGGGATCATGCCGTCCCCCATGTGGATTCCCGGCTGAATCGAGATTGACAAGCCGGATTTGCTTTGTTAAGGTAAAAGTACCGGCCTCTCCTTTATGAAAGACGCAAAGGAAACAGCAGAGTACGATCCGATCCTGCCGATCCGCTCGCAGGAACCCAAAAGCAGGGATCGACCGCCGGAACATATGTGAAGCCAGAAAACGAGTATGGAGGAAAACCACATGCTGTATCGGTACCGTGATTTCAGTCCGCAGATCGATCCCAGTACATTTGTGAGCGAGAGCGCCACCATCATCGGGAACGTCTCTGTCGGCCCTCGCTGCTTTATCGGCCCCGGTGCTGTGATCCGCGCCGACACCGGGCGGATCGTCATTGATGAAGAAACCGCCGTGGAAGACGGCGTGATCATTCATTCCGGAAGCGGAGGAGAAATGCGGATCGGCCGTCGGGTCGTTTTCGGTCACGGCGCCATCGTCCACTCTCGCACCATAGCGGATCGGGTGAGCGTAGGGATGGGCGCTGTTCTGAGTCTCTTATCCGAGATCGGGGAGAACGCTGTCGTCGCTGAGTGCGCCCTGGTGAAAAAGGGTCAGATCATCCCGCCGAATGTTCTTGTCGGCGGCATTCCCTGTAAGATCCTTCGCCCTCTGGAGCAGCGAGATTATGATCTTTGGGAGAAAAGCCGGAATTCTTATGTGGCTCTGGCAGCGGAGTACCTGAATCCGGCGCTCTTCGAGAAGCTTTGAGCGGAGCATAAATGCTGATTATAGAAAACCTCTATCTCTGCGATGTTCGCCCCAGCAGGAGGTCAATGTGCTGGCCGACGGGACGGCGCAGAAAAGCAACAATTGCCTCTAAAGAGCCAAAAGAAAAAATCCCCAATTTCTTTCGAAATTGAGGATTTTTGGTCCGAGTGAGAAGATTCGAACTTCCGGCCTCTTGAACCCCATTGACTCAAGTTTTAACTTTTAGTCAATATTTGTTCTCTATTTTGTGCCAATTTATCTTTTTTCATCACTTATTTTACATTCAGTCCATTGTGTTTTTTCTTCATTCCCGTCAGTTTTCCAGTCGCAGACGCCTTCCTCTGTTTTTATAGTCTGCGGTACTCCTCCAGAACCTCTTCCATCAGGCTGCGCACCCGGTTGAAAACAGCGTTGTCCGATTCGTCAAAAGGAAAGATCGCTTTGGGGGAAATCTCCACCCCGCGGCACACCAGCAGCTTTTTGAACAGCAGCGAGCTGCTGGAGCCCATCTCATAGATCGGCATCAGCCGGTGCAGCAGGTTTGTAAGCTTCATTGTTCTTGAAAAGTCCTCCGCCTTTGTCGCGGCGATCAGGTCGCGCCAGATATCCGGGACGAAGTTTGCCAGGCCCCCGATACTGCCGCAGCCGCCGAC
>JBGUNL010000111.1:0-6199 GCA_045117295.1 Candidatus Limivicinus sp.
CCATTTTTCAAACTCCTCCATGTACTGAATCCATACCAACACCCTCGGATATCTTTTTTTCTGTACTTGAATTTTGGACATAAAAAAACCTTAGAAGCCTTGCGGCTCTAAGGTTTGTCCGCCCGGATATCTTTTCCGGGCGGACAATGTGGTTGCGGGGGAAGGATTCGAACCAACGACCTCCGGGTTATGAGCCCGACGAGCTACCAGCTGCTCTACCCCGCGATATGCTCTTTGCTTCATCAGCTTAAGTATAATACCACAGGGCGCAGGGGAAGTCAAGGGGGAAATTATGGTTTTTCCGGGGAGGGGTCGTCGGATGCGGTCGGGGCCGTATTGTCAGCCGGAGCTGCGGGTTCGCTTTCGGGTGCCGCGGGGGCGGCTTCCTCCGGGGCGAAGGCCTCGCCGTGTTCGGACTCGTAGTCCAGCACCTGCCGGAACTGGGTCTCGTACAGCTCCCGGTAGACGCCGCCCTTGGCCAGCAGTTCGTCGTGGGTGCCCTGCTCGGCGATGACGCCGTCCTTGACCACCAGGATGCTGTCGGCCTTCAAAATGGTGGAGAGCCTGTGGGCGATGACGATGCTGGTGCGGCCCTTCATGATGGTCTCCAGCGCGTCCTGGATGGCGTTTTCGGAGATGGAGTCCAGGGCGGAGGTGGCCTCGTCCAGGATCAGGATGCGGGGGTTCTTCAGCACGACGCGCGCGATGGAGAGGCGCTGCTTCTCGCCGCCGGAGAGCTTGAGACCGCGGTTGCCCACCTCGGTGTCGTAGCCGTCTGGCTGGCGAAGGATGAAGTCGTGGATGCTGGCCACGCGGCAGGCCGCCTCCAGCTCCTCCTGGGTGGCGTCGGGCTTGGCGTAGAGCAGGTTGTCGCGGATGGTGCCGTTGAAGAGGTAGGTGTCCTGGGTCACCACGCCGATGTTGCTGCGCAGGAAGGTCAGATCATAGCTCTTGACGTTGATGTCGTGGATGAGGACGAAGCCGCCGTCCACGTCGTAGAGGCGGGGGATGAGGTTGACCAGCGTGGACTTGCCGGAGCCGGAGGGACCCACGATGGCGTACATTTTGCCGCTGGGGATGGTGCAGTTGATATCCGTCAGCAGGGGCTTTTCCGGGGTGTAGGAGAAGCTCACGTGGATGAAGCGGATGGTGCTGTCCTCCTCCAGGGCGGAGACGCGGCCGTGGGGCGGGGAGACGATGGCGATCTCCCGGTCGAAGTAATCGAAGATGCGGGTGAACAGGGCCAGGGAGCGGGTGAAGTCCACCTGGATGTTCAGCAGGGATTCCACCGGGCGGTACAGCCGGTTGATGAGCGCCACGGAGGCGGTGATGGTGCCCACGGTGAGAGCGGGGTCGGCCTTCGAGATGATGAGCCAGCCGCCGGCAAAGTAGATCAGCAGCGGGCCCACCTGGGTGAACATCCCCATGACCACCCGGAACCATTTGCCGCTGCGCTGCTCCTTGAGGGCCAGGCGCGTGACCTCCTCGTTGACGGCCACAAAGCGGTCGTACTCCGCCTTCTCGCGGGTGAAGAGCTTGACCAGCAGGGAGCCGCTGACGGAGAGGGTCTCGTTGATGAGCTGGTTCATCTCGTCGCTCTTGGCCTGGCTTTCGTTCAAGAGCTGCCAGCGGGTGCGGCCTACGCTGCGGGTGGGCAGAATCAGCAGGGGGATGACCAGAATGCCCACGATGGCCAGCTGCCAGCTCATGGAGAACAGGGCCACCAGGGTGGTGACCACGGTGGCGATGTTGGAGACGATGCTGGAGAGAGTGCCGGAGATCACGGAGCTGACGCCCGAAATGTCCGTGTTCATGCGGGTGATAATGTCGCCCTGCTTCTCGGTGGCGAAGAAGGAGTGGGGCATGTGCTGCAGATGGTCGTACATCTGGTTCTTCATGTCGAAGATGATGCGCTGGGAGATCCAGGCGTTGATGTAGCTCTCCAGCACGCTGATGACCTGGGAGAGGGCCAGGGTGAAGAAGGCCATGAGCAGCAGCTGAATCAGCAGCTTCATGTCCCGGCCCACCAGGGCCTCGTCCACCACGCGGCCGGTGATGATGGAGGGCAGCAGCCCCACCGTGGCCGACAGCACGATGGCCACCAGCACCAGCAGCAGCTGGAGCCAGTAGGGCTTGAGATAGGAGAGAATGCGCAGCAGAAGTTCCTTTGTCACCTTGGGCATGTTCTGCTTTTCCTCTTCGGTGAGGAATTTGATGGGCCCGCGTGGACCCGCACCGGCGGCCATAGGCACCCGTCCTTTCCAATGTGAATATTTATTTCAGTATACCATAATCATGCAGGAAAACAAGAAAACCTTTCTGAAAAGCGGAAAAAGTTCCCACCTTCGGGCGCAGGGAGAAAGCAGGGGAAACCAGCCCTGTGAATTTCAACAAAATTATTGCAGAAGTTAAAGCCGCACTTTACAAAAAAACCAAAATGCGCTATTCTTATACTGTTAGTTATGGCATATAATCTGTGCCAAATTTTTAGAGATGGAGATGAATATATGGAGAGACACTACAAAACAATGGACGGCAACAACGCGGCCGCCCATGTATCCTACGCATTCACCGAAGTCGCAGCAATTTACCCCATCACCCCCTCCAGCCCCATGGCCGACTACGTCGATCAGTGGGCGGCTGCCGGCCGGAAAAACATTTTCGGTTCGACGGTCAAGGTTCAGGAGATGCAGGCTGAGTCCGGCGCCGCCGGCGCAGTCCACGGCTCCCTGAACGCCGGCGCCCTGACCACCACCTACACCGCCTCCCAGGGCCTGCTGCTGATGATCCCCAACATGTACAAGATCGCGGGCGAGCTGCTCCCCGGCGTGTTCCACGTCTCCGCCAGAACCCTCGCCAGCCACACCCTGAACATCTTCGGCGATCACAGCGACGTTATGGCGTGTCGGCAGACCGGCTTTGCCATGCTGGCCGAGACCAACGTGCAGGAGGTCATGGACCTGAGCCCCGTGGCGCACCTGGCCGCCATCAAGGGCAGAGTTCCCTTCCTGAACTTCTTCGACGGCTTCCGCACCAGCCACGAGCTGCAGAAGATCCAGGTCTGGGATTACGAGGATCTCAAGGAAATGGTCGACATGGACGCTGTCGCGGCCTTCCGCGCCAGAGCGCTCAACTCCGAGCACCCCACCATGCGCGGCAGCCACGAGAACGGCGACATCTTCTTCCAGAACCGTGAGGCCTCCAACAAGTACTACGAGGCGGTGCCCGCCATCGTCGAGGAGTACATGGCCAAGGTCAATGCCAAGCTCGGCACCGACTACCAGCTCTTCAACTACTACGGCGCTGCCGACGCCGACCGCGTCATCATCGCCATGGGCTCCATCTGCGACGTGGCCGAGGAAGTCATCGACTACCTCTGCGCCCAGGGGGAGAAGGTCGGCCTGGTGAAGGTCAGACTGTACCGCCCCTTCTGCCCGGACAAGCTCCTGGCCGCCATCCCCGCCACCTGCAAGAAGATCGCGGTTCTCGACCGCACCAAGGAGCCCGGCGCCCAGGGCGAGCCTCTGTATCTGGACGTTGTCACCGCGCTGGCCAACGCCGGCAAGACCGGCATCGAGGTCATCGGCGGCCGCTACGGTCTGGGCAGCAAGGACACGCCTCCCGCCTCCGTCTTCGCCGTGTACAACGAGCTGAAGAAGAGCGAGATGAAGCGCCAGTTCACCATCGGCATCGTCGACGACGTGACCAACATGTCCCTGAAGGAAGAGGCCGCCCCCGTGACCGCCGCTCCCGGCACCATCGAGTGCAAGTTCTGGGGCCTCGGCGGCGACGGCACTGTCGGCGCCAACAAGAACTCCATCAAGATCATCGGCGACCACACCGACAAGTACGTCCAGGCCTACTTCCAGTACGACTCCAAGAAGACCGGCGGCGTGACCGTCAGCCACCTGCGCTTCGGCGATCACCCCATCAAGAGCCCCTACTACATCAACAAGGCTGACTTCGTGGCCTGCCACGTGCCCAGCTACGTGACCAAGGGCTTCCCCATTGTCCGTGACGTCAAGCCCGGCGGTGTGTTCCTGATCAACTGCCAGTGGAACAACGAGGAGCTGGAGCACCACCTGGATGCCGCCTCCAAGCGCTACATCGCCAAGAACAACATCCAGCTCTACAAGATCAACGCCATCGACCTGGCCAAGAAGATCGGCATGGGCAAGCGCACCAACACCATCCTGCAGTCCGCGTTCTTCTCCCTGGCGAAGGTCATGCCCGAGGCGGAAGCCATTCAGTACATGAAGGACGCCGCCCTCCACTCCTACCTGAAGAAGGGCCAGGACGTGGTCGACATGAACTACAACGCCATCGACGCCGGCGCCACCGCCTACGAGAAGGTGGACGTGCCCGCCTCCTGGGCCGACGCCAAGGACGAGGCCAAGGCCTCCAAGCACACCGGCCGTGAAAAGACCGTCAAGATGGTAAACTCCATCCTGGATCCCATCGACAAGATGGACGGCGATTCCCTGCCCGTCAGCTCCTTCGTCGATCACGCCGACGGCACCTTCGAGCTGGGCGCCGCCGCCTATGAGAAGCGCGGCATCGCGGTCACCGTTCCCACCTGGGACGCCGCCAAGTGCATCCAGTGCAACCAGTGCGCGTTCGTCTGCCCCCACGCCACCATCCGTCCCTTCGCGCTGACCGCGGAGGAAGCGGCCGCCGCTCCCGCCCAGACCAAGCTGGCCGAGATCAAGGCCGGCAAAGGCAAGGGCGAGTACAAGTTCACCATGGCCGTGTCTCCTCTGGACTGCATGGGCTGCGCCGTCTGCATCAGCCAGTGCCCGGTGGGCGCCATCGAGATGGTTCCCATGGAGAGTCAGCTGCCCGAGCAGGAAGTCTTCGACTACATGGTCAGCAAGGTGTCCGAGAAGAAGGACATGTTCGTGGCCGACAACGTGAAGTTCAGCCAGTTCGCCCAGCCCTACCTGGAGTTCTCCGGCTCCTGCGCCGGCTGCGCCGAGACCAGCTACGCCCGTCTCGTCACCCAGCTCTTCGGCGACCACATGCTCATCTCCAACGCCACCGGCTGCTCCTCCATCTGGGGCGGTCCCGCGGCCACCTCTCCCTACACCGTCAACAAGGAAGGCAAGGGTCCCGCCTGGGCCAACTCCCTCTTTGAGGACAACGCCGAGCACGGTCTCGGCATGCACCTGGGCCAGAAGAAGATCCGCGACGATCTCAAGGCCAAGGTCATCGAGATGATGGAGGCTCCCTCCTGCTGCGCCGAGCTGAAGGCCGCCGCTCAGGCCTGGCTTGACACCTACGACGACGGCAACGCCAACCAGGCTGCCGCTGCCGCCCTCATCAAGGAGCTGGAAGAGGACATCTCCAGCATCGACAGCTGCATCGCCTTCCTGTCCTCCGACATGGGCAAGGAGATCTACGGCAACGGACAGCCCGCGGCTCTGGCTGCGGCCGAGGCCTCCAAGGCCGCCGGCGGCACGGTCTGCACCTGCAAGGCCTGCCAGCTGGGCGCGGAGATCCTCAAGCAGAAGGACTTCCTGAACAAGAAGTCCGTGTGGATCTTCGGCGGCGACGGCTGGGCCTTCGACATCGGCTACGGCGGCGTCGACCACGTGCTGGCCTCCGGTGAGGACGTGAACATCTTCGTGTTCAACACCGAGGTGTACTCCAACACCGGCGGACAGGCCTCCAAGGCCTCCAACATCGGCCAGGTGGCGCAGTTCGCCGCGGCCGGCAAGGAGATCAAGGCCAAGTCCCTGGCGGAGATGGCCATGACCTACGGCTACGTGTACGTGGCCCAGGTGGCCATGGGCGCCAACAAGGTCCAGACTCTGAAGGCCATCGCCGAGGCCGAGGCTCACAAGGGCCCGTCCCTGATCATCGCCTACGCTCCCTGCGAGATGCACAGCATCAAGGGCGGCATGACCAACTGCCAGAAGGAGATGGACAAGGCCGTCAAGTGCGGCTACTGGAACCTGTTCCGCTTCAACCCCGACGCGGAGAAGCCCTTCACCCTGGACAGCAAGGAGCCGGCCGGCGGTTACCGCGAGTTCCTCATGAACGAGGCCCGCTACAGCCGTCTGACCCGCGAGTTCCCGGATCGTGCCGAGAGACTCTTCGCCGCCAACGAGGAAGAGGCCAAGAAACGCTACGATCACCTGATGAAGCTCAAGGCCCTCTACGAGTAAGCCGCGCGCTCCGTCAAAAACCGCATCAAACC
>JBGUNL010000112.1:0-2094 GCA_045117295.1 Candidatus Limivicinus sp.
ACGTTCCCGGGGGCCCCCGGATAAATTTTGAATTGGAGGAAAATTTGCATGAAAAAGCTCATTGCTCTGCTCCTCTGCCTGGTGATGGCGCTCAGCCTGGTCGCCTGCGGCAGCAAGCAGGACGACACCCAGGCCCCCGCTGACGATCAGCAGGGCGCCGAAGAGACCAGCCTCGTCGACGCCGCCAAGGCCGAGGGCAAGCTCGTGGTCTACGGCTCCTGCGAGGAGGAGTACCTCGCCGCCGCCTGCGAGAACTTCCAGAAGATCTACGGTATCAAGACCACCTATCAGCGCCTGTCCACCGGTGAAGTGCCTGCCAAGATCGAGGAAGAGAACGGCAAGCCCTCTGCCGACGTCTGGTTCGGCGGCACCAACAACCCCTATGACGACGCTGCCGCGAAGGGGCTGCTGGAGCAGTACGACGCAATGAACGCCGTGCACCTGATGAAGGATATGTACAAGAATCCCGACGGCTACTGGTACGGCATCTACACCGGCCTGCTCGGATTCATGGTCAACCGTGACGAGCTCGACCGCAAGGGCCTTGAAGTGCCCCAGACCTGGGACGACCTGCTCAAGCCCGAGTACAAGGGCCTGATCTGGCTCTCCAACTACAAGACCGCCGGCACCCCGAAGCTGGTCGCCAACCTCATGATCCAGCTCAAGGGCCATGACGAAGGCATCCAGTACCTTGTCGACCTGGACAAGAACGTCGAAGTCTACACCAAGTCCGGCTCCGGCCCGTCCAAGAACGTCGGCACCGGTGAGTGCGTCATCGGCATCGGCTTCCTGCATGACGGCATCACCCAGATCGTCGACAACGGCTATGACAATGTCCAGCTGATCGTTCCGCAGGACGGCACGACCTGCGAGATCGGACCGGTCGCCATCTTCAAGGGCGCGGCCCATCCGAACGCCGCGAAGCTCTTTGTCGAGTACGCCCTGTCTCCGGACTGCGTGGAGCTGGCGGCCGAGAACGGCTCTTACCAGTTCCTGGTCATCGACAATGCCAAGCAGCCTGCCGTCGCAGAGGAATTCGGCCTGGATCCCAGCCTGGTGTGGGACGGCTATGACTTCGCCAAGGCGGTGAAGGACACCGCGCAGAACGTCGAGGACGTCATGACGGCCATCGAGAACTCCGGCGCCGATGTCGGCGAGGGACGTTTCCAGACCTCCTGATCGGGCGGAGACAATCTCGTGCGTCTGAACTGAGTTTCATCTACCCGCAAGAGGATGGCGGTTTCTCCGCCATCCTCTTTTTCACAGACGGCAAAGAGAGGAGCTGTTTTTATGGCGAAAAGCCAGGGCGCGGCACTGGATCGAAAGAAGCTGATGGCGGACCCGATCATGGTGACGACCATTGTCGTGCTGATTACCTTTTTGACCCTGTTCATTCTCTATCCGCTGGCGATCCTGCTGGTGGACAGTTTTGTGGGCGACGGGACCTTCGGCCTGAGCATCTTCAAGCGGATCTTCGCAATGCCGAGCTTTACCCGCGCCATTACGAACACGCTGAAGGTCGGCTTCGTGGTGGGGATTCTCTCCGCACTGATCGGGCTGCTCTTCGCGTATGTGGAAGTGTACGTGCGGATGAACCGCTTCGTGGGCGGCCTGTTCAAGGTCGTGTCCATGCTGCCGGTGGTGTCGCCGCCGTTTGTCCTGAGCCTGTCGATGATCATGCTCTTCGGCAAGGCGGGCATCATCACGCGTTTTCTGCTTGGCATCTATGACAACAGCGTCTACGGCTACTGGGGCACCGTCATCGTTCAGACGCTGACCTTCTTCCCGGTGTGCTACATGATGCTCAAGGGCCTGCTGAAGAACATCGACCCCTCCCTGGAGGAGGCGGCGCGGGACATGGGCGCGGGGCGCTGGCGCGTGTTTCAGGACGTGACGCTGCCGCTGCTGCTGCCGGGCCTCGGCAACGCCTTTCTCGTGACCTTTATCGAGTCGATCGCGGACTTCGCAAACCCCATGATCATCGGCGGTTCCTACGACACGCTGGCCACCACGATCTACCTGCAGATCACGGGCGCCTATGACAAGGCGGGCGCCGCAGCGATGGCCGTGGTGCTGCTCTGCATTACGCTTGCG
>JBGUNL010000113.1:0-4578 GCA_045117295.1 Candidatus Limivicinus sp.
GAAAGTGGGTCTTCTCCAGGTCGGCGAGACTCTGCCGCGCGGTCTCGGGAAGCGGGAGCCAGCTGGGGTGGGCCAGCACGAAGACCAGCGCCCCGGCGATGAGCGCGGCAATCAGGGTTTTGAATTTCGTGAATGCCAGTTTCATGTGGTTACCTCCTCAAAAAGAACCGGGACGGGCCTGAAAAGCGCCCGATTATGGTGGAAATCGAATGGGGAAGGAGAAGGTGATGATATCCTTGCCGTCTGGGTCATAGGTGAGCGTCATGGTGATCGTCCCCTGACTGGCGGACGGAGGCGGCGTGGTAAGATCTACCCCTTCAATCTGCGGACAGAAAACGGAGTCCTCCGCCGACCAGCTGCTGGTAAAGCCTCGGGCCATTTCACAGGGATACTCCCCCCAGCCGGGAATGGTGCAGACCCAGGAGACAAGAGCGCTCTTAGCCGAGCCGATGTCCAGCGTGTAATAGAGGTCCACATCCACGCCGCTGCCGGGAGTGAAGACCCCGTGGGCACTGTAGGATGTGAGCTTCGGCGCGGTAAAGGTGTCGGCCGGCGGATCGTAAGGCGGGACGTAGGGCGGCGGCGTGGTGGGCGGTGGCGTCGTGGGCGGCGCCGTCGTGGGCGGCGGCGTGGTGGGCGGCGGTGCCGAGGGCGGCGTGGTAGGCGGCGGTGTCGTCGGCGGTTCCTCCGGTTCCTTCGGCTCCTCCGGCGGCTGGAGGTTCTCCACGGCGGGCGGCGCGGCGTCTCCCGGACCGCCCCCGTAGAGCGCCGAGGTGCGGATCTCCTCCTGGCTGGTCAGAACGGAGAGCGTCAGCAGTCCCGCCACCGCCGCCGCGAGCAGGGCCCGGGCCGCCAGACCGCCGGCGAGCTTTTTATGATGTTTTCCGCCCTTGACCGGCTCGTAGGCCGCGGCAAATTCCGGGCCGCGATCGTCAATTTCCTTCATGGCAATCCCTCAGACGGCGCCTGCCGGGCGACCGGCAAATTTTGACAGTTTGCTGAGTCTTGTATAAGTTCATTTTACGAAGCCGCGGGAAGTTTGTCAAGCGCCGACCAAAAAGAAACAGGCGCTTTTGGGAAAAGCGCCTGAATCGACGATCATCAGGATTTAAACAGCCGGATGTCCCGGCCGGCGCAGACGGCGGTGACCCGGTCCCCCGCGCAGAGGCTGCCGTCCAGCAGCTGCTGGGCGGCCCGGTCCACGATCTCCCGCTGGATGGTGCGGCGCAGGGGGCGGGCGCCGTAGCTGTCGCTGTGGCCCAGGGCGGCCAGCAGCCGGGCGGTGTCCTCCGGCACCGTCAGCTGCAGCCCCAGGGCGGCAAAGCGCCGGCCCACCTCCTCCAGCAGGGCGCGGGTGATGGCCAGCATGTCCCCCTCGTCCAGACGGCGGAAGAGGATGGTCTCATCCACGCGGTTGAGAAACTCCGGCCGGAAGGTGTCCCGCAGCTGGCGCAGGACGGCGGCGCGCAGGGCGCTGCCGTCCGCTGCCGGCGAGACGGAAAAGCCCAGGGGCGCGCGGTTTTCGGTGATGGTCTTGGCCCCGATGTTGGAGGTCATGACAATGACCGTGTTGGAGAAGTCCACCCGCCGCCCGGTGGAGTCGGTGAGCTGGCCGTCGTCCATGATCTGCAGCAGGATGCTCCACACGTCCTCATGGGCCTTCTCGATCTCGTCAAAGAGGACCACGGACCAGGGCCTGCGCCGCACCTTCTCGGTGAGCTGCCCGCCGTCCTCGTAGCCCACGTAGCCCGGGGGCGAGCCGATGAGCCGGCTCACCGAGTGCTTCTCCATATATTCGGACATGTCCAGCCGGATCATGGCGTCCTTGTCGCCGTAGACGCACTCGGCCAGGGCGCGGCAGAGCTCGGTCTTGCCCACCCCCGTGGGGCCGCAGAAGAGAAAGGAGCCCACGGGCCGCCCCGGGTCCTTGAGCCCCACGCGGCCGCGCTGAATGGCCCGGGCCACGGCGGAGACGGCCTCGTCCTGGCCGATGACCCGGCCCCGCAGCCGCTCCTCCAGTCCCGCCAGGCGCTCGCTCTCGCTGCGGGAGAGGCCCGTGACGGGGATGCCGGTCCACACGGAAAGCACCTGGGCCACGTCCGCCTCCTCCACCGGGCGGCAGACGCCGGCGACGTGCACGGCGGCGGCCGCCTCGTCGATGAGGTCGATGGCCTTGTCGGGGAGATAGCGGTCGCTGATATAGCGCTGGGAGAGGGTGCAGGCGCTCTCCAGCGCCGCGTCGGAGACCTGCAGCTTGTGGTGCTTTTCCAGGGCCGGGCGCAGGGAGCGCAGCATCTCCAGGGCCTGGGCCGCGTCCGGCTCCGCGATCTGCACCGGCTGAAAGCGCCGCTCCAGGGCGGCGTCCTTTTCAATGTGCCGCCGGTATTCCTCGGGGGTGGTGGCGCCGATGATCTGCACCTCCCCGCGGCCCAGGGCAGGCTTGAGGATGTTGGCCGCGTCGATGGCCCCCTCGGCGCTGCCCGCGCCTACGATGGTGTGCAGCTCGTCGATGAACAAAATCACATCCCCGGCCCTGGCCACGTCCTTCAGCACCGCCTTGACCCGCTCCTCAAAATCGCCCCGGTACTTGGTCCCGGCCAGCATCGCCGGGATGTCCAGGGAGACGATGCGCTTGCTCTGCAGTTCCCGGGGCGCCCGCCCCTGGACCACCAGCCGGGCCAGCCCCTCGGCCACGGCGGTCTTTCCCACCCCCGGCTCGCCCACAAGGACGGGGTTGTTTTTGCTGCGGCGGGAGAGGATCTGGATGGTGCGGCGGATCTCCTCCGCGCGGCCCACCACCGGGTCCACCCCGCCTGCGGCGGCAAGGGCGGTGAGATCCCGGCTGTACTGGTCCAAAACCCGGGTCTCCGCCCGGCGGGTGGGGGCCCGCACGGCCCCGGTCTGGGTCCGGCCCCGGGCGTCGGGATTGCCGAAGACGTCCATGATCTCGGTGCAGATCCGGTTGCAATCGGCCCCGGCCTCCTCCAGCACCCGGGCCGCCCCGCAGTCGGGAAGCCGCAGGATTCCCAGCAGCAGGTGCTCCGTGCCGATGCAGAAGTGGTGCAGGGCCCGGGCCTCCGCCGCGGCGCGCTCCACGGCCAGGCGGGCGTTTTGGGTCAGCCCCTGGCCGGGGACGCCGGGGGCGCCCACGCCGCAGCGGCGCACCACCAGGCGGCGCAGCGTATCGCCCTCCAGCCCCTGCCGCCGGAGAATCAGGGCGCCCAGCCCGTCCTCCTCCGCCAGAATGCCGAGCAGCAGGTGCTCGGTGCCCACATAGCCGTGGCCCAGTTCCCCTGCCGCTCTGCGGGCGCTCTCGATGGACTGCTCCGCCCGCTGGGTAAACTTCTCGTTGCTTCTGATCACACAAGCCTCCTCGCTGCCTCGATTGTCCTGTTCTGATTATCCGCCGCACACCGCGCCGAAACGCGCGAATCGCGGAGGGACGGAAAAAGTATCGCCAAAAGATTTACAAATTATATGCAGTTTCAAAGATTTTGACATTGATTTTTGGAGGAGATGTGCTACAATGGCAATGAAGCCGCAAGGCTTAAACTACATACGGAGGTATCATCATGGCTTTTGTTATCACCGACGAGTGCCTGTCCTGCGGTTCCTGCGCAGCACAGTGTCCTGCCGAAGCGATCGAGATGGGCGATCTGCACTATGAGATCGACGCCAGCAAGTGCCTGGAGTGCGGCTCCTGCGCTGCCCAGTGCCCTGCCGAGGCCATCGTTCAGGAGTAATCTGAACTCATAGAAAAAAGGGACGAGTTTCTCGTCCCTTTTTTCTTTCTGTCGGCAAAGTGCAGGCACTTTGCCGAGTTTGCAGACCTCTGCGCGCACTCGGCTCCGCCTCGCACACTGGAGGTCTGAGAAGTATTTTCGGCCACGTGCACGCCGCGGCCGAAAATGGATTTGATCTCGCAAGGCACATGTCCTTGCAAAAGATGATTGTATGTCCGCTGCGCGGAGAAGGGATTGCAGCCATGACCGACAAAGAACAGCTCTGGCCGGGCGGGCCGGTTCTGTATCAGGCGGAGCATTTTCGCCTGGGGACGGACTGCGTCCTTTTGGCGGACTTTGCCCGGACGACAGGGGCCCGGCGGGGCATCGATCTGGGCTGCGCCTCGGGGGCGGCGATGCTGCTTTTGCTTTCCCGGACGGAGACACTCCGCATGACGGGGCTTGAGATCGTGCCGGAGGCGGCGGAGCTGGCCCGGCGGAATCTCGCGGAAAACGGCCTCGAGACCCGGGGCGAGATCGTCACCGGCGATATCCGGGACCACCGCGCGCTGTTTCGCGCTGGGAGCTTCGACCTGGTGATCGCCAATCCCCCTTATTACCCGGCGGGAAGCGGGGCGCTCCCGGCGGATGCGGACCGGGCCGCCGCCCGGAGCGAGCTGAAGAGCAGCCTGGAGGAGATCTGCCGGGCCGCGGCTTACCTGCTGCGCACCGGCGGGCGGGCCTGCCTGGTGCACAAACCGGAGCGGCTGGCGGAGCTCTTCTGCCGCCTCGCGGAAAACGGCCTGGAGCCCAAGCGCCTGCGCCTGGTGTGCCGGCGGCCGGAGAGCGCCCCCAG
>JBGUNL010000114.1:0-2894 GCA_045117295.1 Candidatus Limivicinus sp.
TACCAACTCCGATCGCGGCATGATCATTCGATGGGTGGATTAGCAAAACGCGAGAAGATGCTTGCATTTTGAAAGCACACCGAGCATACAAGTCCGAAACGTGCTTGCATTTTGAAAGCATCTTTTAGAGAAGCGGCGCAGCGGCGGGACGGGAGATTTATATACCTCTTGTTCCGCCGGAAGCATGTGCTTCATTGCATTCCGCACTCGCTTCCTTCATGAAAACAGCAGCCAAACTCTGCTCATCCCTTCGCAGTTTTTGGCTGCCGTTTTCGGCGGGTAAAGGTGTGCTGTCCGGTAGGGCGGCATCATCCCCTTGCCCGCTTCGCGGAACAAAAGGTATAACACACTAGACCTTGCAAGCAAGATCGTGTGCCAAAGGCAGACCTCCCCGGCCCTCCTTTGGAAACCTTCCGGGTACCGGCAGCACCATTTCTTCGCGGGGGATCAAAATGCTTTTTGCCGGTATTCATTTTCCCCCGTTTGCCACAAAAACGCAAAATCGGTTTTTGTGACAAGGGTGGAAAATGAAAAAGCGAACGATGGAGTGTGAAAACTAAAGTTGACTATAGTTGAAATAGAGCAAAAAATCCCCCAGGGGACGAGCATATGCTCATTCCCTGGGGGATCTCATTTCATACTGAACGCTTTTAGCGGTAAACTGGTGCAGCAAAGGACGGCCTTAAGCCCAAAAGCGCCGTCTTTCGAGGTTATTTCGCCTTGATCCGTACATGTCGTATTTCCGGGCGAGCACTTTTCTGCTTTCCCTCGGACTGTTTGGCGCTTTCAGAGGGAAATCAGTCTCTCTGTCTCCCGGCCAGGACAGTTTCTGCCTTGCGCAGTACCTTGCGCACGGAGGGATAGGTGATTTGGGCCTCGGCCTCTTCATAGGGCAGCCACTCCAGTCGGTCGACCTCTTCCGGTTGGGGACGTGCGTCGCAATTCACGGGCTGGGCCAGAAAGAAGACCACGGTCTTTTCACTTTCGGGCTTTGGAGAGTATTTTGCGATTTCCCGGAAGGAAGTATCCAGAGAGACCACCAGATGGGTTTCCTCCCATATTTCCCGTCGGGCGGTTTCTGCCTCGGTCTCCCCGGCCTCTACATGGCCCTTGGGCAGCACCGTTTTTCCGGAGGGGGTCCGCTCCACCAGATACAGACGGCGGCCGTTCTCAAGCTTATAGACCACGGCGCCGCAGGACTTTTCATAGATCATGGCTCAAAAACCTCCCCGTTTTTCAGCAGGCGGAAGTTGCGGGACCGGAGCAGACGCATCATCTCCATGGAGTCGCTGGGAAGGCACTCCATGCCAATGCCTGCCCGGGCAATATCCTCGGTCCGGTGGCAATCGGACCCGGCGGTGCCGATCAGACCGAACTCCTGCGCATAATGGACAGCCAGCGCATCCCGGCTGTCGTGCCGGGGATTGGCGTTGTAAACCTCCACCCCGTCCAGATACCGGGCGATGGCCGGGGTGCAGCCGTGACGATAGGGGTGGGCCTGGATCAGCAGCGCGCCCAGCCCCCGGGCGATGGGGGAGAAGGCGGCGATGCCCATGCGGAAGATCTCCTCCGGCTCGGCAAGCAGCTCATCCGCCCAGCCATAGAGCAGATAGTCGTTCTCGCACTCGTCAAAGCGCAGTTCCGCGCCCTTGAAGACCCGCAGGCCCTGGCGCTCGCCTTCCTCCCGGACACGGCGATAGCCCTCCAGGAAGGCGCCGACCCGGTCGCCTTTCCCGGCAGGATTCAGACCCAGATAGTCAAAGGTGGTGCGGTTAAAATGGTCGGTTACGATGAGAGCGCTGTAACCCGCGGCCTTGTACCCGGCCACGATCTCCTGTGCCTCCAGCCGCCCGCAGCGGCTGACGTGGGTGGTGTGCAGGTGCGGTTCGATCTTATACATGGGCAGGGTCCTTTCTTTTGCTATTCGGCGATCTCCAGCAAGGTGCCGAAGCTGCGGCAGAGGGCGCGGAGCTCCGGGGAGCAGAGGCTGTCGGTGATCAGGCGGTCCATATCTTTCAGACTGGCGTAGCTCATGAGACCGGCGGCGCCGAACTTTGCCGAGTCGCACAGAAGAATGCGGTGATCGCTCTGCTGCACGGCCAGGTGCTTGATCTCATGATCCAGATAGGAGGACACATTCAGCTTCCCGTCAGCGGAGAGACCGGTGGCCGCCATCAGGGCCTTGCCAAAGTGATAGCGTCCCAAAAATTCCAGCGCGCTCACATCGGAGACGGAGTTTGTGCGGCGGTTCAGCGCGCCGGGCAGCACGATCAGCTCCAGATTGGGGCGGGTGCAGGCCTGGGCAATGATGTGGAGGTTGCCGGTTACGATGGTGGCGTGGATCTCCAGCGGAAGCATATCCAGAAGGTGCATGGTGGTGGTGCCGGCGTCCACGAACAGCGTGTCCCCGTCGTTCACCAGAGAGGCCGCCTGCCGTACGATGGCCCGCTTGGCCTCGGTGTGCAGCTGGGCCCGCTGGGCGAAGAGGGGGATCTCCTGCTGCTGTACGGCGCGGACACCGCCATAGACCTTCTCCACGGTACCGGTCTGTTCCAGGAAGGACACGTCTGCCCGAATGGTGTTCATGGATACATGAAAGGTCTCGCACAGCTCCGGCATGTTGACCGAACCCCGACGGGTGATGTAGGCGGCAATCTCTTTTCTGCGGCTGTCTCGCATGGCGGCACTCCTTTCAAATGGAACTGGCCCTTGATGCAGTCAGTATAACCCAAAACACCAAAACTGTCAACTCCATTGTTAAATTTGTGAAGTTAATAAAAAACAGCACAAAGAAATAACAAGAAAACAACAATAGAAATTGACAAGTTAACAATGAAATGCTAAAATCTGCGTGAAAACAACCGGGACGTTATTTTCGCATCCCCGGAAAACAC
>JBGUNL010000115.1:0-13077 GCA_045117295.1 Candidatus Limivicinus sp.
TTGGCGCCGTCGTTGAAGTAGGCGAGCATCTGGTCCGGGGCCATGCTGGCCAGATCGTGGTGCGCGATGGTGGTGGCCTTGGTGTCGGGGGCGAAGTAGTACTCGTTGTGGCACTGGCCGCAGGCCAGGTTCGCGGCGTCGATGTTCTCAAAGTCGTCGCCCACCGCGTCGATCCAGTAGGTGTGGGTCACGGTGATCTCGCCGGGGGTATTGGCGTGGCAGGTGTAGCAGCTGATGCCCTCGGTGATCTGCTTCTGCACCTCGGTCCACTCCAGCTGATAGGCCTCGATGCCCATCTCGTTGACCATGTTGGTGAAGTCCGGGGTCTTGCAGGTCCAGCAGTTGGCCATGGGGTGGGGTCTGCCGGTGGCCTCGATATCCTGCACGTCGTAGAAGTGGCCGCGGGCCGCCTTGTAGTCCTTGGCGAAGCCGTAGCCCTCGTACAGGGTGCGGAGCATGGGGTAGATCTCCAGATAGTCCTCGGCCTCGGAGCTCTCCCTGGTCATCATCCAGGTGTTGTACTGGTTGGGGTACTTCTCCTGCCAGTCGGCCGCGTGCATCACGGTGACGCCGGAGTGGGTCTCCACCTTTTTGGCCAGCTTTTCGGCCTTGACCAGGGCGCCGCCGAAGCTGCCGGGCTGGAGCCCGCCGTCGGTCAGGGCGTTGACGATGGCCGCCTTGATGGCGTCGGAGGTCAGGGTGGCGCCGGTGACGCCGTCCACCTTCAGGCTCTGGGCCTGGAAGATGTCCACGGGCAGCTGCTCGACGGCCTTGGAGCCGATGCCGTCGGTCTCCTTCTGGTCCACAACCTTGATGCGGTAGATCTTGCCCTCGTCGGCCACGATCTCCACGGTCACGTCCCCGTTGCGGCCGGGGGCGGTGCCCTTCAGCGTCAGGGCGGAGGCGGGAATTTCGCTGTCCTTGACGCCGGCGGTGGCCGGCAGACTCTTGAGAATGCCGGTGGTCAAACCCACGATCAGCACGAACAGGCCGCAGCCCATGCCGATGAGGTTCAGGCGTTTTTCTCTTTTCTTCTTATCGACTTTCATGGTTTTTCTCCCTGCATCTCAGCACAAGATTTTGAAACCGGGTTCCTGCGCATAATGGTGCAATCTAACAAATATTATCATATCGTATCCGGTAAAAATTTGCAAGCCTTTTCCTCGGTTTGCCCTGTGCAAATTCCGCCGCGGTGAGCGAATCCGGTCGGCGGCTTTCTGTTGCGCCGCCGCCGGGGACATGGTAAAATGGAGAAAATAACCCTTTTCAAAGGAGCTGGCGCTATGGAACCCCGTGAAGACGCCGTTTTCCGCCTGGCCAAGCCCAAACGCAAGGGGCTGCTGAGCCTGCTGTTCAGCCGCCTGCTGATCATTGTGCTGCTGATGGCGCTGCAGCTGGTGGTGCTGGACGCGCTGTTTGTCTGGCTCAAGCAGTATCTGCACTGGATCAGCCTGCTGCAGGGGCTGTTCACCGCGGCCATGGTGATCTATCTCTTCAACAGCAATATGGACTCCTCGGCGCGGCTGACCTGGATGTTCCTCATCGCGATCTTCCCCCTGCCCGCCGCCGCGCTGCTGTACTTCACCCAGACCAACGTGGGCCACCGCCTGCTCTCCACGCGCACCGCCGAGCTGATCGAAGCCACCAGAACCTCCATTCCCCAGGACCCCGCCATTCCCGCGGCCCTCGAAAAGGACGGCTCCGGCACGGACGATCTGGACCGCTATCTCTGCCGCAGCGGCTGCTTCCCCATCTGGGACAAGACCGCCGTCACCTACTTCCCCGGCGGCGAGGAGAAGTTCGCGGCCATGCTGGAGGAGCTGAAAAAGGCGGAGCACTTCATCTTTCTGGAGTATTTTATCATAGAAGAGGGCTGGATGTGGGGCGAGATCCTGCGCATCCTGCTGGAGAAGGCGCGGCAGGGCGTGGAGATCCGCGTGCTCTACGACGGCATGTGCGAGGTCAACAAGCTGCCCTTCAACTACGCCAGGCTCCTGCGGGAGCGGGGGATCCAGGCCCGCCCCTTCGCCCCCATCCGTCCCGCCATCTCCTCCCACTACAATTACCGCGACCACCGCAAGATCCTGGTCATCGACGGGAAGACAGCCTTCACCGGCGGGGTGAACCTGGCCGACGAGTACATCAACCGCGTATCCCCCTTCGGCCACTGGAAGGACGCGGCCCTGATGCTGGAGGGCCCTGCGGTGAAGAGCTTTACCCTGCTGTTTCTGCAGATGTGGAACCTTGAGGAAAAGGAGCCGGTGTTTGACCCGTGGCTTGCCGTTGACGCTCCGGAGCACCCGGAGGCGCCGGGCTGGGTGATCCCCTACGGCGACTGCCCCCTGGACGGGGACAAGGTGGGGGAGACGGTGTACATGGACATCCTCAACCGGGCCACGGACTATGTCCATATCATGACGCCCTATCTGATTTTGGACGGCGAGCTGAAAACCGCCCTGTGCTACGCCGCCCAGCGGGGCGTGGACGTGAAGCTCATCCTCCCCGGCATCCCGGACAAGAAGGCCGCCTGGGCCCTGGCCAAGTCCCACTACAAGGCCCTGCTGGACGCCGGGGTCAAGATCTACGAATACACCCCGGGCTTTGTCCACGCCAAGGTCTTTGTCAGCGACGACACGAAGGGCGTGGTGGGCACCATCAATCTGGACTACCGCAGTCTCTACCACCACTTTGAGTGCGCGGCTTACCTCTACCGCTGCCCCTGCATCGCCGATCTGGAGCGGGATTTTCAGCAGACCCTGGCCGCCTGCCGCGAGGTCACGCCCGAGACCGTGCGCAAGGAAAAGCTGGGCTACCGGCTGCTGGGCGGGCTGATGCAGTTTATCGCGCCGCTGATGTAAAAAGGAGTTTTGTGATATGGAACAGGTCATGCAGCAGACGCTGGCCATCGGGCCCAGCCTTGCCGACGCGGAGGGGCTTTTGAGCTATCCCGGCGCCTTCCACGTCTTTCAGGATCTGGCCGGCGCCCACGCCGAGCGCCTGGGCGTGGGCCTGGGCGCCATGGCGGAAAAGTCCCTCTTCTGGCTGACGGTGCGCACCAAAATCGTCTTTCTCTCCCGCCCCGCCCTGGGCGAGACCGTCACCCTCCGCACCTGGCCGGAGAAGCCCGGCGCCCTGCGCTGTAACCGCAGCTACGAGATCCGGCGGGGGGACGAGCTGCTGATCCGGGGCCGGACGGAATGGGCCGTGATGAACACCGCGACCCATGCCCTCACCCCCGCCGCGGGGCTCTTCCCGGCGGCGCTGCCCTTTGACCGGCCCTCCGCCTGCGCGGAGCCCTTTGCCCGCATCCCCGACAAATTTGAGGGCGTCGCGCCCTTTGATACCTACCGGGTGCGCTCCACGGATATCGACGTGGGCGGCCACATGAACAACGCCGCCTATCTGCGGGCCCTCTTTGGGGCTTTCTCCAACCGGGAACTGCAGGCCCTGCGCCCTCAAACCGTGGACGTGAGCTTCCGCGCCTCCTGCTTTGAGGGGGAGGAGCTGCGCTTTTTCCGCCGGGAGACGGAAAACGGTCTGGATCTGCGCATCGCCCGCGGGGCGGACACCATCCTCCTGGCAAGAATGGCGTAAAAAACAGCCGCCCGAAGGCGGCTGTGGTTCAGCAAGTCATTCTTTTTTCGTCCGCTCAGGCGATGGGATTTGCGCCGTAGACCTGGGAGGCCAGCAGCGCCGTGCCGAAGTCCACCACCACCCAGGCGCGCAGCGCCGCGGGCTCGAGCGAGCCCAGCCGCGTGTTCAGCTCCCCGGCGTATTTCCAGGGGTGGCCGTAGGCCGCGGAGCCCTTGGTGCTCAAAAAGCTCAGGCGCACGTCCCGCTTGCCCGCGCCCTCCGGGGCCAGGCCCGCGGTGAAAGCGGCCCACTTCTCCTCCGCTTCGTACGCAAAGCGGTCCTGCACCCAGAGGCGGTAGCTGCCCTGGTCGCACAGAACGGTGTTCAGCGCCGTGTTGTCGGAGCCGTTCTGGTCCTCCCAGAGGAAGGGGATGCCGCTCTCGCTGCCGAGACCGGCCTCGTCCTCCCAGCGGCGCAGCAGCACCAGCTTGCCCCGGGCCTGGCCCAGGGTGGGCATCCGGTCCGTCAGCAGCCACTGCTCCGGGTTTTTCTCGATGTAGGCCTGGAGCCGTCTCTGCAGCTCCGCCGTGGGGGCGTCGCCGTGCTCGTACTTGGCGGCAAAGAGCACCGTCTCCCCGGGGTGCGCCTGCAGGAAGGCATAGCAGTCTTCCAGCACCGCGTCCAGCGTCAGCGTCCCGCTCCAGGGCATGGGCCCGGTTTTGCAGCGGGTGAAGCCGTGCATCAGCTGCAGGCCGCCGTCCTCGGCCAGGCCCAGCCGGATGTCCAGATAGCGGAAGCCCGTCTCCAGCTGTTCCCGGATGCCCAGCGCCTGGCACTTGGAGAACCAGGCCAGCTGCACGTACTGCGTGGCGCTGTCGTGGGTGCCGGGGATCGCCAGGGCGTTGAGACTCCGCTCATTCGGCAGGGGGGCCATCCAGTCCGCCGCGCCGGGCAGCGCGGTTTTCTCCACCGTCTCGGTCATGGGCAGGATCGTCAGCACCAGCGCCGCCAACAGCAGCAGCGCCAGCAGCCCCGCCAGGATCCGCAGGATCACGCCGAGAGGGCGCATCCGTCTCTTCTTTTGTTCCATCTCGTCTCTTTCCGCCGGATTTCCGGCCAAAAATCAGGTTTTTTAATCAGCTGATTTTATTCTAGGGCCGTCACGGTCCGTTGTCAAGCGGCGCTTTCCCCAAAACGAACACCCCCGGCACGGGTTTTCCCGGCCGTTGATAGAGAAAGGAGCACTCCCATGGATTACGGAAAACTCTCCCTGGAGAAGCACAGAGCGTGGAGAGGCAAGCTGGAGGTCACGCCCCGGGCCGCGGTGGACTCCGCCGAGGCGCTGAGCCTGGCCTACACCCCCGGCGTGGCCGCCCCCTGTCTGGAGATTCAAAAGAACCCCTCCCTGAGCTTTGAACTCACCCGCCGCTGGAACACGGTGGCGGTGGTCACGGACGGCACGGCGGTGCTGGGTCTTGGCGACATCGGCCCCGAGGCGGGCATGCCCGTCATGGAGGGCAAGTGCGTGCTCTTCAAGGCCTTTGGCGGCGTGGACGCCATCCCGCTTTGCATCCGCAGCAAGGACGTGGACGAGATCGTCAACACCGTGCGCCTGCTCTCGGGCAGCTTCGGCGGCATCAATCTGGAGGATATCTCCGCCCCCCGCTGCTTTGCCATCGAAGAGAAGCTCAAGGCCTGCTGCGACATCCCCGTCTTCCATGACGACCAGCACGGCACCGCCGTCATCACCCTTGCGGGGCTCACCAACGCCCTGAAGCTGACGGGCAAAAAGCTCTCCGACGTGCGCATCGTCCAGAACGGCGCGGGCGCCGCGGCCACGGCCATCGCAAAGCTGCTGCTCACCGCGGGGGCGGTGGATCTCACCGTCTGCGACCGGGCGGGCGCCATCTATCAGGGGCGGCAGGAGAACATGAACGCCGCCAAGCTGGAGCTGGCCGCCCTGACCAACCCCCGCCGGCGGCAGGGAAGCCTAGCCGAGGTGCTCCGGGGGGCCGACGTGTTCATCGGCACCTCTGCCCCGGGGGTGCTGACCACGGAGATGGTGAAGACCATGAACAAAGACGCCATCATCTTTGCCTGCGCCAACCCCACCCCGGAGATCTTTCCCGAGGACGCCAAGGCCGGCGGCGCGGCGGTGGTCTCCACCGGGCGCTCCGACTACCCCAACCAGGTCAACAACGTGCTCTGCTTCCCCGGCATCTTCCGGGGCGCCCTGGACGTGCGGGCCAGCGACATCAACGAGGAGATGAAGCTGGCGGCCGCCGCGGCCATCGCGGGCCTGGTCTCCGACGAGGAGCTCTCCGCCGACTACCTCCTGCCCGCCGCCTTCGATCCCCGGGTACGGGACGCTGTGGCCAAAGCCACCGCGGACGCCGCCCGCCGCACCGGCGTGGCGCGGATTTGAGAGATCGGCCTCAGACACATATGAAAAGACCCAGCCTATACAGGCTGGGTCTTTTGCCTCTACCGGGTCTGCGCGGGGGCGCGCAGGGCTTCCGCATCCAGCAGCCCCAGGCGATCGGCCTGCAGAATCATTTCCAGATGGAGCACCGTGATTCGTATGGCAGTGGTCGGAAAGTCCAGCAACATCAGGAGCGTGACGCCGAGGGCCAGCGCCTCCTGCGGGATCTGCAGCTGCAGCATGAGGATCGCCAGGCAGGACAGCACGCCGCCGGCCACCGGCGGGGTCGCGATGGCAAGCAAAGCGCTGACAAGCGCAAGGATGATCCACCAGGAGAGATCCGCTGTCACGCCGCTCCTTTCCGCAAGGAATCCCCCGACGACCATAAAGAGCAGGGAAAGGATCCCGGCAAAGAGGCTGCCTCCGATCGGAACAGCCGTTCGGGAGTAGGACGGGTCGATGCCCAGCTTCGTCTCGTTGATCTCCAGTGTGGTGGGAAAGGCCACAGAGGAGGACGCGGTGGACAGTCCGATGACAAAATCCGGCATGAGCTTGGGCAGCAGCACCGACGCCTTCACCTTGAATTTCCGGCAGACCGCCGCCAGATAGACGAACGCGTAGAGCAGGCAGAGGCCGATGCATACGGCCAGCGGCTTCCAGATTGTCAGGAGAACCCCTGTCCCGCTCCGCCAGAACAGCATGACCAGGGAGGAAAAGACATAGAGCGGCAGGAACATGCAGACGCCCGTGACGCAGCGCCGTACCACAGCTTCCGCCTGGAAGACGAGGCGGCGCAGGCCCTCGGTCTCGCTCCCCGACAGCAGGAGGACGCTTCCCACGATCGCGGCCAGGAAAACGATCTGAAGCGTGTTGCCCTCCATGAACGGCTGCACCGGATTGGAGGGGATCACTTCCAGGAGGAGCTTCAGGATGGCGGAGGCCTGGGAACTCCCGCCGCCGGTTCCCCGGCCCAGCGGGAAGAAGAAGCGGACCGCGAAAACGAAGGCCGCCGAGACAAGAAAGGTGCTGCCCACAAAGCGGGAAATCATCAGCTTCCCGATACGCCCCAGATCCGCGGAGCTCCCAATGCCGCAGATGCCGGTGACGATGGCAAGGAAGACCATCATCCCGATAAAGGCGCCCAGCAGCCGGAGAAACCCGTCGGACAGATACGACAGGAAATAGTCCGACGCGCCGGTTTTCAGCCCTTCCGGCAGAAAGTCCCCGAGCAGACCCACCAGGACCGCCATCACGGCGCAGCCCAGCATCACCCGCTCCGGCCGCCGCTTCCCGCTGGGGATGCGGAGCAGCAGCTCGTTTTTCCGGGCGCGCCAGCGCCACACAGGCGCAAAGCCCGTCCGGGCAAGGAGGTCGACCGTCCACTTGTCGGCGTCGCTCTCCTTCCGCCCTGTGGGGTCGAACCTGTCCCCGTCATAGCGGACGTACAGGCGCCACTCACCGATCCGTTTACACAAGCGCAGATCTGCGTACGCACAGCCTTTCCCGTGTTCGCTGACCCGGTTGAGCAGCTCCTCCATGGTCAGCCGGATGCGCAGGATGTCCCGCTGCGGGATGCCCGCTTCCTCCAGCCAGGCCCGGATGGTCTCGGACACGGCGTCCACGCCCGGGCGGTCCAGGCTCACGGTTTTCGTCTGTGTTTTCATGTTCCCCCACCTTTGTTCCGCCCCGGAAATTGTGTACTGTTTTCATTATAGCCCCTGCACGTTGGGAAGTCCACCGGAATTATCCGCCCCGTCCTCGCTTTTCCGCTTTTTCGTGTTCGCGTGCAGCCGATTGAAGGCCCCCATGTCATTCCGAGCGAGCGGAGCGAGCCGAGGGATCTCAAACGAAAGAGTATCCAGCCGCGTAAAACCTGCGCTATCTGTGCGCCGCCCCGGCGGCGCACACGCGAGTTGGGATTCGTTGTCTAAAGTATTCGCCAGTGTTTGCACTGTCGGATGAAGCCGCCCCCCCGGCGGCTTCTATGATCATTCGAATCCCTATCGCAACATGCCAAAAGGGCCATCCCGTTCGGGATGGCCCTTTGGCACGCGATAAGGGATTCGAACCCCTGACCTTCTGGTCCGTAGCCAGACGCTCTATCCAGCTGAGCTAATCGCGCATGTGCTCTTTTGAAAGCTTATGTATATTAGCACAGTCTGGAATGTTTTGCAAGCCCTTTTTTGAAAAAATCGCGGTGTTTTTCGCGGGCGATTCGTGAATCGCCCCTACGGCAAACACGCAGGCTCTCCGGAGGGGCTATGTAGGGGAGGGGGTTGCCCCGCCCACTCCCCCGAATCGAAGCCTTCGCGCTTCGATTCGGAAAGGAAGAAGAAGATTGGCGGTCAAGATACGCGTGCTTGCGCGCGTATCTGACCTCACAGCCTTCTTCTGACGCCGTTACCAGCCCATCAGGTCCGAGACGGAGTCGGCCACTTCGCCCATGGTTTTCAGGGTGCGGCCCACCACGGTCCTGAGCCCGGGCTTCTTCGGCCGCATGGCCAGCATCGCGCAGCCGCCCACTACGAGACCCATGCCCATACCGACCATAAAATTGCGTTTGTTCATTTCGGTTTCCTCCTTTTTCAGCTATCCCTATTATGTCCCGCAAAGCGCTTGAACCGTCCATGCAATTTGTGGTAGAATATTATATTGAAAAAATGCAGCAGTCTTCCGGAGGCTCTCATGGAAATTCGCATTCTCGCGGTGGGTGATGTCTGCGGGCAGCCCGGACTCGACCACCTGGAAAAGCATCTGAAACAGTATAAAAAGGATCTGCGGCTGGATTTCACCGTGGTCAACGGCGAAAACGCGAACGTCGTGGGCATCACCCCCCGGCAGGCCGACCAGATCTTCCGCGCCGGGGCCGACGTGATCACCCTGGGCAACCACACCTGGACCCGCACGGAGCTGCAGCCCTATCTGGAGGAGCGCACCAAAATCCTGCGCCCGGCAAACTTCGCCCCCCAGTGCCCGGGCCGCGGCATCGCAGTGTTCCACCGGGACTTCGGCGACGTGTGCGTGCTGAACCTGATGGGCCGCTTCACGCTGGACACCAACACCGACAACCCCTTTGTCATCGCCGACGGCTACATGGCGGAGATTCAGGAGAAAATCATCCTGGTGGACTTCCACGCCGAGGGCACCAGCGAAAAGCGCGCCATGGGCTTCCTGCTGGACGGGAAGGCCAGCGCCGTCTGGGGCACCCACACCCATGTGCAGACCTCAGACGCCTGCGTGCTGCCGAACGGCACCGGCTACATCACCGATCTGGGCATGACCGGGGCGGTGCAGTCCGTGCTGGGCATCGACCCCCAGCAGAGCATCGGCAAATTTATGGGGGACCCGCCCCGGCGCTATGAGGCCGCCAAGGGTCAAACCAAGCTGGAGGGCTGCGTCTTCACCATCGACACGGAGACCGGCAGATGTATCGAAGCGGAGGGGGTGCGGCTGACATGAGCCGGACACTGAAGATCCTCCACAGCGCCGATCTGCACCTGGACTCCCCCTTTGAGGGGCTCTCCGCCGGCAAGGCCGCCATGCGCCGGGGCGAGCAGCGAGAGCTGCTGCGGCGGCTTGCCGCCCTGGCCCGACAGGAGGACGTGGATCTGGTGCTGCTGGCCGGCGATCTGCTGGACAGCGACAACAGTTATTTTGAGACCGGGGAGGAGTTGGTGCGCTGGCTGGGCGCCATGGGCGCGCCGGTGTTCATCGCCCCCGGCAACCACGACCGTTATACCTCTCAATCCCCCTGGGCCCGGCTGAAGCTGCCGGACAACGTGCACGTATTCCGTGAGCCCACCGTCACCGGCGTGGTCCTGCCGGAGCTGGACGCCTGCGTCTACGGCGCGGCCTTCACCGAAAAGCGCGCGGGACCGCTGCTGCGCGGCTTCACCGCCCCGCGGCGGGAGGGGATGCGCAATCTCCTCTGCCTCCACGGCGAGGTGGGGACCCGGGACTCCGCTTACAATCCCATTACGGCGGAGGAGCTGGCCGCCTCCGGCATGGACTACGCCGCCCTGGGGCATATCCACAAGGCCAGCGGCCTGCAGAAGGCCGGGGACACCTGGTACGCCTGGCCCGGCTGCCCCGAGGGCCGGGGCTTTGACGAGACTGGGGAGAAGACGGTCAATCTCGTCACCCTCTCGGACGCGGGCTGTACGCTGGAAACGCGCTGCATCGCCCTGCGCCGGTACGAGGTTTTGAAGGTGGACGTCACCGGGGCGGACCCGCTGCTGGCGGTGCACACCTCCCTGCCGGACGAGACCGTGCGGGACATCTACCGCATCGTGCTCACCGGCGAGGCCGACGACAGCCCGGATCTGAACCGGCTGCAGACCGCCCTTTCGGAGCTGTTCTTTGAGCTGCAGCTGCGGGATGAGACCCGCCCGCGCGCCTCCCTCTGGGAGCGCGCCGGGGACGACACCCTGCGGGGCCTCTTTCTCAAGAAGCTGCGCGCCCAATACGACGCGGCCCCGGACGACGGCGCCCGGCGAAAGATCGAGCAGGCCGCCCGCTGGGGTCTGGCCGCCCTGGACAATCGGGAGGAGGTGGTGCGGCATGAAGATTCATAAGCTCACCGCATCCTTCGGCAAGCTGGAAAACGAGACTCTGCGCTTTCACGACGGACTGAACGTCATCTACGCCCCCAACGAGAGCGGCAAATCCACCTGGTGCGCCTTCATCCAGGCCATGCTCTACGGCATTGACTCCTCCGAGCGGGCGCGCGCCGGCTACCTGCCGGACAAGCTGCGCTACGCCCCCTGGTCCGGGGCGCCCATGGAGGGCGCCATGGAGCTGACGGCGGACCGCTGCGACATCACGGTCACCCGCCGCACTAAGAGCAAAAACGCCCCCATGCAGGAGTTTGAGGCCGTCTACACCGGCACCAACGTCCCCGTCAAGGGGCTCAACGGCTCCAACGCCGGGGAGATGCTCACCGGCGTGAGCAAGGACGTGTTCCGCCGCAGCGCCTTCATCGCCCAGGGCACCGTGGCCGTCAAGGGCAGCCCGGAGCTGGAGAAACGCATCAGCGCCATCGTCTCCAGCGGCGAGGAGGGCTGCTCCTATTCCGAGGCGGACGAGCGTCTCCGCTCCTGGCAGCGCAAGCGCCGCTGGAACCGGCGCGGGCTTCTGCCGGAGCTGGAGGGCAAAATGGACGAGACCCAGCGCAAGCTGGAGGAAATGAGCGGCTCGCTGCAGAGCGTGGAAGAGCTGGAAAGCCGGCTGGAAAACGCCCGGGCCGACTGCGCCGCTCTGGAGCAGCAGGTCACCGAGGCCCGGCGCCGCCAGCGCCGGGAGGCCCTGGACCGGCTGGGCCAGAGCCGGGACGGTCTGCGGGAGAGCTCGGACCGGCACGATGAGGCCCTGGCGGCTCTCTCCCAAAAGCGGGAGGAGTTGCGGCGCGGGCGCTTCGGGCTGAAGGACCCGGACACCCTGGAGACGGAAGTGGGGGCGGACGTGCAGGAGCTGAATCGCCTCAAGGCCGCCGCCGAGAAGAGCGCCACGCCCCTGTGGGCGGTACTGTGCATGCTGCTGGCCCTGGCACTGGCGGTGCTGTATACCGCGTATCACAAGCTGCCCCTGGTGATCGCCGCGGCGATCGTGTGCCTTGCGGCGGTGTGGCTGCTGCTGCGCTACGGCAAGGCCCACCGGCTGCGGGAGATCGCCCGGGGACGGCGAAAGGATCTGTTTGAAAAATACCAGGCCCGCTCCGTCGCCGAGATCCAGGCCGCCCTGGAACAGCACACCCTGCTCTGGGAGGCCATGGAGCAGGCCGAAAAAGAGGAGCAGAAGACCCGCGCCGCCTTTGACAGCGCGCGCAAAAGCCTCAACACCATGGAGGAATCCGCCCTGCAGCAGCTGGACTTTGCCGACGGCAGTTCCGAGGCCGCGCGGCTCAGCCGCGCCCTCACCGCCAGGCGGCAGGAGGCCGAGGCCCTGAGCCGCCAGCTCGCCTCCGTCAGCGGCAGGCTGGCCGCCATGGGGGATCCCCTGGTGCTTGCCAGCTCCCTGACCTGCATGAAGGAAGAGTACGAGCAGCTCTGCGACGAGTACGACGCCATCCGCCTGGCCGCCGACACCCTGAGGGATGCCGACGAGGAGATCCAGCGCCGCTTTTCCCCGGAGCTGGGCCGGGTGGCCTCCGGCTACATGTCCGCCGTCACCGGCGGGCGCTATGCCGACGTGCTGATCAACCGGGACTTCTCCGCCATGACCCGGGCCCAGGACGACGCGGTGGCCCGCAACGCGGAGTATCTCTCCGCCGGGACCATGGACATCATGTATCTGGCCGTGCGCCTGGCGGTGTGTGAGCTGGCCCTGCCCGACGGGGAGCCCTGCCCCCTGATCCTGGACGACGCGCTGGTGAACCTGGACGACGAGCGCCTGGAGCAGGCCATGAAGCTGCTGGGCGAGATCGCCCGGGAGCGGCAGGTCATCCTCTTCAGCTGCCGCAAATGAGCGCCGCCGAAAACCACACTGCGCCGCTCTCCGCCCGGAGGCGCCTGCTGCTGGGATTCGGCGCACCGGCCCTGCTCTGCCTGGGTATTCGGTGGCTGCGCCGCGGCGGACATCTGTTCTGCGTGTTTTACGAGCTCACCGGACGCTACTGCCCCGGCTGCGGCTCCGGCCGGGCGGCCCAGGCCCTGCTGCGGGGAGAATTTGCCGCGGCCTTCGGCCACAACGCCCTGGCCTTTCTGCTGGGTCTGCCCTGCGCCGGGATGCTGCTGTGGGAGTATCTGCGCCTGGTCTTTCCCGGGCTGGGATGGAAACCGGCGCGGCTGCCCGCCTGGGCGGGGAAAACCGCCCTCGCGCTGATTCTCACGTTCTGGCTGCTGCGCAATCTGCCGATCTTTGCCTTTCTCGCACCGTCGTCATAAGACGCTCGCTGCGTTCCGCTTCCACCTCAGCGGTGAAAGCTGCACATCCGCTCCCGCCTTATTCCTCATCAAAGCAAAGCCGACGCTTTGCTTTGAAAGATCGTTTTGCAATCGAAATGAAGTTCCATATGAAACGTTTTCATATGATTTGCGTCTGATAGAAACAGTACCATTTCAACAGGAGGGGACACACATGAAATA
>JBGUNL010000116.1:0-4728 GCA_045117295.1 Candidatus Limivicinus sp.
CTCCCCGGCAACATCCTCTGCGTCACCTTCACCAACAAGGCGGCAAACGAGATGCGCCAGCGCATCCACAACCTCACCGGCGACAACGACACCGGCTTCATCAACACCTTCCACGGCTTCTGCGTCTCGGTGCTGCAGGAGGACAGCTACGCCGTGCAGTACCCGAAAAGCTTTCTGGTGCTGGATAATTCCGACATCGACGACATGCTGCGCCTGATCTACGAGGAGCGGGGCCTGAGTCTCAGGGACATGAGCTTTGCCGACGCCCGGGATATGTTCGAAATCCAGAAGCTGTTCAAGAAGCCGGATTACTATCTGGATCTGATCGGCATGTCCCTGGCCGAGCTGCATGAGAAATACCTGCAGGCCGCCGCCCTGAACGACATCCTCTTCTACGGCTACCTCTACCAGCAGAAGAAATGCTTCGGCCTGGACTACAACGATCTGATCAAGTTCACCCTGTACATCTTCAAAGAACACGCGGACATCCGGCTCAAGTGGCAGCAGCGCCTGGAGTACATCATGATCGACGAGTTTCAGGATATCGACGGGCTCCAGTACGAGCTGATGGAGGCCCTCTGCGGCTACCACAAAAACCTCTTTATCGTGGGGGACCCGGATCAGACCATCTACACCTGGCGCGGGGCGGACGTGAAATACCTGTTGGACTTTGACAAAAACCACCCCGGCACCAAAACCATCCTGATGATGGAAAACTACCGCTCCACGCCGCAGATCCTGGCCGCGGCCAACTCCCTGATCGACAAAAACAAATACCGCATCAAAAAGGAACTGCTCCCCGTATGGCCCGCGGGCGAGAGCGTCCTCTGCCACCACGCCCGGAACGCCGAGGAGGAAGCCGAGTGGATCGCCTTTCAAATGCTTCAGCTCCACGATCGAGGCGTGTCCTTCAAGGACATGACCGTCCTCTACCGGGCCCACTACGTGACGCGCACCATCGAGGAGGTCTTTCAAAAGCGGAAGCTCCCCTACTGCATCTACAGCGGCGTGCAGTTTTTTAACCGCATGGAGATCAAGGACGCTTTGAGCTACTTGCGCATGATCGCCTACAAGGACGACCTGTCCTTCCGCCGGGTGGCCAACACCCCCAAGCGCAACCTGGGACAGCGCCGCATGCGTTTTCTGCAGGACTACGCCGAGGCCAACGCCTGCAGCCTCTACGAGGCGCTGTGCCGCACGCTGGAGGACGAGATCTTCAAGGGCACCAAGGCCGCCCGGTTTGTCACCCTGGTGGAGCGCTTCGCCGCGGGATATGCCGGCAGGCCCATCTCCGAAGTGCTGGGCGCCATCTTGGACGAGAGCGGCTACGAGCAGATGCTGCGCACCGAGGGCAGCCAGGAGCGGCTGGACAATCTGGCGGAGCTGAAGCAGTCCGTCTTTGAATATGAGACCACCTGCGGCGAGGAGGCCACGCTGGAGCACTATCTGTCCCACGTGGCGCTCTTCACCAACAGCGACGCGTCTGAGCCAGGCGACAAGGTCAAGCTCATGACCGTCCACGCCGCCAAGGGGCTGGAGTTTCCCTACGTCTTTCTCTGCCAGATGAACGAGGGGGTCTTCCCCACCCGGCGCACCGCCACCCTTCCCGCCATGGAGGAGGAGCGGCGCCTGGCCTTTGTGGCGCTGACCCGCGCGGAAAAGCGCCTCTATCTCTCCGAGGCGGAGGGCCGGAATCTGGACGGCTCCCCCCGCTATCCCTCCCGCTTTGTTCTGGACATTGACCCGGAACTGCTGGAGTACACCGCTCCGCCCCGGGAGGAGCTGATCCGGGACGCGCGAGATTACATCGCCGCGCATGTCAAAGCCCTGCCGCAGGAGGACTTTGTCCCCTTTGCCGTCGGGCAGCGGGTGCGCCACGCGGTCATGGGCCCCGGCACCGTCATTGAGGTGGACACCGGGAAAGGCGCTCACCTGGTAAAGTTTGACGCCATGCCCACACCCCGGGCCATCTCTTTCCGGGCAAAGCTGGAAACAGAACCGTAAACCGCATTGACAAAGCGCCGCCCAGCGGGTACAATACAAGAAGATTCGTTTAGGGTCTTAAAGAATTGTTTAGGAGGGACTGCCATGACCCAGCGGGAGCGCCAGATTCTGCGCTGGATTGAGGAAAACCCCATGATCTCCCAGCAGGAGCTGGCGGATCGGGCGGGCATCACCCGCTCCTCCATGGGGGTCCACATCTCCAACATGATGAAAAAAGGCATCATCGCCGGCAAGGGCTACATTCTCCCCACGGAGAGCTTTGCCGCGGTGGTGGGCGGCGTGAATGTGGATATCGGCGGCTTCTCCCGCGCGGCGCTGCTGCCCGGGGACTCCAACCCCGGCACGGTGCGCACCAGTCTCGGCGGCGTGGGCCGGAACATCGCCCACAACATGGCGCTTCTTGGTCTGGATGTACGCATGCTCACCGCCCTGGGGGACGACGCCAATGCCGAGCGCATTGCCGCCTCCTGCGGGGAGCTGGGCATCGACCTGCAGAAATCCCTGCGCGTGCCGGGGGAGAACACCTCCACCTATCTCTTTATCGCCGGGAAGGACGGCGACATGTCGGTGGCGGTGTCGGACATGGAGATCTACCGCCATCTCACCCCCGCAGTGCTGGCCGCGCGCCTCGCCTGGCTGAACCGCTCCCAGGTGCTGGTCCTGGACACCAACCTCCCGGAGGAGTCCGTCTGCTGGCTGTGCGAGCATGCGGAGGTGCCCATTTTCGCCGATCCCGTTTCTGCCGCCAAGGCCGAGAAGCTCAAGCCCGTTCTGGGGCGGCTCAACACCCTCAAGCCCAACCGCCTGGAGGCGGAGCTGCTCTCGGGCGTGCACATTTCCGACGAGCAGAGTCTCAACCGCGCGGCGGACAAGCTGCTGGAATCCGGACTGCACCGGATGTTTCTGTCTCTGGGAAGTGACGGCGTGCTGGCAGCGGATCACAACCGGCGCCTGCGCTGCCCCGCCCCGCGCACTCACATTGTGAACACCACCGGCAGCGGGGACGCCTTCATGGCGGCCCTGGTCTGGGCCTACCTGGAGGGGACGGACCTTGTGGGCAGCACCCTGGCCGGCATGGCCGCGGCCTCCATCGCCATGGAGGGCGGCGAGACCATCAACCCGGCCATGAGCCATGACGCACTGCAGGTGAGAATACAGGAAATCAAAAGAAGTATCGAACTGGAGGAACTGACATGAACAAGCATCTGGATATCGCGCCCGAGGTGGCGCAGGCCCTACGGGAAGGCAGACCCGTCGTCGCCCTGGAGAGCACCATCATCTCCCACGGCATGCCCTACCCCAAGAATGTGGAGACCGCCCTGCTGGTGGAGCAGACCATCCGCGACCATGGCGCCGTGCCCGCCACCATCGCCGTCATCGGCGGCAGACTCAAGGCCGGCTTGAGCCGGGACGAGATCGAGTATCTGGGCAAGACCGGCCGGGGCGTGGCCAAGGCCAGCCGCCGGGATCTGCCCGCGCTGGTCGCCCGGGGCGCCGACGGCGCCACCACGGTTGCCACCACCATGATCATTGCCCACATGGCGGGGATCAAAATCTTTGCCACCGGCGGCATCGGCGGCGTGCACCGGGGCGCGGAGGTCACCATGGACATCTCCGCCGACCTGGAGGAGCTGGCCCAGACCCCGGTGATGGTGGTCTGCGCGGGCGCCAAGTCCATCCTGGATCTGGGGCTGACCCTGGAGTACCTGGAGACCAAGGGCGTGCCCGTGATCGGCTACGGCACGGAGGAGCTGCCCGCTTTCTACACCCGCAAATCCGGCTTCGGCGTGGATTACCGGGTGGACTCCCCCGAGGAGCTGGCCGCCATGTTCCGCGCCCAGCGGGAGCTGGATTACAAGGGCGGCATGCTGGTGACCAATCCCATCCCCGAGCAGTACGCCATGGACAAGGACGTCATCGACGCCGCCATTGAAAAAGCCCTTGCGGAGGCCAAGGAACAGGGCATCCACGGCAAGGAGACCACTCCCTTCCTGCTTGCCAAGGTTGTGGAGCTCACCGGCGGCGACAGTCTGGAATCCAACATCAAGCTGGTGCTGAACAACGCCGCCGTGGCGGCCGAGACCGCCGCCTGCCTGGCAAAGTAAAAGCTTTTGAAAACGCAAGGATCGCCGATTGTTGTCGGAGGTCCTTGCGTTTTTAAAGCAGTGTTTCCAGTCCCCGGGCAAAGGCGGCGTGACCTTCCGGGGTAAAATGCACGCCGTCAAAGCAGAGCTCCACGCCCCATGCGCCCGCGTCGGCAAAGGCGACATTCAAGCTTTCCGCCGTCTCCCGATAGGCTGCGGCAAGCGCCCGGGAGCGCTCGATCAGCTCCCGGCTCTCCACCCACTCCCCGGGCTGCATGGGCGGCGGGGCAATGAGCAGCAGCGGCGTCCCCGTGTTTTCCGCCAGAAAGCGCAGCAGCGCCTCCATCCGCTGGGCGCAGGTTTCCGTCTCCGCCCCCTGCAGCAGATCGTTGGTGCCCAGCATGACTACAAGCTGATCCACAGACCCCCGGCTTTTGAGACGCCGCGCCAGAAGCGGAAAGGAAGGCGGGCGGTAGATGCACAGGCCGTTCTCACCGCAGTTGAGGATTTCCCTGTCCTCCCGGTTAAGGCGGCCTGTCCAGCGGATCTCCGCGGGATAGCGGGAACCCAGGAAAGACCGGGGATCATAGCCGTAGGTATTGGAATCCCCCAGACACAGGATGCGTTTCATCTTCTCCCC
>JBGUNL010000117.1:0-13978 GCA_045117295.1 Candidatus Limivicinus sp.
GGGATGGGTTTTCTGCATGCTCATCATGTGGCTGAGCAGATCGATCTCATCCCCTTTGATCTCCCGGCCGTCCGAGCTGCGATAGGAATCCGCCCCGGCCACAAAGGTCATCTTGGGGATCCCCGGGGTGTCCCAGGCGGAGCGGGTGTAATCCCCGGTGAGTCCCAGCTTCACCGCCGCCAGTCCCCGCACGGTCTCCAGCAGCGCCAGCTTCTCCCCGTCCGCGTCCAGTTCGGCGGGCAGCTCCTTGGCCGTCAGGCCCAGGTCCCTGGCCCGGACGAAAACCAGGGGGTTGGCGGCGTCCACAATGGAGACCTCTACCGGTCCGAAACCGGGGACCTCCAGCACATCCACCGCGTTTCCGGTGGGCAGCAGGCCCTTCCCTAGGGTCCCGGCGGGGTCAAGGAACTTCAGCTTTACAGGGGCCGCGGTGCCGGGAACACCGGCGATCTCATAGTCGCCGCCGTATTCCACGCTCCCGTCCCGGGTGCAGATGACGGCCTCGATCACCTTGTCCGTATTGGTGTTGTAGATGCGTACAGAGGTCGTCCCCTCCCCCGCCGCCACCAGGCCCTTCTCGATGGCGAAGGGGCCCACGCCGGAGGAGATGTTGCCGCAGTTGCCCTTATAGCTGACCAGGGGCTTGTCCACGGAGACCTGCGCAAAGGTGTAGTTCACGTCCGCGTCCGGGCGGTCGGATTTTCCGACGATCGCCACCTTGCTGGTGACGGACTGGGCGCCGCCCAGGCCGTCGATTTGTTTTTTGTCCGGGCTGCCCATCAGCCGCAGCAGCAGCGACTCCCACTCCGACCTGTCCGCGGGCAGGTCGGATTCCAGGAGGTAGACACCCTTGCTGGTGCCGCCGCGCATGATGGTGACCGGGAGCTTATGCGCCTTGCCCTGCATGTCTTGTCTCCTCTGTTTCCCGCTCAGTCAAGTCCCAGCAACTCCGCAGGCTTGGTCTTGAGCATCAGATCCAGCTCCTCCCGGCTCACGCCCAGGGACTTGAGCAGGTTGTAGAAAACCAGCATCCCGACGGCGGGCGGCGGGCTGATGGTCTGGCCGTAGTCGGTGATCAGAATGCAGTGGTCGGCACCGATCTCCCGGATGATGCCCACGATCTCCCGCGGGTCCTGGCGCCCGTGGGTGGGCGAGCAGACGCCGTAGGACAGGGACACGGTGGCCCCGCACGCGGTCAGGCGCTTCAGCACCTCCAGGGTAAAATCCTCCGTCCAGGCGTTGGCGTGGGTGATTTCAAATTTCCGATAGCCGATCGCCGCGGCCTCCTCCGCCAGGGCAATGCATTCGGTGGGCGAGATATGGCCGCTGCACAGGACCAGGTCCATCTCCTTGGCCAGCCGCAGGATCTCCTGCGCCTCCGGCTTCAGCCTGCCTTCCCCGTCCAGCACCGAAAGGGGCTCGATAGGATAGCCGAAGGAGGAGGTCTTGACAAAATGCCCGATCCAGTGTTTCTGCTGATCCTTCAGCACACTGAACGCGGAGTCCACCGTGGGCAGCCAGATCACCTTGGCGCCGGCCCGGGCATTGGCGACGACCGCCCGGGGGGACAGGCCCCCGGTGGGGTTGTTCAGCGTCAGACTGCCGACGGCCAGGACCTCGGGCACAACCAGGTTCGCCGCCTGGGCTCCGGCCACCGTGGAGATCAGCGGCGCCTTGGCCACATAGGCCCGCATCTTGTATTTGGCAGCCTCCTGCGACAGGGTGATGCAGTCGGCATAGCGCGCCATGTGGTCGGGCCCGGAATGGATATGCATATCGATTGCGTTTTCCAGCACACTCTCGTCAAAGAATTTCATGTTGTATCCTTTCCAATGGATTTTGCCGACATTCCATTATCCGAGAATGCGCGGCAGGAACAGAATGATCTCGGGGAAAATCGTGCACAGCAGTAGACCCACCAGCATGACCAGGAAGAAGGGGATCACCCGCCGGATGATCTGCGTGATGTCCACACCGCAGATGCGCTGGGCCACGTACAGGGTCAGCGCCACGGGCGGCGTGACCATGCCGATGGCCATATTCGCCACGAACAGCGCCCCGAAGAAGACCGGGTCGATGCCGAAGGACAGGGCGATGGGGTGGAGCAGCGGCGCCAGCAGCAGGATGCAGGAGGAGCCGGCCTCGATCATGCCCGCCAGAATCAGGATGCCATTTGCGATCATCAGGAACATGAAGGGTGTTTTCACGTTGGCGATGGCCAGCTTTGTGAGCGTTTCGGGGATGCGCTCCCGCACCAGGACCCAGGTGAACATGGCGATGGTGCCGGAAATAATGAGGATGATCGCCGCCCCGATGGCGCTGTTCAGCAGGATCTTGGGCAGGGTTTTCCAGGAGATGGATTTGTATACGAAGACGCCGATGATGAAGGCGTACAGCACCGCGATCGCCGCAGCCTCCGTGGCGGTGAACATACCCGAATAGATGCCCCCGAGAATGATGATCGGGAACAGCAGGGCCAGAATGGACTTGCGGAACGAGACCCAGAGATTCCGGAGGCTGAAGGGCGTGGTCGTGCCCCATCCGTTTTTCCGGCAGACGGTATACTCATAGATCATGATCAGCAGCATGTACACCACGCCCGGGCCGATGCCGCCCAGCAGCAGCGCGCCGATGGAGGTGTTCGTGGTGCAGCCGTAAATGACCATCAGCAAGCTGGGAGGAATCAGCGCCCCCAGCGGGCCGGACGCCGCCAGGGTCGCGCCGATGAAGTCCTTGGGATAGCCCTCCTTCTCCATGGGCTTGGCGACGACCGCGCCGATGGCGGAGGTGGTCGCCGGCGCCGAGCCGGACACCGCGCCGAAGAAGGCGCAGGCCAGAGAGGCCACGATGGCCGTACTTCCCCGGACGGAGCCGACGATGGACTTGGCAAAGTCCACCAGCGCCTGGGAGATCTTGCCCTCATAGAGCAGATCGCCGGCAAAGATGAACAGCGGGATGGCGATCAGCTCAAAGGAGTTGATGCCGCTGAACACTTTGGAGGCAAAAACCGTGATATTGAACAGCTCGTGCTGGATGGCCAGGTAGCCCACCGAAATCAGCCCGATGGAGGCAAACACCGGCACGCCCATAAACACCAGGACGAAAAATCCGATCAGCAGATACCAGCCCATCACTCCGCCTCCTTTCCGGGGGCCTTCTTCCGGAAAAGACCCTGCGCACACTCCAGAATGTCCTCCAGGCCAAACAAGAACATCATCAACGCGCTCACCGGGAAGACGATGTAAATGTAGATCGTGGGGATCCGCGTCGCCTGCGTCAGCACCGCGGCGGTCCCCTTCACCCACAGGAAGCTGGAGACAAACAGGGCGACAAACAGCAGCTCACGGAACAGCAGCCCCACCAGACGAATAAACTCCGTCGGCTTGCCGGGCAGCAGCTGAAACAGCATATTGACCGTGATGTGCTCCCCCGTCTGAATGGCCACGGCGCCGCCCAGCATGGCAAGCCACACCATGGAAAAGCGCGCCATTTCCTCCGTCCAGACAGCCTGAATATGGAAGAACAGCCGGTTGAACACCTGGAAAATGACCAGCAGGTTCAGCGCCACCATGGCGAAAATGGTCAGGACCTTCAGGCCCTGCATCAACACGCGGTTGACGGTTTGGATTCCTTTCAGCATGTGTCTCTCCTCCGTGCGCCGGAGAGGGGGAGCGCCCGCTCTCCGGCGCGGATGTCAAATCGGCTTACGCTGCGCTGACCGCCTGGATCTTGGCCACGATGTCCGCCCACTCGGGGAACTTCTCGTAGACCGGCGCGGCGCAGACGTCACGCCACAGCTGCATTTCCTCCTCGGTGGGATCGTAGCGGATCATGCCCTCCTTCTCCATGGCGGCCACCTGCTCGGCCACCAGAGACTCGGCATACTCACGCTGGAGGATGGCCGCCTCGTCGGCCGCCTCCTGAATGGCGGTCTGGTACTCCGGCGGCAGGGAGGCCAGCTTTGCGGAGTTCATGACCAGCGCCTCGCCGTTGATCATGAAGGAGTTGAAGCAGAAATAGGGGGAGTGCTTGTGGGCCTCCACGTTGTAGGAGTTGGTGATCTGGGTCGGCAGGCAGTCGATGGTCTTCATCTGCAGTGCCTGGTACATCTCGCTGAGGGTGAGGGTCGCCATGACCACGCCCAGGGAATCGGCCAGGGCGTTGGAGACCTGGCCCTCCGCCAGTCTCATCTTCTTACCCTGGAGATCCCCGGGCACATGACACGGGAAGTTGGACTGGATCTGGAAAACGCCGTTCTGCCACATGGACAGGAAGGTCATGCCGGAGCCCTTCAGCCAGCCCTTGATCTCGGCGCCGACCTCGCCGTCGAACACGGCCCAGTACTGGTCAAGATCCTTGTAGAGGAAAGGCAGAGCGATGCTGCCGTAGCGGCTGTCGTAGGACTCCAGGACGCTCTGGATGCACTCGGCAAAGTCCAGCGTGCCCAGGTAGACCATCTCCACCAGCTCCTTCTGCGTGCCCAGCGTGCCGCCGCCGTAGACTTCGATCTTGACGTCGCCGTTGGTCTTCTCGCTGACAAGCTCGGCAAACTTCAGCGAGCCGTACTGGTAGGGGTGCGCGTCACCCTTGCCCTCATGGCCGAGCTTGAGGACATAGGTCGGTTCGCTCTTCGTCTCGGCCGGAGCCGCTGCGGGCTGCTCGGCGGCGGGCTGGGCGGCAGGGGCCGCCCCGGAATTGGAGCTGGCCTGGCCGCAGGCGCTCAGCACCATCGCCGCGATCAAGAGAAGTGCGATCAATGCGGATGTTTTCTTCATGATTTCGTTCTCCTTTTTTGGTAAAATTATAAAACAGATTTGGTCTGTTCCCCAGTAATAATTATGCATTCTGCTATTGCATTAGTCAAATTTATAGTTCTTATTCTTTTCATTGGTTTTACCAATGAAAAGCGCGGGACCCCCGTGAAGAGGTCCCGCGCATGGATCGTTCCGATCCCTGGGCCGTTATTCGGATTGAAACATTTCCTTTACCAGATGCATGTATACGTCCGCATATTCGGGAAGGTAATCACTTTTTCGCGTGGCGATGGTCATCTCCAGGGTCCTCCCCTCCTCCCCCAGGCTGTAGCAGTCCACGTTGAATCGGGTGTCCGGCCAGGGCGCCGCGCCGTATACCAGGGAAAAGGCACAGCCCAGGCCCGCCTCCGCCAGGCCGATGCCGCCCTGGATATTCTCGGTGATCAGCCGGATGGGCGGTGAGATCCCGGCCTTGCTCAGCAGCCGCCGCGCGGTCTGCCCGATGGGCTGGATTTCATTTTGCAGGATGAAGGGCTCATTGCCGAAATACTTCAGATCCATGTAGGGGTGGCCGCCGTCCCCGGTGTCTGCGGCCATGGCCGAAAGCGGATGATTCTTCGGCGTGACCAGCAGGACCTCCTCCTTGCAGACGAACTCATAGCGGAGATTGGGGTTGCGCTTGGGATAGTTGAACACCACAAGATCGATGTCTCCGTTGAGCAGGGCCTGCTCCAGGGCCTCGCAGTAGTCCTCCGTCAGGCGCACGTCGATCCCCGGATACTGCTTCTGGAAGGGCGGCAAAGTGACCGGCGCGATGGCCCGGGCGTGGCCCGGCAGAAAGCCGATCCGGAAAACGCCCTTCTGCTCATTGGCGATCTCGTCCAGTTCCTTTTTCAGGCTGTCCCGGAGGGCGATGATCTTCGCGGCGCAGGCCACATACTCCTGCCCGGCATAGGTGAGATAGTACTGCTTTCCCCTTTTCTCAAACAGCTTCACGCCCAGCTCATTCTCATAGGACTGGAGAAACAGCGACAGGGTCGGCTGTGTGACAAAGAGCGCCTCCGCCGCTTTTGTCAGACTCTTGTACTTGTTGATGGCCAGAATGTACTCAAATTCCCGCAGCTGCATCGGCGCTCTCCTCTTTTCTCTTTTCGTTCATCGCCAGTCTATCCCAAAAAGCCGACTTTGCCAATAGGGAACCGTAAAAAGGCGCGGATGGGACGCAGGCGGCGGTTGTGTTCTCCCGGCAGGATATGCTATAATGAGCATCGGCCCGGTGCCTCCTGCACGGAGGCCGGACCTGTCATTGATACAGACGTGCTTGAGGAGGAACTCTCATGGAAAAAAGATGGTGGCAGAAAAGCGTGGTCTACCAGATCTACCCGCGCAGCTTTCAGGATTCCAACGGCGACGGGATCGGCGATCTCAAGGGCATCACCTCCCGCCTGGAATACATTCGTAAGCTGGGGGCGGATACCATCTGGCTCTCCCCGGTCTACAAGTCCCCCAACGACGACAACGGTTACGACATCAGCGACTACCAGGATATCATGGAAGAATTCGGCACCATGGCGGACTTTGACGAGATGCTGGAGAAGGCCCATTCTCTTGGGCTGAAGATCGTGATGGATCTGGTGGTCAACCACACTTCCGACGAGCACCGGTGGTTCGCGGAATCCCGCTCCTCCCGGGACAACCCCTACCGGGATTACTACATCTGGCGGGAGGGGAAGGACGGCGGCGCGCCCAACAACTGGGGCTCCTGCTTCGGCGGCAGCGCCTGGGAGTACGACGAAAAGACCGGCATGTACTTCCTGCACCTCTTCTCCAAAAAGCAGCCGGATCTCAACTGGGACAACCCCGTGGTACGGGATGAGGTCTTCACCATGATGGACTGGTGGCTGCAGAAGGGCATCGACGGCTTCCGCATGGACGTCATCAGCCTCATCTCCAAGCCCGAGGGTCTGCCCGACGGCGAGGTCGGCCCCACCGGCTTTGCCAGCTTCCAGCTCTGCGCCAACGGCCCTCACGAGCACGAGTACCTGCGGGAGATGAACCGGCGGGTGCTGTCGAAATACGACCTCTTGACCGTGGGCGAGTGCGCGGGCGTCACCCTGGAGCAGACCAAGTCCTACGCCAATCTGGACGGGAGCGAGCTTTCCATGGTGTTCCAGTTTGAGCACATGGAGGCGGACTTCCACCCCACTCTGGGCCGCTACGCGGAGCAGTGCAAAAACCTGCCCCGGCTCAAGGAGATCATGAGCCGCTGGCAGCGGGAGCTGGACGGCGTGGCCTGGAACAGCCTCTACTGGGACAACCACGACCAGCCCCGCATCGTCTCCCGCTACGGCAGCGAGAGCGCGGAATACCGGGAAACATCCGCCAAGATGCTGGCCACCTGCCTGCACATGATGCAGGGCACGCCCTACATCTACCAGGGCGAGGAGCTGGGCATGACCAACTTCCCCTGGACGCGCATCAACCAGATCAACGACATCGAATCCCTGGGCAACTACCGGGACCTGCACGCCAAGGGCTACATGACCGAGGAAGAGGGCGTGGAGATGATGCGGCACCGCAGCCGCGACAACGCCCGCACCCCCATGCAGTGGGACGACGGGCCCAACGCGGGCTTCACCGCGGGCACCCCCTGGCTGCCGGTCAACCCCAACCACACGGCCATCAACGCCGCCGAGCAGGTCAAGCGCCCCGACTCCGTGTTCCATTACTACCAGAAGCTCATCGCCCTGCGCAAGGAGCTGGACGTGATCGTCTACGGGCACTACGAACTGTTGGAGCCGGAGCATCCGGAGCTCTTCGTCTACACCCGCAGTTGGGAAAACGAGAAGCTGCTGGTGGTCTGCAGCTGGGCGGAGCACGATCTGGCCTTCCGGATTCCCGAGGAATTTGCGGGCAGCGAGTGTCTGATCGCAAACTACCCCGACCCCCAGCCGGAATCCGGCGTCCTGCGCCCTTGGGAGTGCTTCGTGCTTTTGAAAAAAGGATAATCGACCCTGTAAAAAGGGAACCGGGATGCATGCATCCCGGTTCCCTTTTTCACGTTCAATAGATCCCTTTGGCTTTGTTCCTCTTTCGGCTGTGGCTTTACGGTTCTTCCTCCAGGATCACAATTCTCCCCTGGCCATAGGGGTCGGCGTATGCCTCGGGGATCTCGCCGCCCAGCGTGTCGCAGATATAGTCGATGAGGACCTGGTTGTCGATCTTCACCTTGTTCTGCAGCACCGGGGCGTCCCGGAACATGGTGTAGCCGTCCGCGATCTGCAGCAGCATATAGTCGTGCCCGGCCAGGGTGTAGGTCTTGTCCGGGTCGATGGGCTCGCCGCCCACCAGCACGTTTTTCACCCGGCGCTCGCCCTCGATGGCGGAGAGCATGTCGTCGTCATCGGCCACACAGGGGCTGGGGATGGAGACGTCCACCTCAAAGCTCACGCCGGAGACCTGGGGAAAGCTGCCGCTCTCGCGGGGCACGGAGCGCACGCCCCACTCCAGGGCGTCCAGAACATCCTGTCCCGTCACCTCGAGCACGCAGAGCATGTTGCCGAAGGGGTTGACGCTGAGGATATCCCCGTAGGTGATGTCGCCCTTGTCGATGTCCACCCGGACACCGCCGCCGTTGGTCATGCCGATGTCCGCCCGGCCCTGATCCCGGAAGGCGTCGGCACAGAGGTCGCCCAGGTTGGTCTCCGCCCGGCGGACCATGCGCACCGGATTGCCGGAGGAATCCACCGCCGCGGGGTCAAAAATGGTGAGCTGATAGGGGGTGCGGGCCACCACCCAGCCCAGCTGATCCTGCAGCGCGGCCAGCGCCTCGTTCACCTTTTCGCCCACCTGGCTGTCAATGCCCAGCAGCTCCGGCGCGCTGACCTTGTTGGGCCAGCTCCAGATGCCGGTCTCCAGGACCTCGCCCTCTTTGGAGATATGGCTGTAGCCGATGCACTGGAGCTTGGTGCCGCAGGCGGAACGGGCGACATTCTCCCCGTCCAGGTTCTTCATCACCACCTGCTCGGTGTCATGGCTGTGGCCGTCCAGGAACACGTCGATGCCCCGGGTATGCTCGATGATGTCGGCGTAGGTCCAGGGGCGGTCTTCCTCTATCAGGCCGCAGTGGCCGAGCACATATACCAGATCCGCACCCGCGGCCCGGGCCTCGTCCACCGCGCTCTGCACCGCGGCGTACAGACTCTCGCCGGTCCTGTCGCCCTGCAGGAAGTCGTAGACAAACTCCCCGGCCTCGTTCTGGAAGTGCATGGGGGAGGACTCGCCGATGGTATTGGGCGTGGTGACGCCCACAAAGCCGATCTTCCGCCCGGCGGCCTCCTTGATCACATAGGGGTCAAAGACCAGCTCGCCCAGATGGCTGAAGTTGCAGCTGATATAGGGGTACTCCGCCATCTCCGCCAGCTCCAGGAAGCGGTCCGCGCCGTAGTCGAACTCGTGGTTGCCGGGAATGGCGACGTCGTAGTGCATGTCGTTTAAAAGCTCCACCATCGCCGCGCCCTCGCTGAGGGTGCCGACGGGCTCGCCCTGAATGGCGTCGCCGTCGTCCACCAGCAGGGTGGTGTAGCCCTGCGCCTCCAGGGTGTCCCGCACCTGCTGCAGCCCCGCCAGGCCGAAGCCCTTGTCGATGCCGCAGTGGATATCGCTGGTGTAGAGGATATAGACCTCCCCGTTCTTCTCCGCCGGGGCGGGCGTCTCCGGGGCCGGTTCCGCCGGGGTTTGCTCTGTCGGGGTCTCGACTGCGCTCTCCGCCGTCGGGGCCGGGGTCGCAGCCTGCGCCGTCTGCGCCGCGCCGCAGGCCGCCAGATTCAGTAGCAGCGCCAGCACCAGGAGGAGCAGCAGTCCTTTTTGGGGAAACTTCATGCGGTTCATCCTTTCTCTTCCGGGCCTTCCCGGGAAAGCTTTTGCCCTATCCTACCACGCTGCGGCCGCCCAGGCAAGATTCCCGAGCTCGCCGAAGTGAATCTTAATGGCAGCGTACTGGTCCTGAAAACGGATCTGCTCAAAGCCGGCCTTTTTCATAAGCCGGTGCAGCTTCTGCGGCAGCGTTTCGCTTGGGGTCGCATGGAAATCGGTAAAGTATACGGCGGATTTGCTCATATTGATCGCCCTTTCAAATGAATAGAATAGGATTCATATCAGGGATTGGTGTATCCGCAGTTTTGACATTTGTAGACCACTTTTCCTGTGAGGGGGTATTGCAGAACAAACTGGTTCCGCAGATTGGGCATTTTGCAAAGAAAAATTCCGCTGACGGCGAGTTGACAGCGCCTCCTGTTACCTCTCTTCTTCCTGTTCGCCGGTCCGCTTCGTTTTATTCTCGTCCATGGTGTTCCCTCCTTTTTTGCTTTCGGCTTTTCTTGAGCGAGTGAAGCCTCTCCAGCGCTTTGCCCTCCGCTTTCCTGTGCAGTTCCTCCTCGATACGGAGAACATCTTTTCTTTCTCCACGCATTGCCCGGCGGGGCGGGACCTCTGTCTGTCGGCACTTCCCGCTTATTGCTTTTGACTGTCCTGCATGCCGTTATACTGCAGGCACATCATAGTCAGGTCGTCAAACCTGGGAGCGCCGGCGACGAACTCATCCACCGCGCGATGCACGCTTTCCAGAATCTGCTGAGGCGTTTCATCTGCAGCCTGATTGAGTACGGAAACGGTCCGCTCGAGGCCGAAAAACTCTTTCGCCTCATTACAGGCCTCGGGTACGCCATCCGTGTAAACGAACAGCTTCGCGCCCGGACTGAGCTGAAGATCATATTCCCTGTATTTGACTCCCGGCATTCCGCCCAGCACAAGACCGTGGCGGTCCTTGATGATCTCAAAATCACCATCCGGCCGTTTCAGAACAGGGTATTCGTGTCCGGCGTTGACAGCGGTCAGCAGTCCGGTCCTCAGATCCAGAATCCCCAGCCATACGGTGACGAACATTTCTTCTTTGTAGTCTGCAGTCAGCGCATTATTTGCCGCCTCCAGCACATCCTTGGGCGTCTTTCCCATTTTCGCATGGCTGCTGATGAACATCTTCGCGGACATCATATATAAAGCGGCGGGCACACCCTTGTCGGATACGTCTGCGATCACCATGCCCAGATGGTTGTCATCTACCATGAAGAAGTCGTAGAAATCGCCGCCGACCTCCTTCGCGGGGGTCATAGAGGCGTAAATATCGAATTCCTTCCGATCCGGGAAGGCGGGGAAGATCCTGGGCAGCGCGCCGGACTGAATGCTGGCGGCCATGTTCAGCTCGCGACTGATGCGGGCCTCTTCCTTCTTGCGCTCCGCCTCCGCCGCTTTGCGCTTCAGCGACCGGGCCTGCTGCCGGAGCAGCATCCGCACGATCCATACGAGCAGAAGCAGGACCGCCGCGGCCACCGCGAGCCAGAAAGCCGGCTGTTCATGGATGGCTTTCAGCTTGACGACCGTGACGGAGGTGCTGTGCACCTCTTCCGTACCGTCCTCCAGCGTCAGATGGAAGGTGTAGGTGCCGCCCGGAAGGTTCGTATAGCTGACCTGGCCCAGATCTTCCTTGCTGCTGATCATCGGGACGCGCTCGAAGCCCTCCAGATAGTAGGAGACCTTCGGATCGTCCAGCCCGTAGGAAAGCACGTAGGGATAGAAGTTCAGGCGGCGGGTGCTTGCGGGCACGGTGATGGTCTGCCCCTCGGTCACACGCTGCGGCTTCTCGTCCGTGTCGGTCTCTATGAAGGGGATCGCAAGCGTGGGCGTCACGCCCCTCGATTGGAGGTTGACGAGATTCATCCGCACCAGGCCGTCGCTGCAGGCCACGTAAGCGTCGCCGTTTTCCAGGACGCAGCTTCTGGAGTTGGGCGTTACCATGTGCGGAAGACCTTTTCGGGAATTGTAGTGTTCGTAGTCCGTGAACGAACCTGCGAGCAGAGCGTCGCCGTCCATCACAAGGATGCCGGTGTTGCACATCAGGAAAACCATGCCGGTATCCGGCCACAGCACGTCGTAACAGCCGTTGGCGTTCAGCTCCGCGGGGTAGGAGTCAAGCAGCCGCGCGACGCCATCTTTCAGAACGCTCAAAGATCCGCCCGTGATCAGCCAGAAGCAGTGTCGGCGCTCATCCCGCTTGATGCCCATGATTACGCCGTTGTCAAGTTCGTCAAGAATCGGATAGGGAACAGCCCGGTCCCCCTCGAGCATGTAGAGCCCTCTCCCGTTCGTGCCAAGGATCAGACGGCCCTCGAAGTCTTCGCAGAGAGACAGGATGGAGTTGGTCGGGATGCCGTCGGCTTCGCCGAAGCTCTGCAGGATTTTCCCGTCCCGCAGCAGATGTACACCTCCGGTCACAGAGACCGCGATCGTCCCGTCCTCCATTTCGTACACGGTACGGATATTGTTGGAGAGCAGTCCGTCGTTCTGGGTGTACGTCACGATCGCCCCGTCCGCTGTGCGGCACAGCAGCCCGTAATCGCTGAAGGTGCAGAACCAAAGGTTGCCCTTGCTGTCACCCTTGATGACGCGAATGCGGGCATTTTTCAGATAGGAATAAACAGGCTTGTCAACCGTCTGTCCGTCGCTGTTCAGGATCAGAAGGCCCGTATCGGTGCCCACATAGAGCAGGTCGTCCTCCATCCAGGTGGTGTTAACCACACGGTCATTCAGTTCCCGGGTCATCTGGTTGAGATCCGCAAAGGGGCTCGTGCTGATACGGATCAATCCGTTTCGAGAGGAAGCGAACCACAGGTTGCCCTCGTAGTCGGCGCACATGGCGACCCCGGAATTGAACGCCGTGTCAGACAGCTTCGTAAAATGCTGGGCCTTGTCGATAAAGCCGACGCCGCCGTCGGAGCAGATCCACAGCCGATCGTCCTTATATATGATCGCATTGATGTTCATAAGTCCGGGCGTGGAGGTAACTTCGTAGGTATCTATGGGCTGAGAAAGGCTGCCGTGCATGATCTCCGAGCCCGTGGTGCCGATATAGATATAGCCCTTCCGGAGCGGATCTCCGCTGACTGTTTGAACCGATTTGCCGATTGCAGCGCCGCTGTAATAGCATTCGACTTTGAGATCTCGGATCACAAATACATTCCCATCATAGTCTGAGCCGTAAATCACGCCATCGCCGTCGCTGCTCATCTGATTGACATAGCACTGTTTCAGCCGGTCGTCGTGAAAGGGGCGAATGGAGCCGGCGGTATCCAGTACATAGACGCCCTGATCTGTTCCGAAGACCAGATTGCCTGCCGCGTCGGCACAGATCGCGCGGATAGACACGACATCCAGCCCGTTTTCTTTTCCGTAATAGGTCATTTCGTCGTTGGGGGACATATGTACGAGAAGTCCGACGTTCGTGCCGATCCACAGGCTGCCGTCCTTTGTGACGCAGAGGCTCACCACACTGTCGACGCCGGAGAGACGCTCGAATTTCTTGCCGTCGTAACGCACCAGCCCGCCGTAGCCGCCCGTATAGATAAAGCCGTCCGGCGTCTGGGTGACTGCCATATAGCCCAAAAACGGAAGGCCGGAGTCGATATCGAATATCCTGTAATTGTTCTGGGCTTCAAAACTCATCTCATCCCAGCTTGAGGCTCTGTCTGCAAACGCCGGATTGCCGGCCGCCAGGAAGAGGAACGCAAGAGAAAGGGCCGCGGCCAAGTCTCGAATCAGCTTTTTCTTAAATCTGTTCACCGGTTGATCAATCCACATGCTTGTTCCTCCCAGAAATACGATCAGAAGATCTAAAGGATGAGAGCTGCTATAAAAGTGTTTATTCCTCTTCATAAGAAAACGGCTGCCCAGACAGCACGCCAACCGGCGCCATACAATGGGCGCTTCTCCGCTTTCGTGCCAGCCTTGACTTGTGCACAGCAGCATGGGTTGTACTGAACCAAAATAACTATAGCATAGCATGCGGTCAATTATCAATCTTATTTGCTTATAATCGCTGCTTTTCGCCGCGTATGAAAAACGCTTTTCTAGCATAAGCGTCCTAATGCGAATAAACTCAGCTTGAATAAGCCATGCTTTATGCAGACAATTAGTATCTACTTAAAAAGTCTTCACTTTGTGGGCCATAAAACAAGGCTTTCATTTGTTTGGCGTTTCAGTCGTTTAACGATCTCCCTACAAATTAACGATCCTCATTTTTGACCAGCCGTTTAACGTTCCCAAAAGCACCATCTCGTATGGTTTTCTTCCGCTTGTGCCTTTTGAGCTGCTTTTTATGGAGGTCTGCCTTT
>JBGUNL010000118.1:0-2557 GCA_045117295.1 Candidatus Limivicinus sp.
GGCCTCCACGGCGTCCAGGACCGCGGTGAAGAGCCGGAACTGCTCCTTCGTATAGGCGCGGCTCTCTTCATCCGGCTCGTCGGACACGGCGAAGTGGGTGTAGAAGCCCTCAAAGTCCAGATTCGGCAGTCCGCAGGAGGTGATGATGTTCTGCACGCCCTCCTCGAAGAGCCCGCCTTCACAGAGATAGCCCAGTCTCGACATGCCGGTGTCCAGCTTGATGTGTACCTTCAGCGTCTTCCCGAGCCGCACGGCCTCCTCGGAGTATTCCACGGCCTTGGCCAGGCAAGTGGCCGTCTGCGTCAGATTGTTTTCTATGAGCATGTCGGTGTATTCTTTCGGGGTGTGCCCGAGAATCAGAATCGGCATCGTGATGCCGCCGCGGCGAAGCTCCAGCGCCTCGTCCAGGCAGCTGACCGCGAGGTAGTCCGCGCCCTCGTCCTGCAGCAGCTTTGAAACACGCAGCGCGCCGTGCCCGTAGGCGTCGGCCTTCACCACGCCGAGAAAGCGGCAGCCCTCCGGGAGGACGCCGCGGATCGCATGATAATTGTGCCGGATGGCATCAAGGTCAATCTCGGCCCAGGTACGCTTCATCAGATCATCCATAATCCTTGCCTCTGTACGAAATTTCCCGGATATTATACGCATTTTCGCAGAAACTGTCAATTCGCCTCTTGCAATCCTCATCGCTTTGTGTTACTCTATGCCTTGCTGTGAACGGGAAAATAACGTCAAGCGGCTCGAAGAGAGTGGGGGTCACCGGCTGCAAGCCCCCTGGGCGCGCGGTGTTTGGTTCGCCCGGGAGCTCCGGCCAATCCCCGGCGTGTCGGGCGCGTTAAGCCCGTTTCAGAGTGCGGCAGCGTCCCAGCCGGCCAAACGGTCCGAAAACGGCCCAACGGCCCGGGCGTGGAAGCGCGCCGAAGATAGGTGGTACCGCGGAAGCGAGGCTTTCGTCCTATTGCGTCTTGCGCAATGCGCAGCGCGATTTTGGACGGGGGCTTGTTTTTTTTACCCGGCCCGCTGCGCGGTATGATGTTTGCGGAAACATATTTTCACCATAACAAAGGAGACACACATGAAAGAACTGTTGCAGAAGCTGCATGATGCAGCGATGCAGGCGATCCTGGAGACCGAGGACGTGGACTCCCTGGAGAGCCTGCGGGTGAAGTACCTGGGCAAGAAGGGCGAGCTCACGGGGATCCTGCGCCAGATGGGCCGCCTGTCGGCGGAGGAGCGTCCGGCGATGGGCCAGCTTGCCAACCAGCTGCGCGCCGAGATTGAGCAGACCCTGGAGACCCGCCGCGCGGCGCTGAACGAAGCCCGCCTTGAGATGAAACTCCTGCAGGAGACGGTGGACGTGACGCTCCCGGGCAAGAAGCAGCCCCAGGGCCACAAGCACCCCATGTACAACGTCCTGGACCAGATCAAGGACATCTTCATCGGCATGGGCTTTGAGATCGTGGACGGCCCGGAGGTGGAGCTCTCGGACTACAACTTCACGAAGCTGAACATTGACGAGGGCCACCCCTCGCGGGAGTGGACGGACACCTTCTACTTCACCGACGACAGCCGCATCTGCCTGCGGACCCAGACCTCCCCGATGCAGATCCACGCCATGGAGACCAGGCCTCTGCCGATCCGCATGATCGCGCCGGGGCGGGTGTACCGCAAGGACGAGGTGGACGCGACCCACTCTCCGATGTTCCACCAGATCGAGGGCATGGTCATCGACAAGGGCGTCACCATGTCGGACCTGAAGGCGACGCTGAACCTGGTGGTGGAGAAGATCTACGGCAAGGGCACGGTGACGCGCTTCCGTCCGCACCATTTCCCCTTCACCGAGCCGAGCTGTGAGCTGGACATCCAGTGCCACAAGTGCGGCGGCCGCGGCTGCCCCACCTGCAAGGGCGAGGGCTGGATCGAGGTCCTGGGCGCCGGCATGGTGCACCCGAAGGTGCTGGCGGGCTGCGGCATCGACCCGGACGTCTACTCCGGCTGGGCCTTCGGCATGGGCCTGGAGCGCCTGGCCATGGGCGAGTACAAGATCACGGACCTGCGTCTCATCTTCGAGAACGACGTGCGGTTCCTGGAGCAGTTTTAAGGAGGTGCCGGCATGAATCTTTCCAGAAAATGGCTCAGCGAGTTTGTTGACCTCCCCCTGACGGAGGTGGACGACCGCAGCTTTGCCGAGGCCATGACGGTCTCCGGCTCCAAGGTCGAGGTGACCGAGGACCTCTCCGCCCACCTGAAGAACGTCGTCGTGGGCCGCGTCCTCACGATGGAGCGCCACCCCGACTCGGACCACATGTGGGTCCTCAGCCTGGACGTGGGCCGGGCCGCCCCGGTCCAGATCGTCACCGGCGCCTGGAACGTCCACGAGGGCGACCTGGTCCCCGTGGCCCTGGACGGCGCGCTGCTGCCCAACGGCTCCGAGATCCGCAGCGGTTCTCTCCGGGGCGTCCGCTCCGAGGGCATGCTCTGCTCCCTGAAGGAGCTGAACCTCACGACCCACGACTACCCCTATGCCGAGATTTACGCCGCCGCCGTCCTTGGGGAC
>JBGUNL010000119.1:0-6580 GCA_045117295.1 Candidatus Limivicinus sp.
ATCCGCACGAAGCCCTCCGCGTAGCGGGGGAGCTTCTCCCCCTTGCGGCTGCAGGCGTAGAAATGCCGGTGGTTCTCAAAATCCCGCAGGGGAAAGAACGCGCCGCCGCGGCGCACCATTTCGTCCACGAAAATATCGGAGCAGAGCATGCAGGCCCCGGACTCCAGCGCCACCCGCTTGGCAATCTCCAGCGAGTCCGTCTCCAGCAGGATCTGGGGGGCAATCCCCGTCTCCCGGAAGAGGCGATCCTGCACCACCCGCAGGCTGTGCCCGGTCTTCAGACTGACAAAGCTGTCCCCCCGGGCGCTCTCCAGCGTCACGGGCGTCCCGGCCGGGATGGTCTGGGCGAGGCTTGCGTCCTTGCCGGCCAGGATGCCGATGGTCTCCTTCTCGATCAGGGTGTAGTCCAGCCGGGGGCTGGCCGACTCAATGGCCGCGAGGGCCAGGTCGATGGCGCCCTCCTCCACCAGAGACTCCAGCACGGCGCTGCCCTCCTCGGTGAGCTTGACGGTGACCTTGGGGTACTGCATGGAGAACCATGGCATGGCCACGGGCAGCACCTGTATGCCCCGCTGCACGCTGATGCCCAGGCGCAGCAGACCGCTGTTCTCCTCCCGGATCTCCCGCAGCTCGTTCTCCATGCGCTCGCTGGCGGCCAGGATCTGATTGGCCGCCTCCAGATAGCGCTCCCCGGCGAAGGTCAGCCGCAGGGGCGAGACCGAGCGGTCGAACAGCTGCACGCCGTATTCGCTCTCCGCCTGGCGCACCACCTGGCTCAGGGCGGGCTGACTGACATAGAGTTTGCGGGCAGCGGCACTGATGCTGCCTTCCTGCACAATGGCGCGGATATAACTTGCCTGCTTGAAATTCACCCGATTTCCCTCCCTTTTGCCGTATCCTCCAAAAACCATAAGTTTTCACTTATGATTATATAATTGATTTGGTATGAAAGTCAAGCTTTATAACCTTTGCCTTATAGTGTCAAAGGCAAAAAGAGATTTGCGCGAAAAGCCCGTCGATGGTAACATTCAATTAAGCAAAAAACCGCTCAAATACTAGTAACAGGAGGCATGCTTATGGAGATTCTGAAAGCCGCCATGGCCGGCACGCTGGAGTCCAGCGACGCCCAGGTCATGGTGGAGCCCGCCGACGAGGGCATCGAGCTGACGCTGGAGAGCAGCGTCATGAACCAGTACGGCCGCCAGATCAAGGCCACCGTGCTGGAGACCCTGGAGCGCCTGGGTGTTGAGAATGCCCGGGTGTCCGTGGTGGACAAGGGCGCGCTGGACTGCACCATCAAGGCCCGCGTGGAGTGCGCGGTCTTCCGCAGCTGCGGCGCTTCCGAGGCGAATATTCCCTGGGGAGGTGCTGTGCGATGATTCCTCGTCCGAAACCCGAACGCTTCCGCCTGCGCCGGACCATGATGTTCATGAACGCGCAGAAGCCCGGTCTGATCAAGGACGCCTATATCTACGGCTGCGACAGCATCATGCTGGACCTGGAGGACGCGGTAGCCGAGAACCAGAAGGACGCGGCCCGCTTCTCCCTGTATCACGCGCTGAAGACCATCGACTACGGCGACACTGAGGTCATCGTCCGCATCAACGGTCTGGACACCCCCCACTGGCAGGAGGACATCCGCGTCTGCGTGGCGGGCGGGGCCGACGGCATCCGCATCGCCAAGTGTGAGAGCGCCCAGGATGTGCTCACGGTGGAGAAGGCCGTGGAGGAGGCCGAGGAGGAGTTCGGCGTCGAGAAGGGCCGCACCCTGCTGATGGCCGCCCTCGAGAGCCCCAAGGGCATCCTCAACGCCTATGAGATCTGCGCCGCCTCCGAGCGTATGTTCGGCGTGGCCATCTCCGGCGGCGACTTCCGCAAGTGCATGCAGACCACCCCCCAGCGCGACGGCGTGGACATGCTCTTTGCCAGAGGCCAGATGCTGCTGGCCGCCCGCGCCGCGGGCATCCAGTGCTTTGACACCGTCTTCACCAATCTGGACGACCAGGAGGGCTTTGAGGCCGAGGTCCGCCAGAACAAGGCCATGGGCTTTGACGGCAAGAGCCTCATCAACCCCAAGCAGATCCGCTTTGTGCACGAGGTCTTCGCGCCCACCGAGAAGGAGATCCGCCAGGCCGAGAAGATCGTCCGCGCCTACCGCGAGCAGAGCGCCGCGGGCGTCGGCGTCTTCACCGTCGACGGCAAGATGATCGACATCGCCTTTATTCCCGGCGCTGAGAGAACCTTGAAGCTGGCCCGCGCCTGCGGCCTTTGGGAGGGAGATCTGGTATGAAAAACGCAGTAGGCAGAGAGATTCCCGATTTCCTGCTGGAAAACGGCAAGGAAGTCTATCAGGGCAAGAACTACATGGACGGCAAGTACGTCCAGAAGGCCGCCCCGCGCACCCGCCGCTATGAAAAGCCCCAGGAGAGCAAGCTGGTGGAGACCATTGCGGACGCGCTGCGGCAGTGCGGCGCCAAGAGCGGCATGACCTTCTCCTTCCACCACCATCTGCGGGACGGCGACTATGTGGTCAACATGGTCATGAAGGCCGCCATCGAGGAGCTGGGCCTGGAGGATCTGACCATTGCGGCCTCCTCCCTGGGCAACGCCCACGACCCCATCGCCGATTACATCGAGCAGGGCAAGGTCGTCGGCATCCAGACCAGCGGCATCCGCGGTCGGATGGGCGAGGTGGTCTCCGCCGGCAAGCTGAAGACCCGCGCCATCATCCGCAGCCACGGCGGCCGTCCCCGCGCCATTGAGGCCGGCGAGGTGCACATCGACATCGCCTTTGTGGCCGCCCCCACCAGCGACTGCGTGGGCAACTGCCGCGGCATCGGCGGCAAGTCCAACTGCGGCTCCATGGGCTACGCCATGACCGACGCGAAATACGCCGACCACGTGGTGGTGGTCACCGACTGCCTGGTGGACTTCCCCAACATGCCCGCCTCCGTGGAGGCCATCGACGTGGACGCCGTGGTGGTGGTCGACTCCATCGGCAACCCCAAGAAGATCGCCTCCGCCGCCGCCCGCATCAGCCAGAACCCCCGGGATCTGATGATGGCCGAGAACGTGGCCAAGGTCATCGCCGCCACCCCGTACTTCAAGGAGGGCTTCTCCTTCCAGACCGGCGTGGGCGGCCCGTCGCTGGCGGCCAACCTCTTCCTGGAGAAGTACATGGACGAGCGCGGCATCAAGATGGGCTGGGCCATCGGCGGCATCTGCGGACCCATGGTGGAGATGCTCAAAAAGGGCAAGGTCGGCAAGGTCATCGACGTGCAGGACTTCGACCTGGACGCCGTCAACTCCATCAACCAGACCCCCAACCACTTTGAGATGTCCGCCTCCCAGTACGCCAACCCCGCCAACAAGGGCGCCTTCGTCAACAAGCTGGACTTTGTGGTGCTGGCTGCCCTGGAGATCGACACCGGCTTTAACGTCAACGTCCTCACCGGCTCCGACGGCGTGCTGCGCGGCGCCCCCGGCGGCCACCCCGACACCGCGGCGGGCAGCAAGTGCTGCATCATCGTCACCCCGCTGATCCGCGGCCGCATGGCCACCGTCTGCGAGCATGTGGTCACCGTCACCACCCCGGGCGACTGCGTGGACGTGCTGGTCACCGACTACGGCATCGCCGTCAACCCCCTGCGCCCCGATCTGATCGAGTGCCTGGACAAGGCCGGCATCAAGCATGTTCCCATTGAAGAGCTCAAGGAGAAGGCCTACTCCCTGGTGGGCCGCCCCGACGATCTGCAGTGGGAGGACGAGGTCGTCGCCGTGCTGGAGGCCAGAGACGGCACCATCCTGGACGTCATCCGCAAGATCAAGCCCTACACCCTGGAGGGCTGATTTGATAAACCGCGCCGCCACATTCAAAATTTGAGAAGAGAGAGGTATTCAAATGAGTGAAACTCTGGTTGGCATTCTTGGTCTGTTGACCATCATCGCCATCGTCGTCACCCTGTTCAAGAGCAAGACCCAGCCCGCCATCGCCTTCATCGTGTGGCCCACGATCCTGGCGCTGATTCTGGTGATTGCCGGCCGCCACAGCTTTGACGACATCGCCGCCATGATCAAGGCCGGCTTCAACAGCACCGGCCCCACCGCCGCCCTGTTCGTCTTCAGCGTGCTGTACTTCGGCATCATGACCGACGCCGGCATGTTCGACGTCATCATCGGCAAGCTCATGACCCTAGTGGGTGACAGCGTCATGGGCGTTGCCCTGGTCACCTGCATCATCGCCCTCGTCGGCCATCTGGACGGCGGCGGCGCCTCCACCTTCTGCATCGTGGTGCCCGCCATGCTGCCCGTCTACAAGCGGATGCATATGCGTCCCACCACCCTGCTGCGCATCGCGGTTCTGTCCATGGGTGTCCTGAACCTGATGCCCTGGGCCGGCCCCACCATGCGCGCCGCCTCCGTCCTCGGCATCGAGGCCGGCGAGCTGTGGAAAACCATTCTCCCCATCCAGATCTTCGGCATCGTTCTGGCCATCGCCCACGCGGCTTTCGCCGGCTGGCAGGAGAAGCACCGCGGCGCCGGCCTGCACGGCAAGCTCGCTGAGATCGAGGGCAACGTGGAGCTGCAGGAGACTGCCGCTGCCGCCGCCGAGGAGAACGAGCTGGCCCGTCCCAAGCTCTTCCTGTTCAACGTCTTCCTGACCATCGCCATCATCGCCATGCTCATCTGGGACGTGTTCCCCAGCTACTTCCCCTTCATGATCGGTGTCGCCGTCGCTCTCTTCGTCAACTACGGCTTCACTGCCAAGATGCACAAGAAGATCATCAACCTCCATGCAGGTCCCGCTCTGATGATGTGCTCCACCCTGATGGGCGCCGCCGTCCTCATGGGCATCCTCACCTCCAGCATGGGCGCCGACGGCAAGGTCATCTCCGCCAAGACCATGGAGCTGCCCGCCGACGCGCTGCCCTCCGTGGTCCGCTGCCTGGCCAACATGGTCGCCGGCTTCCTGCCTGAGGCTCTCGGCCGCTCCCTGCCCCTGGTCATCGGCGTTCTGTCCGTGCCTCTGGCCCTGGCCTTCGATACCGACTCCTACTTCTACGGCATGCTGCCCGTGGTCATCGGCATCGGTCAGGCCTTCGGCGTCAACGCCCTTCCCATCGCCGTGGCCATGGTCGTCTGCCGCAACTGCGCCACCTTCATCTCCCCCATGGTTCCCGCAACCCTGCTCGGCATCGGCCTTGCCGATATCGACATCAAAGACCACATCAAGGCGAGCTTCCTGTACGTCTGGGTTTTCTCCATTCTGTGCATGCTCTTCGCCATGGTGGTCGGCATCATGTAAGATTCTCTGCGCCCTCCGCCGGGTTTCCCGGCGGGGGGCAGAACCCTATTCTTTCTCAGTGAGGTAATACCCATGGCCGTTTCCCTGAGCGAAATCTCCCCGCGGGATACAAGGACCCAGGCGCAGATGGACACGCTCCTCGAGCAGGAGGGCATCCGCCGTGACCGGAATCTGGACTACAGCTGCGGCGTCTTTGACGACGGCGAGCTCATCGCCTGCGGCAGCAGCTTCCACAACACGCTCCGCTGTCTGGCCGTCTCCTCGGATCACCGGGGCGAAGGTCTGATGAACCAGGTGGTCAGCCACCTGATGGAGCGCCAGGTCAACCTGGGCAACAGCCATGTTTTCTTATACACCAAGGTCAAAAACGAGCGGATCTTCAAGGACCTGGGCTTCTATGAGATCGCCCGGGTGGACGGCTCGCTGGTCTTTCTGGAAAACCGGCGGGACGGCTTTGCACGCTATCTCCGCTCTCTGGAGAAAACCCGGCGGGACGGCAAATGCGCCGCCGTGGTGATGAACGCCAACCCCTTCACCCTGGGCCACCGCTATCTGATCGAGACCGCGGCGCGGGAGAACGACTTTGTCCATCTCTTTCTCCTCAGCGAGGAGGCGGGCCCCATCCCCTTTGCCGTGCGCAAGCGGCTGGTGCAGGCGGGCGTGGCCGATCTCGAGAACGTGATCTTTCATGAGTCCGGCCCCTATATCATCTCCTCCGCCACCTTCCCCAGTTACTTCCTCCGGGACGAGGACGACGCCATTCTGGCCCATGCCCGGCTGGATCTGGCGGTGTTTGAAAAGATCGCCGCCGCCCTGAACCTCTCCGCCCGCTATGTGGGCGAGGAGAAGAGCAGCCACGTCACCGCCCTGTACAACCAGACCATGGCGGAGCTGCTGCCCCGGATGGGCCTTTCCTTCCGGGAGATCCCCCGGCTTCAATCTGAGGGCGAGACCGTCAGCGCCAGCACCGTGCGCCAGGCCATCCACGACGGCAGGCTGGAAGACTACCGGCAGCTGTTGCCCGAAACCACCTACGACTATTTCATGAGCGAAGAGGCGGCCCCTGTGATCGCCGCCATCCGCGCCATGCCGGATCCCCGGCACTACTGAGGGCGCGGCATGAGAGAGATCACCCTGCAGGAGATGCTGGACGCCCGGGAGCACCGGGCCTTCCGACAGCGGGAACTGCTGCGTGAGACTTCCCGCCCGCTGATCTCCTTTTGCATGAACATCCCCGGCCCCGTCAAGGACAGCGTTCTCATCCGCCGGGGCTAC
>JBGUNL010000120.1:0-8481 GCA_045117295.1 Candidatus Limivicinus sp.
TACTGCAGCCGGATGCCGCCCCGCCTCATGCCTGCGCCTCCAGCCGGCGGAGGGCGGCCTCGTAGAAGCCGCGGGTTTTCGCGTCAAAGCAGACCATGCGCACCCGCTCGATCTCCGGGTGCTCCCGGAGGAAGGCGGCGATGGTGCCGATGGCAATGCCGGCGGCCCGGTCCAGCGGGAAGCGGTAGACCCCGGTGGAGATGGAGGGGAAGTCCACGGTCCTGAGGCCGTGTTCCGCCGCCAGGGTCAGACAGCTGCGGTAGCAGGAGGCCAGCAGCGCGTCTTCGTTCTGACCGCCGCCGTGCCAGACGGGGCCGGGGGTGTGGATGACAAACTTTGCCGGCAGGCGGTAGCCCTTGGTGATCTTGGCCTCGCCGGTGCGGCAGCCGTGGAGGGTGCGGCACTCGGCCAGCAGCTCGGGGCCAGCGGCCCGGTGGATGGCGCCGTCCACCCCGCCGCCCCCCAGCAGACTGGTGTTGGCGGCGTTGACGATGGCGTCGACAGACTGTTTGGTGATGTCGCCCTGGATGATTTCGATTCTGGAATTCATGCGCTTTGTCCTTCCTTTTCAGCGGTGGGCCAGGGTGTCCCGGGCCTCTTTGAGCGCGGCGCAGAGGGCGTCCGCGTCGTCTGCGGTGTTATAACGGCAGAAGCCGATGCGCAGGGCCCCGTCGATGCTCTTCGGATCCATGCCGATCGCCTCGAGCACGTGGCTGCGGGCGCCCTTCTTGCAGGCGGAGCTGCGGGAGACATAGATCTCCTTCGCCTCCAGGAAGTTCATCAGCACCTCGCTGCGCCAACCGGGCAGGGAGACGGAGAGAATGTGAGGGGCGGCGGTGTCAATCCAGGTCAGCTCCGGGACGGTCTCGCGCAGGGTGTCCAGCGTCCGGGCCTTCAGCGCGGCCATGTGTTCCATGTTCTCCGCGAGATGCGCTTTCGCAAGCTGCGCAGCCGCCCCGAAGGCGGCGATCTGGGGCACGGCCTCGGTGCCGGCGCGGCGCCCCTCCTCCTGACTGCCGCCCAGAATGTAGGGCTTGAGCCGCAGACCCTTTTTGACATACAGGGCGCCGATGCCCTTGGGGGCGTGGATCTTGTGGCCGCTGACGCTGATCATGTCCGCCCCCAGGGACTTTGCGGTGAAGGGGATTTTGCAGAAGGCCTGCACCGCGTCACAGTGGAGCAGAGCGGCGCTGCCCGCGTCCTTCAGGACTTTGGAGACGGCGGAAATGTCCGTCACGGCGCCGGTTTCGTTGTTGACCAGCATCAAAGAAACGAGTATAGTATCAGGGCGGAGGGCCTCTTTTACCGCCTCCGGGGGGATGGCCCCGGTGCGGTCGGGCTTGAGAGTCGTGATCTCATAGCCCCGGGCGGCCAGCTCCTCCGCGCTCTTGCGCACGGCGTCGTGCTCCACGAGAGAGGTGATCACGTGCCTGCCCTTGCGGCGCATGGCCTCCGCCCCGGAGAGAATGGCCCAGTTGTCGCTCTCGGAGCCGCAGGAGGTGAAGATCAGCTCCCCCGGCTGGCAGCCCAGCGCGTCGGCCACCTGCCTGCGGGAGAGGTCCAGCAGCGCTTTGGCCTCGCGGCCCTTGGTGTAGGTGGAGCTGGGGTTGCCGTAAGTCTCCGTCATGGCGCGGAGCGCGGCCTCCGCCGCCTCGGGGCAGACCCGGGTGGTGGCGGAATTGTCCAGATAGTGTTCCATGGGGGGTACCCTTCCTTATATAGATAGGAGTTTGAAGATGAAGTATATTATATCCACTCTCGGCTGCAAGGTCAACCAGTATGAGACCCAGGCCATGGAGACTTTTCTGATGGAGCGGGGCCACGAGCGGGCCGTCCCCGGGGAGACCGCGGACGCCGTGATCGTCAACACCTGCGCCGTCACCGCCGAGAGCGGGCGCAAGTCCCGCCAGGTGATCCGCAGGCTCCGGGACGAGAACCCCGGCGCGCTGCTGGCCGTCTGCGGCTGCTACTCCCAGATCGAGCCGGAGGAGGCGGCGGCCATCGGGGCCGACGTCATTTTCGGCGCGGCGGAGCGGGAAAAACTGGTGGACGCCATCGAGCAGGCGTACGCCGACAGGGTCAAACGGGTGGAGATCGACAAGCCCTTTGAGCGCCTTGTCTTCGAGCGCCTGCCCGCCGGGGCCGCCGAGCACCGCACCCGGGCCATGCTGAAGATCCAGGACGGCTGCGTCAACTTCTGCACCTACTGCATCATCCCCTACACCAGGGGGCGGCTGCGCTCCCTGCCGCTGGCTGATGCCGCGGAGGAGACGAGGCGGCTCGCCGCCGAGGGCTTCCGGGAGATCGTGCTCACCGGCATCGAGGTGGCCTCCTACGGGGTGGATCTGCCGGGCAGGCCCGGGCTTGCCGACGTGATCGAGACCGTGGCGGCGGCGGGGCCGGAGCTGCGCATCCGTCTCAGCTCCCTGGAGCCCACGGTGATCACCGAGGACTTCTGCCGCCGCCTTGCCGCCACGGGCAGAGTCTGCCGCCACTTCCATCTCTCCCTCCAGTCCGGCTGCGACCGGACGCTCAAGGCCATGAACCGCAAGTACGACACCCGGACCTTCTTTGAAAAGACGGAGCTGCTGCGCACATCCTTTCCCGGCTGTGCCCTGACGGGGGATCTCATCACGGGCTTTCCCGGGGAGACGGAGCAGGATCAGGCCGAGACCCTGGCGTTTCTCGAAAAGTGCGGCTTTGCCGACCTGCACATCTTCCCCTACTCCCGCCGCCCCGGCACCCCGGCGGACAAGATGCCCGGCCAGTGCACCCGGGCCGTCAAGGAGCGCCGGGCCCGCGAGGCCCAGGCGGTGATGGAAAAGCTGCGCCGCGCCTACCGGGAGGGCTGCGTGGGACTGACCCTGCCGGTGCTGTTCGAGACCGAGGACGCGGGCTTCTGCACCGGCCACAGCGACACCTACATGCCCGTCACCGTGCCGGGGACAGGCCTGCGGGGGCAGCTTCGGGATGTGGCAATCTCTGCCGTAGAAAACGACGGTCTGCTCGGTTTTTTGGTGGAAGTTCCATAATTGACGAAGCCTGTCAGGGATAGTAAAATAGCGGAAAAAGGAGTTGATTTCGATGGCAGACAAGCGGGTTTACAATTTCGCGGCGGGGCCCTCCGCCATGCCCGAGAGCGCGCTGAAAACCGCGGCGGCCGAGATGCTGAATTTCAAGGGCAGCGGCATGTCCGTGATGGAGATCAGCCATCGAAGTCCGCTGTTTCAGGAGGTCTTCGACGGGGCCAAGGAAAAGCTCAGGACCCTGATGCAGGTGCCGGCCACCCATGAGATCCTGCTGCTGCAGGGCGGCGCCACCACCCAGTTTGCCGCCATCCCCATGAACCTCATGGAGGGGGGCGCGGCGGACTACGCCGTGACCGGCAACTTCTCCGGCAAGGCCGCCCAGGAGGCGGAAAAGTACGGCACGGTGCGCATCGCGGCCAGCACCGCCGCCACCGGCCACGACCGCATCCCCGCCCAGGAGGAGCTGCAGCTCAGCGAGGACGCGAAGTATTTCTATTACTGCGCCAACAACACCATCTTCGGCACCGAGTGGCACTATGTGCCCGAGACCAAAGCGCCGCTGGTGTGCGACATGTCCTCCGACATCCTGTCGCGGAAGGTGGACGTGTCGAAATTCGGGCTCATCTACGCGGGGGCCCAGAAGAACATGGCCCCGGCGGGACTGACGGTGGTGATCGTGGACAAGCGTCTCGCGGGCCGGGAAGAACCCATCACGCCGAAGATCCTCAGCTACAAGACCATGATCGAGACCGATTCCCTGCTCAACACCCCGCCCTGCTGGTGCATCTACATGCTGGGCCTGACGCTGGACTGGGTCATCGCCCAGGGCGGCATCGAGGCCATGGAGCAGCGCAAGCGGGAGAAGGCCGGGATGATCTACGACTTTCTGGACGAGAGCCGCCTCTTCAAGGCCCACGCCAGACCCGAGGCCAGAAGCTGGATGAACGTCACCTTCCGCACCGGGGATGACGCCCTGGACGCAGCGTTTGTCAAGGGCGCCGCCGAACGGGGACTTGTCAATCTCAAGGGCCACAAGCTGACGGGCGGCATCCGCGCTTCCCTGTACAACGCCGTGCCCGTGGAGGGCGCGAAGGCCCTGCTTGCCTATATGAAGGAGTTTGAAGCACACCATGTTTAAGATCAAGACCATGAACAGCATCTCCGAGCACGGCACCGGCGCCCTGGAAAAGCGGGGCTGCCAGGTGGGCCCGGATGTGGAGGCGCCCGACGGCCTGCTGATCCGCAGCGCCGATCTGCACGGCAAGGAATTCAACCCCGAGCTGCTGGCCATCGCAAGGGCCGGCGCTGGCTTCAACAACATCCCCATCGAGGACTGCGCCGAAAAGGGCATCGTGGTCTTCAACAGCCCCGGCGCCAACGCCGAGGCCGTCAAGGAGCAGGAGATCGCCGCCCTGGTCATGGCCTCGCGGGACATGATCGGCTCCATCGACTGGGTCCGCTCCATCGCCGACCGGGGGGACGAGATCCCCAAGCTGGTGGAGAAGGGGAAGGTCTCCTTCGCGGGGCCCGAGCTGCTGGGCAAGACCCTGGGCGTGCTGGGCCTGGGCGCGGTGGGCTCTCTGGTGGCCAATATCGCCCTGGAGCTGGGCATGCAGGTCTACGGCTACGACCCCTTCATGTCCGTGGACGCGGCCTGGCGCCTCTCCCGGGAGGTGCTGCGGGCCGAGGATGTGGACACCATCTATGAAAACTGCGACTATATCAGCATCAACGTCCCCTACAACGAGAAGACCCACCACATGCTGAACGACGAGGCATTCGCCAAGATGAAAAAGGGCGTGCGCATCGTCAACGAATCCCGGGCCGAGGTGGTGGACGACGAGGCCATGACCCGCGCCCTGGACTGCGGCCGGGTGGCAAAGTACGTCACCGACTTCCCCAACCAGGTCATCCTCCGGGCACCCAACGTCATCGCCATGCCCCATCTGGGCGCCTGCACCCCCGAGAGCGAGGACCGCTGCGCCGAGATGGCCGCCCGGGAGCTCTACGACTACCTGCTCAACGGCAACATCAAGAACTCCGTGAACCTGCCCGACGCCACCCTCTCCCGCATGGGCGTGTGCAGACTGTGCGTGCTGCACCGGAACGTGCCGCGCATGATCACCCGGATCCTGGACTTCATCAGCGCCAAGGACATCAACGTCGAGCACATGATCAACAAGCCCCGGGGCGCCTACGCCTACACCATCGTGGACCTGGGGGAGAAGATCGGCGAGGAGACCGCCTCCTCCATCCGCGCCATGAAGGACGTGCTGCGGGTGCGGGTGCTGTATTAAAGAAAAAACGGATTGCCACGCCAGTGTGCGCACTGGCTCGCAATGACGGTTTGGGACTGGATTTCCCCGTCATGGCGAACCAGTGACCGAAGTCACGGGCGTGGCAATCCGCCTGTAGAAGGAGAAACGTCACATGACCGAGAAGCTCTATTACGCGGACAGCCATCTGGCAGCCTTTGAGGCGACGGTGCTGGCCTGCGAGCAGACCAAAACGGGCTATGCCGTGACCCTGGACCGCACCGCCTTCTTCCCCGAGGGCGGCGGCCAGTCCGCCGACACGGGCAGACTGGGAGATACGCGCGTGCTGGACGTGCAGGAAAAGGCCGGGGTGATCCTGCACCTGACCGACGGCCCCCTGCCCGTGGGCGCAGAGGTGAAGGGCGAGCTGGACTTTGAGCAGCGCCGGCGGCGCATGCAGAACCACTCCGGCGAGCACGTTGTCTCAGGGCTGGTGCACCGGGAATACGGCTACGACAACGTGGGCTTTCACATGGGGGCCGACTGCATGACCATCGACTTTTCCGGGGAGCTGGACTGGCGGCAGCTCACGGAGATCGAGACCATGGCCAACGCCGTGGTGCGGGAGAATCTGCCCGTGAAGGCCTGGCTGCCCGCACCGGAGGAGCTGGCGGGGATGGAATACCGCAGCAAGCTGGAGCTGACCGAGAACGTGCGCATCGTGCAGATCGGGGACATCGACCGCTGCGCCTGCTGCGCGCCCCACGTCTCCTTTACCGGGGAGATCGGCCTCATCAAGCTGCTGGACTGCCAGCGGCACCGGGGCGGCGTGCGCGTGACCCTGGTCTGCGGCATGGACGCCCTGGACGAGGCGCGGGCCAGACAGGAGAGCGTCACGGAGATCTCCCGGCTGCTCAGCGCCAAGAGGGGAGAGGTCTCCCAGGCGGTGCAGCGCGTGCTGCAGCAGGAGCAGAGCCTGAAGGAGCGCTGTGACGCCCTGTCCCTGGCACTGATCCGGCGCCTGGCAGAGGAGGCGGGGACCGGGGAGACTCTGCTGGTCTTCGACGAGCTGCTGGACGAGATCGCCCAGCGGGAGCTGGTCAATCTGCTGATGGAAAAGGCCGGGGTTCTCGCCGCGGTGTTCTGCGGCGACGACGAGAGCGGCTGGCGCTACGTCATCGGCAGCCGCACGCTGGACCTGCGGAAAGCGGGTCGGGCCGTCAACGCCGCCATCGGCGGCCGGGGCGGCGGCAGACCCGAGATGATCATGGGCCGGGCCTCGTTCACCCGGGCGGAGATCGAGGCGGGCCTTGCGGCGCTGCAGACGGAGAACGGGTAAGGCGAAAAGATATCACACGGGAGGGCGGAAAGCCCTCCCGTTTTGCTTGGCGGAAGGGGATGGAATGTTTAGACAAAAACCGTCAAAATGTATAAAAAAAGAGCAAAAGTGCCGGATTCCCTTTACAATTTCGACAAAATGAGAATTGACAATTCGTTAACGCTTTGTTAAAATGTCCCTACGAGCATGGGCGCATCTGTCCTTTTTGCGCCCAAATGTCACCGGAAACTTTTTTTGGAGGGTTATCTTGTGAAAGATCTCAAGCATCTGATCTACTTTGAGAATCTGCTTCAGGAAGCCAATAACGAGCTGGTCCAGCAGGCCAAGAAAGACGGTCTGCGCGCGGTGGGCTACACCTGTTATTTCATGCCTGAAGTGCTTCTCGATCTGCCCGGCTGCTTCTCCGTGAGACTGAGAGCGCCCCGCTGCACGTCCCCCGACATCGCAACCTACTACATGTCCGCACGCGTGTGCCACTACGCGAGAAGCCTGATGGAGCGCGCCCTGGAGGGCGGCTACAACTTCCTCGACGCCCAGATGGCCACCGAGACCTGCACCGCCACCTGCCGCTTCCAGGAGCACCTGCAGCAGAAGCACCTGGATTCCGTCGACGATATGCGCATCATCGACAACGACGACTTCTTCTGCGAGTTCACCGACGTCCCCTTCAAGAACAACGAGATTTCCTACGAGCACTTTGCCACCCAGCTGCGCGCCCACGTGCTGCAGCCCCTGCATGACCGCTTCGGCATCGACATCTCCGACGAGGCCATCCGCAAGGCCGTGGAGCAGCAGAACGAGGTCTCCCGCCTCATCCGGGAGATCGGCGACTACCGCAAGCTGGACAATCCCACCATCACCGGCTATGAGTTCCACGTGATCCAGCTGGTTAGCCTGGCATGTCCCAAGTACCTGATCCTGCCCTACCTGCGCGAGACCGCCGAGGAGCTCAAGACCCGCGAGCCCGACCTGAAGAAGGAGTTCCGCTGCAAGGTGCTGCTGGCCGGCTCCGAGAACGACGATCCCGACTTCACCAAACTCATTGAGGGCTGCGGCGCCCGCGTCGTCTGCGACCGCTACTGCTACGGCTCCATGGAGTCGAGGCAGCTCATCGATCTGCCCGAGGGCGTGGATCCCGTTTACGCCATCGCCAAGCACTATCTCGCCACCTCCAACTGCCCGCGCTTCATGCCCCAGGACGAGATGCGCGCCAGAAAGAAGAGAATCGCGGATCTGGCCAGGGAGTACCACGCCGACGGCGTCATCATCGCCTCCAACAAGTTCTGCGAGTACTGGAGCTACGAGCGCGTCATCGACACCGTCATCCTCAAGCGCGACTTCGGCCTGCCCGTCTGCTCCATCGAGAAGGAGTACATCAACACCGCCTCCGGCCAGCTGCGCACCCGTTTCCAGGCCTTCGTAGAGAGCGTTGAGATCAAGAAGATCCAGGAGGGCAAATAAGATGGCTAAGAAAAAAATGACCAAGGCACTGAAAGACTTCTGGTACGGCAAGCCCCATACCGCCGAAGAGGGCGGCCGCCGTCTGGGCGAGCTCCACGAGGACAAGACCCACCTGTACAAGCACAGAGAGTGGCGCGGTGTCAAGGACACCATGTACTACTTCTACATGATCTGGCTGTACAACTACATCTTCATGGTCAAGGACGTCATGGTGATGGGCGGACTCGTCAACTTCGCCAAGGGCGTATGGCGCTACCGCTGGGTGGGCCAGACCTACCTGCCCGTGCTGCACTGGTTCGACCGCGGCCTCGAGGGTATGCGCGGCGAGGCCATGAAGGCCTCCGCCTGGCACTACCGCGCCATGGTCTCCACCACCATCCGTCAGTTCCAGCGCATG
>JBGUNL010000121.1:0-4753 GCA_045117295.1 Candidatus Limivicinus sp.
GATGCCGATGATACTGGTGCGTGTGATCTGCTGCTCGCGGATGCTGCTCTTGCCCATGGGATTGCCTCCTGCAAATGTGCGTTGGAATCAATATACCACAGTTTTTGCCCGCTGCAAAGAGAAAGTGTGAAAAAGCATGTCCACCCCTGCCCCGGTTTTCCCTTAGGGAAATCCTTGCGTGTGCCGTATAAATATGCTACAATAACAGCTGGTTATTTTTTCAACGCGGGAGGCTGCCATGAATATTGTCATCGCGGGCGCCGGCAAGGTGGGCTTTACCATCGCTGAACGCCTCTGCCGGGAAGGACACGACATCACCCTCATCGACGAACGGCGCGACCGTCTCGACGCCGCGGCCAACGCCATGGACGTCATGGGCTGCGTGGGCAACTGCGCCGCGCCCAGCGTGCTCAAGGAGGCCGAGGTTGGGGAGGCCGACGTCTTCATCGCCGCCTCCGGCAATGACGAGGCCAATCTGCTGGCCTGCCAGTTTGCCCGGCAGATGGGCGCCAGGCACACCATCGTGCGCCTGCGCAACCAAGAATACTGGGAAAACGTGGACAGCCTGCGCAGCATCATGAAGCTGAGTCTGGCCATCAACCCAGACCATGTGACGGCGGAGGAGATCTCCCGGGTGCTGCAGTTTCCCGCTGCCACCCAGGTGGACTCCTTCCCCGACTGCGAGCTGGAGATCGTCACCTTCCGCATTGGGGAGAACAGCCGTTTGAACGGCATCGAGCTCTCCCGTCTCGCCTCCGTTTTCGGCCAGAAGGTGCTGGTCTGCTGCGCCGAGCGGGACGGAGACGTGCGCATTCCCGACGGCCGCTTCGTCCTCCGCACCGGCGACCGCATCTCCGTCACCGCGCCCCCCAGGGCGCTGCGCAAGTTCTTCATCTCCTCCGGCTCCTACCAGAAGCCGGTGAAAAACGTGATCCTGCTGGGCGGCAGCCGCATCGCCGAGCATCTGACCCTCTTTCTGGAGAGCACCGGCGTGCGGGTGACCATCATTGAGAAGGACATGGCCCGCTGCCAGGAGCTGGCGGAAAAGCTCAAGCAGACGGATATCATCTGCGCAGACGGAGCGGACACCACGATCCTGGCCCAGAGCGGCCTGTCCGAGGCCGACGGCTTCGTGGCCCTGACCAACTTTGACGAGGACAACATCATCCTCAGCATGTACGCCGACAAGGCCGGTGTGGAGAAGGTGGTCTCCAAGGTCAACAACGACAAGTTCATCTCCTTCCTCCACGACGTCTTTCCAGACACCACCCTGTCCCCCAAGAACCTGGTGGCCGAGCGGATCGAGGGCTACGTCCGCGGCCTTGCCCACGCCTCGGACAAGTCCACCATTGAGGCGCTGTACGACCTGGGCAACCAGAAGGTGACCGCCACGGAATTCGTGGTGGGCAGCAAGGCGGCCTGCGCCGGCAAGACGCTGACGGAGCTCAAGCTCAAGCCCGGCGTGCTGCTGGCCGCGGTGGTGCGCGGCGGCAAGAGCTTTACTCCCGACGGCAAAACCGTCCTCAACCCCGGGGACAAGGCCGTCGTCATCACGGCCGGGCACAGCATTCTCGACCTGGACGACATACTGGCGAGGTAGGGCTGAAGATGAATTACCGGATTGTCTGCAACATTCTGGGGAAGGTTTTGCTGGCCGAGGCGCTGCTGCTGCTTCTGCCCACGGGCGCCGCGCTGATCTATCACGAATCGGCCCTGCCCTTCCTGTATACGATCCTGCCGCTGCTGGCTCTGGGCGGCGGGCTGAACCTGATCAAGCCCCGCAGCGGCGACTTCTTTGCCCGGGAGGGCTTTGTGACCGTGGGCCTGTCCTGGATTTCCATGTCTGCCTTCGGCGCGCTTCCCTTCGTCTTCTCCGGGGACATCCCCCATTACATCGACGCGCTGTTTGAGACCATCTCGGGCTTCACCACCACCGGCGCCAGCATTCTGGAGAACGTGGAGCTGATGGGCCGGGGCTGCGCGTTCTGGCGGCTCTTCACCCACTGGGTGGGCGGCATGGGCGTTCTGGTCTTCATCGCCGCGATTCTTCCCATCTCCGGCGACCACTACATCCACATCATGCGGGCGGAGGTGCCTGGACCCGAGGTCAGCAAGCTGGTCCCCCGGGCGAGGAAAACCGCGCGCATCCTGTACATGATCTACTTCATTCTGACGGCGATGGAAACAGTCCTGCTGCTCTTCGGCGGCATGAGCCTCTATGAGGCAATGCTGCACGCTTTCGCCACGGCGGGCACCGGCGGCTTTTCCACCCGGGCCGCCAGCGTGGGCGCTTTCAACAGCACCTACATCGACGTGGTGATCGCCACCTTCATGATGCTCTTCGGCTGCAACTTCAACCTCTACTACCTGATCCTCATGGGCCAGGGCCTGGCGGTGTTCAAGAGCGAGGAGCTGCGGGTCTACCTGGGGATCATTGCGGTCTCGGTGCTGGTCATCGCCGGCAACATCGCCTCCAAGGTGGGGGGCTTTGCCCTGGGTCTGCGCTACGCCTACTTCCAGGTGACCACCATCATCTCCACCACCGGCTTTTCCACCGCGGACTTCAACCTCTGGCCGGAGCTGTCCCGCTGGATCCTGGTGCTGCTGATGTTCGTCGGCGGCTGCGCCGGCTCCACCGGCGGCGGCCTCAAGGTCTCCCGCATCATCATCCTGTTCAAGTCCTATCTGCACGAACTCAAGCAGCTGATTCTGCCCACCCGGGTCAAGCGCATCTGGTTTGAGGGCAAGGCCGTCAGCGACCAGACCGTGCACAGCGTGCTGGTCTTTTTCCAGGTGTACCTGTTCATCACCTTCCTATCGGTGCTGGTACTGACGCTGGACGGCAGGGATCTGGTTACGAACTTTACAGCCTCTTTGGCCTGCATCTCCAACATCGGCCCGGGTCTCGGCGCCGTAGGCCCCAACGGTAACTATGCCTTTTTCTCCGATCTTTCCAAGCTGGTGCTCTCGCTGGAGATGCTGCTGGGCAGGCTGGAGATCTTCCCCGTGCTCTTCCTCTTCGCCCCCAGCGTGTGGAAGCGGAAACGCTGAGAAGCACAAAACCGGCTGCCGCAAGGCAGCCGTGTTTCGTTCAACCCCTCCAAGGAGAAATGCCATGAACCTGCACATCCTGCGCTGCGGGACCATCCGCGTGTCCGAGAGCGTGCCTTTCGGCGGCGGGGTCAGCCTGCGCAATACCGCAAGGCAGCTGCTTGCGCCGGACAAGGACCGCATCGAGCTGCCGGTCTGCTGCTATCTTGTGGAGCACCCCCGCGGTCTGCTGCTGGTGGACACCGGCTGGCCCCGGGAAATCAGCCCCGCGGGCGTCTATGACGAGAAGGCGGTCTCCCGCCTGCTGCCAAAGCACCTGGCGGCCTTCTATCATCCCTCCGTCTCCGCTGGCCAGACCGCCCGGGAGCAGCTCATGGTCATGGGCCTCCGGCCGGAGGACCTCGACTGCGTGATCCTGACCCATCTGGATCCCGACCACGTGGCGGGCCTGAAGGAGCTTGCCGGCGCAAAGCGCATCGTGCTGCCGGAGGACGAGTATTTCTGGGCCTGCCGCACGGTGTACAAGGCCCGTCAGCCCTGGCAGCTTTGGAGAGACGCGCCCATCGAACGGCTGTTTTACCGGGGCTCGCCCCTGGGGCCCAACCGCTGGGCCATCGATCTGTTCGGGGATGAGAGCGTGCAGCTGGTAAACGTCCCCGGCCACACCGACGGGCAGGCGGCGGTGATTCTGAGACACGGCGGGCGCTTTGTGATCCTCGCGGCAGACGCCGCTTTCTCCCCCCAAAACTGGCGGGAGGGCAGCCTGCCCGGCTTCGGCTTTGACGAAAACTTCCAGCGCAAAAGCCTTCAATGGCTGGCCGAAATGGAACGGGACCCGGGCTGTGCGGGCATTTTCTGCAGCCACGACGCGGACACGGCGCCGCACACCATGGAGTTTTAACGCCCTGCGGGCGAGAGGAAGGGAAGGTGCGTGCACACGAAGGCGAAACGCTGGCATCTGATCGACGCCCTGCGGGGGCTGGCGCTGCTGAACATGCTGGGCATGCACTTTCTCTACGACGTGAACGTGGTCTTCGGCCGGGAGCCCCGCTGGCATCTGCGGCCGGAGGTGCATCTCTGGCAGCAGTACATCTGCTGGTCCTTCATCCTGATCGCGGGCCTCTCCTTTCACTGGGGCAGGCGGCACAATCTCAAGCGCGGCCTGCTGCTGAATCTGCTGGGCTTTCTTATCACCGGGGTGACCCTTCTCGCCGTGCCGGAGGAGGCCATCTGGTTCGGCATTTTGAACTTCATGGGCTGCGCCATCCTGGTGACGGTCCCGCTGGAGAAGGCGCTCCGGCGCCTGCCGCCGGTGTGGGGACTTGCCCTGAGCTTTCTGCTGTTTTTCTTCTTCCGCCGGGTCAACGCCGGCGCCGTCGGCTTCGGAGATCTGCTCACGCTGCAGCTGCCCCGGGCGCTCTACACCTGTCGGGTGCTGACGCCCCTGGGCTTCCCCTATCCGGGCTTCCGCTCCAGCGACTATTTTCCGCTGCTGCCCTGGCTGTTTCTGTTCTTCGCCGGCTTTCACCTGTACCGCATTGTGGAGAAAAGCGATGTGCTCCAGCGCGCCGCCCGCATGAAGATCCCACTGCTGTCGGCGATGGGGCGGCACACCCTCTGGGTCTACCTGCTGCATCAGCCGCTGCTGATGGGGCTTTGCATGATACTGTTATAGGGAGGAATCACCCATGTTCTATCAACT
>JBGUNL010000122.1:0-2280 GCA_045117295.1 Candidatus Limivicinus sp.
GAACAGATCCAGCAGGCGTCTTCTCTGCTGCGGAGAAAGATAACACCCCGCCGCAAATACGCCGGCGCAGACCGCGCTGAAATACAGGGAGCCGTAGAGCGTGTAGTCACGATTGATGACACGGGTCAGCAAAACCCAGGCGCTGTACGCTGCCAGCAGCCAAAACTCCGGCGGCATCCCCCGCCGCAGCTTCAGCGCACACAGGATCAGCAGCAGCACGATCAGCAGCGCATGGAGCATCCGCAGGGCGTTGAATATGGGTTCGTGTCCTGTCCAGATCAGATACCGCTCCGCATATACGATCAGATAATGAATCGTCACCAACAGTGCCAACAGGCCATACAGCCAGTTCAGGCTCTGAGCTTGTTGAATTGTCCGCATGCGTTCTCTCATGTGATCTCTCCTTGGCGGCAAATCATCGGTCTTTCATTGTAGCGGATTCACCGCAGGAAGTCAAGCGGCTCCCCCGGCGTCAGACGCTTGGGTTTCCAGGCCAGGTATGGGCAAACCGCCTGCAGAGCTGATGGGCTGCAGCTGGCCGTGCAGGACCGAGCGCGCGTCCTCAAAGATATAGGCACAGGTGGAGAGCATCACATACTTTGCGTCCGGATCCAGCTCCACATCTGCCGCAACAACAGAATCAGTCCCTGACTTTTTGAGCCAGCTCTCAAACTCCGCATCGCGCGCGTGGTAGACGGAATACACCCTGTCATAGGCGGAGACCGTGTACGCGCTGTACAGGAAGATCTTGTAATCCTGTTCGGGCGTCAGCAGCCACATGTACGGATGCCCGTCAAAATACCCCTGATCCTGCCAGCGATCCAGGGTGGCAAACATGCTCTTATCCCCCATGTGGTGACCGTAGAGGATATAGTTGCAGTCGCTCAGATCGCGGGCGTTGGTCTCCTCCACAAAGATGGACCCGGCGGCATTGTAGCTGCGGTCATAGCTGTGATGGAGGTAATCATCGTTGCTTTCCCCGTGCAGGACCGGATAATTGATTACGGTGTCCGGGCAATAGATCCAGGCGGTGATGTCCGGATTGATCTTCTGCAGCGCCGCAAAGTCCACTTCAATCGGCGCAATCTCCGGCAGGCGAAATTTTTTCTGGGCCTGATAGGCGGGAAGCTCGATGGAGAGCGGCTTGGATTCCGCGGTAAAGGTGGACGCCGCCTCTTCATACAGCGTCTCACTGACCTTGTACTGATGCCGGACAAACAGCACCATTGCGCCGGAAACGGCGAATACGGCGAGCATGAGTCCCATCACCACGTTCCGGAAGATGCGCCCGCCGCGGCTCTTTTTCCTCTTCTTCGTCGGTTTCCGGATGGAGCCTTCTTCCTCCAGCGCCGACAACTGCAGCAGCAGCTCCTCATCCACAGCCATCTGCCGGTAGAGATTGTTTTCCCGCAGGCGTGCGCCCAGAATGTTAAACATGGCGCCGCAGAGCGCCAGGCACAGAAGATAGACCTTCCCCATGGTGCCGGAGAGCAGCATCATAAAATTGCCGACCACGGGGATGTGGTGCTCCACCAGACCGATAATGTCAGGATAGACCACCGGCTCAAAATCCTCGATCTCGTTGGCGTCTCCCTTCGTGATTACTTCTCCGGCAAAGACGTGGTTTTCGACCACGCGGTGCGTCACCGTGCTTCCCTCGTCCCGGAAAGCGATAATCTCCCCTGGCTGCAGCTCGGTCGGGCTGACAGACTTGACATAGACGGCGCTGCCCACGGGAATCTCCGGCTCCATGCTTCCGCTGACCACGTTGTAAATCTCATATCCCAGCAGCCTGGGAACGGTAAGCGGCGCCGCCACCGCAATCACAAACAGGATGATCAGGGTGCCGAGAATGGCGCAAAGGGCGGGAATCAGATTCCCGCCCTTCCTTGCTGTTTTGTTGTTCGAGGGCTCATTTCTTTTACTCATGCTTGCGCGTTCCTTCGCGTCTTATTCCAGGTCAAAATCGTCCTCTTCCTCGCTCTTCTTCTTTTTGCGGAAGAACAGCAGATACCAGAAAAGCGTACCAATCAGACCGAGGAGCAGAACCCCACCCACGATCAGCGCGATCTTCGGCAGGGCGCTGGCCGTGTTGCTGGACGTGGTGGGCTTCTGCGTTGCCGTGGGAGACGGCGTCGCCGTACCCGGCGCGGCCAGAGGGACGTCCAGGTCCAGAATCTCCTGCGTCGAAGGCTGCGGCGCGGGCTGCGCGGCTCCGGCGTTCCCCGCCGTGCCCGCATTGCCTGCATTTCCGGCGTTGGCAGCGTTGCCCGCGTTGGC
>JBGUNL010000123.1:0-9522 GCA_045117295.1 Candidatus Limivicinus sp.
GCAAGGATCGCGTCGCACGCTTCCCGCGCGTCGCGTTGGCAAGCAAGGATCGCGTCGCACGCTTCCCGCGCGTCGCGTTGGCTCGCAATGACGAGTTTTCTCTCTTTTCATCTGCAACGCAAAGACGCCGCTCCTTTCGGAGCGGCGTCTTTGTCTTGTATGGTTTTTCAGGGCTTGAGCTCGAGATAGAGGTTGCGGTACTGGACGGCAGAGCTGTCCCAGGACACGTCCTTGTCCATATCCCGGCGCACCATCTCGTCCCAGTGCTCCCGCTGGGTGAAGTAGACGGTCTTGGCGCGGTTGATCGCGTCCAGCAGCAGGCCCGCATCGTAGCGGTCAAAGGTGAAGCCGTTGCCCTCGTTGGTAAACTCGTTGAAGGGCTGCACGGTGTCCTTCAGGCCGCCGGTCTCCCGCACCACGGGCACGGTGCCGTAGCGCATGGCGATCAGCTGGGTCAGGCCGCAGGGCTCGAAGAGGGAGGGCACCAGCAGGGCGTCCGCGCCGGCATAGATGCGGTGGGCCAGGCCCTCGTCATAGGCGATGTAGGCGCAGACGCTGCCCTTGTAGGCCTGCTCGAACCTCCGGAAGGAGTCCTCATACTGGGGCTCTCCGGTGCCCAGAACCGCCACCTGGGTATTGCCGTCCACCAGGGCGGGCAGGATGGCGTTGACCAGATCCAGACCCTTCTGGTCCGTCAGGCGGGAAATGAGGCCGATGACGAACTTGCCCTCGTCCTTCTCCAGGCCCAGAGATTCCTGCAGAGCCAGCTTGTTGACTTTCTTCCGGGCCAGCACGTTCTCCCGGTCATAGGGGGCCGCAAGCAGCTTGTCCGCCGCGCTGTCCCACTGCTCCACGTCAATGCCGTTGACGATGCCGCGGAGTCTGCCGGAGTGGAAGCGCAGGTGGCCGTCCAGGCCGTCCCCATAGAAGGGGGTCTGGATCTCGCCGGCGTAGGTGGCGCTGACGGTGGTGATGCGGTCGGCATAGGCCAGGCCGCCCTTGAGCATATTGGCGTCGTCGCGGCCCGTTTTCATGACCTCATAGCTGAACACATGGTCGGGCAGGCCGGTCCAATACTTGATGGTGGGGATGTTGTACACGCCCTGGAAGCGCAGGTTGTGGATAGTGAAGACGGTCTTGGCGCTGGCAACGGGCGTGCCGTTGAAGAGCGTGCGCAGGTACACGGGCACCAGGCCCGCCTGCCAGTCGTGGCAATGGATGATGTCGGGCACCCAGTTCATGTAGTTCAGCGCCGCCAGCGCCGCCTTGGCAAAGAAGCAGTATCTGGGGATATCGTCCACCAGGTTGGTGTAGGGGTTGCCGTAGCCGAAGAAGTCCTCATTGTCGATGAAGTCATAGACCACGCCGTCCCAGACGTACTCCATGATGCCCACATAGAAAGAGCGGTCGTCGGCGCAGAGGTTCATCCAGAACTCGCCCCGGTAGATCATCTTGTCCTGGTACTTCTGGGGGATGCAGCGATAGCGGGGCAGAATGACCTTCACGTCGCAGTTCTGCTTGGTGAGGGCCTTGGGCAGGGCGTACATCACGTCGCCCAGACCGCCGGTCTTGACGAAGGGATAGCACTCGGAGCCGATGAAGGCCACGCTTCTTCTGGGCTGGGGCAGCTGCGGCTCCTGCACCGCGGGAGCCGCCTCCACAGGCGCGGGGACGACCTCGGCGGGAACCTCTTCCATGACAGCCGTCTTCTCGTCGGGAACCTCTTCCGCGACCGCTGGCTTCTCAGCGGGCTTTTCTTCCACGACCGCGGGCTTCTCCGCCGCCTTCGGTGTCCTTCTGCGGATGGGCTTCTCCGCCGCGGGCTCCTTGGCAGGCGCCTTCTTGACGGCCTTCTTCACCGTCTTGGCGACGGCGGCCTCCGCCGGGGCTTCCTGCTTCACGGTCTTCTTCGCGGCCGCGGGTTTCTTGGCGGCTGGCTTCTTCTCCGCCGCGGCCTTCTCCGCCTTGGGGGCGGCGGCCTTCTTCACGGCGGGCTCCTCCGCCTCTTTATTTACAGTCTTTTTCGTAGGCATATCAAATTCTCCTGTGATGGATTTCATCCGTTTTCGCGGATGAGAGCATGATAATCGCGTCGGGAAGTTCTCACCGGCCGCGCATTCAGCTTGCCCTATTATAGCCCACACAGCGAAAAAGTCAAGTTTTCCGGTGTGACGGCTCTCCCGACCGTTCTCGGCGCTTCACCGTTTCCCCCGCCGCCGGCCGGTTTTCCGCGCCTTTTTTGCATGTTTTCCGCTCCAATGGGCATACTGGAAGCATCAACATCAGGAGGCGCAAAATGATCGAACAGGATACCGTCAGACTGCTCAGAGAATGTGACGCGGGGGTGAAGATGGGCGTGGCCTCCCTGGAGGACGTGATGCCCGCCGTCCACTCCCCTGCGCTGCTGCGCACCCTCTCCGTCTGCCGGGAGGAGCACGAGGCCCTCTCCTCCCAGATCCAGCAGCAGCTGGACCGCTTCGGGGACGAGGGCAAGAACCCCAGCCCCATCGCGCAAAAAATGTCCTGGGTCAAAACCAAGCTGGAGCTGGGTCTGGAGAGCACGGACGCCGTCATCGCGGATCTCATGACCGATGGGTGCAACATGGGTGTCAAATCTCTCAACCGCTATCTCAACCAGTATGAGGCGGCGGATGAGCGCTCCAAGGACATGGCCAAGCGTCTGATTCATCTGGAGCAGCAGCTTACGACAGATCTGCAGGGGTATCTCTAAACGAAGAGACCGCCGGTTTTCCGGCGGTCTCTTCGTTTATTTCATTCTCCGGACGATCTCGTCCAGCAGGGCATCCGCCGCCGCGTCCTTGCTCAGAAGCGGCAGCTCCTTCACCCCGTCCGGGCCGATGAGCGTCAGCACGTTTGTGTCGACCGCAAAGCCAGCGCCCGCCACCTTCACGTTGTTTGCGGCGATGAGATCCAGGTGCTTCTTCTCCAGCTTCTTCCGGCTGTTTTCCAGCATGTTCTCCGTCTCCATGGAGAAGCCGCAGAGAAACTGCCCCGGCCGCTTGCTCTCTCCCAGGGCCGCCAGGATGTCCTGCGTCCTCTCCAGGGGGATGGAGAGATCCCCGTCCTTCTTTTTCAGCTTGTTGTCCGCCACCGTGGCCGGGCGGTAATCGGCCACGGCGGCCGCCTTGATGACAAGATCCGCCGAAGCCGCCCCCGCCGTCACCGCTTCATACATCTCCCTGGCAGAACGGATGGGGACGAGCTTTACGTACTTTGGCGCCGGAAGACTCACCGGGCCGGAGACCAGCGTCACCTCCGCGCCGCGCCGCGCCGCGGCCTTGGCAATGGCGTAACCCATCTTGCCGGAGGAGCGGTTGGTGAGATAGCGCACCGGATCCAGATCCTCCTGGGTGGGCCCGGCGGTCACCAGAACCCGCTTCCCCGCCAGATCCTTCTCATGGGCCAGGGCGTGCAGGCAGACCTCCAGCAGCTCCTCCGGCTCGGGCAGTCTCCCCTTCCCCGCGGCGCCGCAGGCCAGATGCCCCACGCCGGGCTCCACGATCTCCCAGCCGTAATGCCGGAGCTTCTCCAGGTTGTCTTGGGTCACGGGGTTTTCATACATCCTGGTGTTCATGGCCGGGGCCGCCGCCTTGGGGCAGTCGCAGGCCAGCACCGTCGTGGTGAGCATATCGTCGGCAAGGCCGTTTGCCAGCTTTGCCAGCACATTTGCCGTGGCCGGGGCGATCAGCACAAAATCCGCCCGGTCGGCCACCGACACGTGGGCCACCTTGTGCTCGAAGTTCCTGTCGAAGGTGTCCACCAGCGCCCGGTTCCCCGTGAGCTGTTCAAAGGTGAGGGGCGTGACAAACTGCGTGGCGTTGGCGGTCATGATCACCTGCACGTCCGCGTGCTGCCTGACCAGCATGGAAGCCAGGGCCGCCGCCTTGTAGCAGGCGATGCCGCCGCTGACGCCGAGGACAATGGTTTTCCCCTGAAGCATGCGTTTTTCCTCCCGTGTGTGTTCTTTGGCGGTATCTTATCACACGAGCCCGGAAACCGCAATCGCGCAAGTCTTAAACTTTCCAAATATTTGTTGCTTTTTCCCCCTGAATATGCTATTCTTCTGCTGCCCGAAAACTAAATATTGTAGTAAGGAGAAACCGACACTATGAAAAGACGCATTCTTTCTCTTGTACTGGCTGTGCTCATGACTGCTGCACTCTGCGCATGCGGAGGCGGTAAGGCAAACGGCACAAAGGACGAACTGGTCGTTGGAATCTCCGCAGATCTGGACACGAGTCTTGACCCGCACGTCTCTTCGTCGTCGGCAGGAACCAGAGAGGTCCTCTTCAACATCTTTGAAGGGCTTGTCAAGCCCGACACAGACGGAAATCTCATCCCCGCCATTGCCGAAGAGTATGCCGTTAACGAGACGGCGGACGTTTACACCTACACCCTGCGTGAAGGCGTCCGCTTCCACAACGGAAACACGGTAACGGTTGGGGATATTGTTTTTTCTCTTTCCAGAGCTGCGGGACTTGAGACCGGCGAGCCGCTGGTATCCGACGTAGCCGGCATCGCCGCCGTCAAGGCGCTGGACGAAAAGACCGTGGAGGTCACGCTGAAGGCCCCGGACACGGAGTTTAACTCCCACATGACCGTCGCCATCATCCCCGAGGGCTCCGACCCCTCCGCCGAGGTGGTGGGCACCGGCCCCTTCCGCTTTGTCTCCCGCGTGCCCCAGGACAGCATCGTGCTGGAAAAATTCAGCGGCTATTGGGGGACCCCCGCCCTGCTGAACAAGGTGACCCTGAAGGTCATCCCCGACCCGCAGACCATGGTGATGAGTCTGCGCTCCGGCGCGGTGGACATGGCCGAGCGCCTGACCACCAGCCAGATCGACTCCCTGCAGGATCTGACCATTCTGGAGGGCAGCAGCAACGTGGTGCAGGCCCTCTACCTCAACAACAGCTTTAAGCCCTTCAGCGACATCCGCGTCCGCCAGGCACTCTGCTACGCCGTCGGCAAGCAGGACGTGATCGACCTCTCCGCCAACGGCCACGGCACCCCCGTGGGCAGCAGCATGTTCCCCGCCTTCGGCAAGTACTTCATGCCGGAGCTGACGGAGTATTACCAGCCTGACGCGGAAAAGGCCAGGGCCCTGCTGAAGGAGGCCGGCCAGGAGAAGCTGAGCTTCACCATCACGGTGGCGGCCAACATGCCCGCCCATGTAGACGCGGCCCAGGTCATCGTGGAGCTGCTGCGCAATGTGGGCGTGGAGGCGAAGATCAACCAGGTGGAATGGGCCACCTGGTACAAGGAGGTCTACTCCGGCCGGGAGTACGAGGCCACCATCGTCGGCCTGGACGCCCATGGTCTGGCCGCCTCCGACATGCTGGCCCGCTTCCAGTCCGACCACAGCAAGAACTTTGTAAACTTCAACTCCCCGGAGTATGACGAGACCTACCGCAAGGCCATCGCCACCGTGGACGAAACGGAGCAGACCGCCCTCTTCAAACAGTGCCAGCGCATCCTCACCGAGCAGGCCGCCAGCGTCTACATCCAGGACGTGGCCTCCTTTGTGGTACTGCAGAAGAATGTCAGCGGCTACCGCTTCTACCCCCTGTACGTGATGGATCTGGCCACCATTACCAAAAACTGATACTCTACAGATCGGATCGCTGTCATGCGTTACATCCTCAAGAAAACCGGTGTGCTGCTGGTGACGCTGCTGCTGGTATCCCTGCTGGCCTTTCTGGCCTTTCAGGTGATCCCGGCGGACCCCGTCACCATGCTCCTGGGCACCGACTATACGCCGGAACGCGCCGAGGCGCTGCGGGAGGCCCTGGGTCTCAACCGCAGCGTCCTGGTGCGCTATTGGGACTGGCTGTCCGGCTTTGTCCGGGGGCAGATGGGCACCAGCTACAGCTACGCCATGGACGTGCGGGAGGTGCTGCGCGGCAAGATCGCCGTCACGGCGGCCCTCTCCCTCCTGTCCTGGCTGCTGGTCACCGCCGTCAGCGTCCCCCTGGGCATCGCCCTGGCCCGGTACCAGAACAAGCCCTTCGGCAGGATCGGCGTCTCCGTCAACCAGATCTGCATGTCCATCCCCTCGTTTTTCCTGGGCATCCTCTTCACCTGGCTGTTCGGCCTGGTACTGCGGGTCTTTGTGCCGGGGAACTTCGTCCCCTTCTCCCGGAGCTTCTGGGGCTGCCTGGGCTATCTGTTCTTCCCGGCCCTTGCCATCTCCATCCCGAAGATTGCCAAGGTGACCAGGCTCCTGCGCTCCTCTATCCTCAGCGAGATGAAGCAGGACTATGTGCTCACGGCCTACAGCCACGGCAACTCCCGCTGGATGGTCATCCGCAGCCACGTGCTGCGAAACGCCCTGCTGCCCGTGATCACCTATCTCGCCATGTCCCTGGCGGACATCGTGGCAAGCTCCATTATCGTCGAGCAGGTTTTTGTGGTCCCCGGCCTCGGCCGCCTGCTGGTGGCGAGCATCTCCGGGCGCGACTTCCCCGTGGCGCTGTGCATCGTGGTGCTGATCGCCTTCGTGGTGGTGGTGATGAACTACCTGGCCGACGTGGTCACCCAGCTCATCGACCCCCGGGTCCGGCTGAGCTGAAAAGGGAGGGCAGACCATGATCAACACCAAGGACAAAAACTTCCGCGTGGGCGCGTTCATCACCGGCTTCATGCTGCTGATGATCCTGGTGGGTCTCGCCTGGACCCCCTACGATCCCAACGCCATGAACGGAGCGGAGAAGATGGCCGCCCCCACCCTGCGCCACCTGCTGGGCACCGACAACTTCGGGCGGGACATCCTCTCCCGCGTGATCCAGGGCACCGGCGCCACCTTCCTCATCGCCCTGGGCTCGGTCGCCATCGGGCTTGCAGGGGGTCTTGTGATCGGCGGTCTCACCGGCTGGTTCGGCGGCTGGGTGGACGAGCTTCTCATGCGCTTAAACGACAGCATCACCGCCTTTCCCAGTCTCCTGCTGGCGCTGGTGCTCATCGCCCTGTTTGACACCGGCAAATACAACATCATCCTCGCCCTGGGCATTCTCTTCATCCCCACCTTCGCCCGCATCGTGCGCATGGAGGTGGCGCGGCAGAAGGCCCTGGACTACGTGCGCAACGCAAAGCTCATGGGCGTGAAAAGCATGCGCATCCTCTTCGTGCACATCATGCCCAACACCCTGCCGGTACTGCTGAGCACCGTGGCCATCAGCTTCAACAACGCCGTCCTGGCGGAGGCCTCCATGAGCTACCTGGGTCTTGGCGTGCAGCCGCCGGACCCCAGTCTCGGCCGGATGCTCAACGAGGCCCAGGCCTATCTGCTGCGGGCCCCCTGGTACGCCATCGCCGCGGGGCTTGCCATCATCCTGCTGGTTCTGGGCTTCGGCCTGTTGAGCGAGGGACTGGGAGGTGAAGGGAATGCTTGAGATCCGCGATCTGCACGTCACCTTCAAGTCCACCGGCAAGGAGGCTGTCAAGGGCATCGATCTCTCCATCGCCCATGGAGAGCGCCTGGGGCTGGTGGGTGAATCCGGCTCCGGCAAGACCGTCACCGCCATGGCCCTCACCGGGCTCATCGAGCGCAGCGCCGTCGTGATGCAGGGGCAGGTGCTCTTTGAGGGCCGCGATCTCGTGACCTGCTCCCGCCGGGAGCTGCGCACCATCCACGGCAAGGACATCGGCGTGGTGTTCCAGGAGCCCATGCGCTCTCTGAATCCCCTGATGCGCGTGGGGCCTCAGATTGAGGAGTCCCTCAAGATCCACACGGACAAGACCGCCGACGAGCGCAGATGTCTCGCACTGGAGGTCATGGAGCAGGTGGGGCTGCCCGACCCGGAGACCACTTACCGCAAATACCCCCATCAGCTCTCCGGCGGCCAGCGGCAGCGGGCCATCATTGCCTCGGCCATGGTCATCCGCCCGAAGCTGCTGGTCTGCGACGAGCCCACCACCGCCCTGGACGTCACTGTCCAGAAACAGATCCTGGAGCTGCTGCGCGCCCTCAGCGACGAGTTCAACGTGGGCATCCTGCTCATCAGCCATGACATGACCGTCGTCCGCCGCCTGTGCGAGGACGTGGCCGTCATGCACAAAGGCCGGATCGTGGAGCGCGGCCTCACCGAAGAGATCTTCCGCAATCCCCAGGACGAATACACTAGGCAGCTGATCGCTGCCATTCCCACGAGGAAACGCCATGGAAACACTTGAACACGTGCTGGAGGTGGAAAACCTCTCCGTCGTCTATCAGGACACGACGCTTTTTGGAAAACGCACCACCTTTCAGGCCCTCACGGATGTGAGCTTTGTGGTCAACCACGGGGAAATCCTGGGTCTGGTGGGGGAATCCGGCTGCGGCAAGTCCACCCTCTCCAAGGCCATCCTCGGGATGTTGGACACCGCAAAGGTCACCGGGGAGATCCGGCACTTCACCAAGCGGCCCCAGATGGTCTTTCAGGATCCCTTCGGCTCCCTCAACCCCGCCAAGACCGTGGGCTGGATCGTAGAGGAGCCCCTGCGGGCCTACGGCAAGTACGACGCGCCGGAGCGCAGGCGCCGGGTGATCGACATGCTCGAGCGCGTCGGCCTGGGCGAGAGCTACTTGAACCGCAAACCCAGCCAGCTCTCCGGCGGACAGCGGCAGCGGGTCTCCATCGCCACCGCCCTGATCCAGCGCCCGCGCTTTCTTTTGGCGGACGAGCCGGTCTCGGCCCTGGACGTCACCATCCAGGCCCAGATTCTGGATCTGCTGTGGGATCTGCGGCGGGATCTGGATCTGAGCTATCTGTTCATCAGCCACGATCTCAACGTGATCTACTCCATCTGCGACCGGGTCATGGTCATGGAGAAGGGCCGCATCATCGAGCAGGGCACTGTCGACGAGGTTTACAACCACCCGCAGCAGGAGTACACCAAAAAGCTCCTGAACGCCGTCCGATAAAAACAGCGCCGTCTTTTCCGACGGCGCTGTTTTATTCTTTTGTGATCAATCGAAAGCGGTTCTTTCTGACCTCCAGGATCCCATCCCGCTTCATTCTTCCCAGTTCCTTGGACAGGGCGGTGCGCTCCACGTTCAGATAGTCCGCCAGCTGCTGGCGGTCAAAAGGGACGGAAAACTCCGCACTCCCCTTTTTGACCGACTGCGCATTGAGATAGGCCATCAGCCGGGCGCGGATGGTCTTCGGGGCAGTGTGAAAGCTCCGGGCCGACAGGCGCAGATTCTTTTCCGCCGTGATTTCCAGCAGGTTTTTCAGCAGCAGAGTCTGCCATCGCGCCTCCCCTGTGAGGCAATCCAGCCCGCCGATGCGCAGGAAAAGGATCTGACTTGGCTCGTTGGCCCGCACATCCACCAGCAGCGGCTCGGTGGAAAGCATGGCGTAGGTTTCGGCGAAGAACTCTCCAGGCCCCACATGGCTCAAAATGCTGCGGTTGCCCCAGAGATCGCAGCTCTCCACCGTGACGCTGCCGGCGAGCACCAGGCCCATCTTCTCCGTGGGCTCCCCCGCGGCAAACACCGTCTCATTTCGTCCGTAGCGCCGCTCC
>JBGUNL010000124.1:0-16534 GCA_045117295.1 Candidatus Limivicinus sp.
GCCCTTTGACAGCCGTTTTGTCTGCACAGCGAAACCGATTCGTTTACCGCCGCGCTGACGGGCACCCTGTCCAAAAACAGCAGCTGCACCACGCCGAGACGCAGGATGTCCCGTACCTTCGGCTCCAGCTTTGCCGCACAGTAGTTTGAGATGACAAAATCACAGATCCTGGCATTTTCCAGCACGCTGAGAACCAGCCGGGAGGCGAAGGCCGCGTCCCGGCGGTCCAGACCGTCCCTGCGGATCATCCCGTCCAGGGACGCACCGGACCAGGCGCCGTCCCGCCGGCAGCGCAGCAGCGTCTCCAGTGCGGCCTGCCGCGCGTTCTTTGCGGCGCTCATGAAAGCTGCACCTTATGGCCGCGCAGGAAATCACCGGCCTTCATCCGCTTTTTGCCGGGCGCCTGCAGCTCGGTAATGAGCAGGGTCTCCCCGTTTCCGCAGACAAATTCCAGGCCGTCCTCACCGGCGGCGATCAGACTGCCGGGCGCCTTGCCGCTGCGCCGCCCGGTATAGGCCGCGCCGAAGACGCGATAGCTCTTGCCCTCCAGTTCCATGGTGGCCACCGGCCAGGGCTGCAGCCCGTATATATGCTTGACGAGCTGTCGGGGCGTCTTGTTCCAATCCATGGGACAAATGGATTTATCCAGCATTTTGACGTAACTGGCTTTCGTATGATCCTGGGGCGTTCTGGGGGCGGTGCCCGCCTCGATGTCCCGCAGGGTCTTTACAAGCAGCTCAGCGCCCATGCGCTTCAGGCGGTCAAACAGCTCGCCGGAGGTTTCAAACTCGCCGATTTCGGTCTCTTCGGTATAGATCACGTCGCCGGTATCCATCTCGTGGGCCAGGAACATCGTGCTGACGCCGGTGACGGTGTCCCCGTTGAGCACCGCCCACTGGATGGGCGCGGCCCCCCGGTACTTGGGCAGCAGCGAGCCGTGGACGTTCACCGCGCCGTACTTTGGCAGCTCAAGCATTTCATCCGGCAGGATTCGGCCGTAGGCCACCACGGCCAGAATGTCCGGATTCAGCTCCTGAAGAATGGCAAGGGCGGTCCCGTCCCGCATTTTCTCCGGCTGGAAAACCGGCAGATCGTGCCGCAGCGCAAGCTCCTTGACCGGCGAGACGCTCATTTCCATCCCGCGGCCCTTGGGCTTGTCCGGCTGGGTAAAGACCCCGACGATCTCAAATTGTTCCTCGATCAGCTTTTGCAGGGAAGCGGCGGCAAAATCCGGCGTTCCCATGAAAACAATCCGCATGCAGATATCCTGCCTTTATTCTTCAAATTGTCCCTTTTCCAACTCCTCCTCGGTGAGCATGCGCTCACATTTGGAGGTAAAAACAATGCCGTTGAGATGGTCGATCTCGTGGCAGAAGCAGCGTGCGGTAAGCCCGGTTCCCTCTACCTCAAAGGTTTTGCCGTAGCGGTCCTGTGCCCGGACCTTGACCACCATGGGGCGCCGCACCAGCCCGTATTCCCCGGGTACGCTCAGACAGCCCTCTGCGCCGTACTGTTCCCCCGAGCTCTCCATGATCTCGGGATTGATCAGCTCGATCAGATAATCCTCCTCGCCCTCGGGGACGTTGGTCTCCAGGACGATGACGGCGCGGCGCAGCACCCCCACCTGGGGGGCGGCCAGGCCCACGCCGTTTTCCGTCGCCAGGGTCTCCGCCATATCGTCCAGAAGTTGATGCAGGCGGGGATTAAAGTCTGTGACCGGACGGCTCTTTTTATACAGTCCGGGTTCTTCCTTGGTCAGAATATTTCTCAGTGCCATCTTTTTCTCCATTCCGCCGCTCTGCAGATCGCTTGCATCCTCCGGGCCCGGCAGCGGCTGACCGGGTCTCCCCTCTTATTCATTCGGATCGTTGTCCGCATAGACGGACACATCCGCAAAGCGTTTGTCCTGGCAGCACTCCATCACGACGCCCGCGACCGTTCCGCGGATTGCGGCATGGATCCTGCCGTAAATCATCACCCGATAGCGATATCGGTTGTTGACCTTCACCACCGCCAGCGGAGCAGGCCCCAGGATCGTCGCGTCACCTGAGCTGCCCAGCAGGCCGTCCAGCCTCTGCCGCACATGACGGCAGGCACGGTATACGTGCTCCTCGTTCATGCCCGAGACCGTGACCGAGAGCATCTCGGTGAAAGGCGGGGTGTTCTGCAGCTTCCGCAGTTCGATTTCCGCGTTGTAAAACGCCTCGTAATCCTGCCTTGCCGCCTGGCGGATAGTCTCATTTTCCGGCGTAAAGGTCTGAATTACAGCACGGCCGGGCTTTTCGCCCCTGCCGCTGCGGCCCACCACCTGCGTGATCAGGGAAAAGCAGCGCTCTCCCGCGCGATAGTCTCCCGCATACAGGCTCTGGTCGGCGGAAATCACGCCTACCAGGGTCACATTTTCAAAATTCAGTCCCTTGGTCACCATCTGGGTGCCCACCATAATGGGGATCTTCTCCCGGCGGAAGCGGTCCAGGAGCTTTTCGTGGGACCCGGCAGGCGTCACCGTGTCGGTGTCCATACGCAGGATCTCCGTCCCGGGGAACAGCTCCTTGAGCTCACTCTCCACCATCTGGGTGCCCGCGCCGATGTGCTTGAGGGCGCCGCCGCAGTCGGGGCAGGCCTCGTCCGGGCGGCGGGAATAGCCGCAATAGTGGCAGAGCAGACGGTTGTTGGCGCTGTGGTAGGTCAGGGAAACGCTGCAGCGGGGGCAGCGGTAGGTATAGCCGCACTCTCCGCAGCTGATCAGACGATTTGCGCCGCGGCGGTTGATAAACAGAATGCTCTGCTCCCCGCGGCTGATATTTTCCGCGATCTCATCCCGGAGATAAGAGCTGATGCTGCCGCCGTTCCCGCTGCGCAGCTCCCGCTTCATGTCCACGATTTTAACGGCGGGGAGTTCGCGCTCGTTAAAGCGCTCCGGGAGAGCAAAATACCGGTATCGCCCGGTCTGCGCGGCGTGCATGCTCACTACGTCCGGCGTGGCGGAGCCCAGAAGCAGCAGACACCCGGAGGCAGCACAGCGGTACTTTGCCACATCCCGCGCATTGTAGCGGGGAATGTTTTCGGACTTATAGGTCTCTTCCTGCTCCTCGTCAATGATGATGAGGCCCAGGTCGCCGCAGGGGGCAAAGACCGCGCTCCGCGTCCCGATTACCACATGGGCCTTCCCGCAGCGCACCCGCTTCCATTCGTCATAGCGCTCCCCGATGGAGAGGCTGGAGTGGAGCACGGCGACCTCGTCTCCAAAGTGGGAGGAGAAGGTCTGGATCATCTGGGGCGTCAGGGCGATTTCCGGCACCAGCAGGATCACGGCCTTCTTCCGCCTGAGCTGCTCTGCGATCAGGTGAATGTAGACGCTGGTCTTGCCGCTGCCGGTCACGCCGAAAAGAAGGGCCGCGCCGCTTTTGCCCGACGCGGCAAGTTCGCGGATTCCCTCGAAGGCCTCCTGCTGCTGCCGGGATAAAACCGGCAGCGGCTCCTCCTCCCCCAGATGAACCTGCGGGCGGCGGTAGGCCTCCTTCTCATACAGCTCCACAAGCCCTGCGCTGACCAGAGCCTTTAAGGAGGGCCGATTGGCTCCGGTGTGGAGCAAAAGATCCCGGCTGGGAATGGCCTCAAAGATGCACAGCTGCTCCAGGATCGCCGCCTGATTGGGCGCCTTGAGCCGCTTGGCCTGCGCGGCCGCAGCGGCCTCCTCGGATTCGACGGCAAGCCGGGCCATCTCCAGGGTTTTGTCCTTTGCCCGGCGTCTGCCCTCCTCGTCAAACCAGAGGCCCGCCGGAAGCATGGCCCGCACCGCGTCATAAACGGTACAGAAAAAACGCTCCCGCATGAAGAGGGCCAGCTTGATCTGCTCGGGCGTCAGGATCGGCTCCTCATCCAGAACGGAAAGGATGCTCTTGAGCTTTGCGTAGCTGCTCTCCTCCGTCAGGGCGAGGATCACGCCCTCCGTCCTTCGGTTCCCGTTGGAAAAAGGGACATGGACCCGGACGCCGGGAAGCGCCCTGTCCTCCAATTCCCGGGGGATCAGATAGTCATAGGGCCTGTCCAGCCAATATGTTGCGGCGGAAACCGCAATCTTTGCAATCCTGCCGGGCATGCGCCCCCTCCTCTCCGCCGGGATAAAAAGCGATCAGCGCTTGATGCTGAGCTTGCCGGTATATACCTCGTCGATGGCGGCGGAGACCGCCTTGCGCTCCAGGGGAAGCTGCTTTTCTTCCGCTTCGGTGGAAAGCGCTCTTGCGCGTCTTGCAACCAGGTTCACCAGCTGATAACGGCTGCCGATCTTGTCGACGAGTTCGGCAACAGGGGGATAAAGCATCATAACAATTCTCCATTCTGCCGCAGTGGGCCGCGGCCGCCAAAAATAAAAAGATTTACAGATTTTTCAGTTTTTCCGCCCGATCGGCGAAACGGCAGTGGGAGGCGTCGATGATGGCGTTGAGCTCCCGGGCGGCCTTGTCCAGATCGTCGTTGATGATCAAATAATCGTAGAAGTCGGCCTCTTCAAATTCCTGCCGGGCACGGATGAGTCTTGCCTCAATGGCGCGCTCCGTATCCGTCCCGCGGCCGCGGAGACGGCGTTCCAATTCCTCAAGAGAGGGCGGAGCCACAAAGATCATCACGGCGTCGGGCATCTTGTCCCGCACCTGGCGCGCACCCTGGACCTCAATATCCAGCAGGACGTTCAGACCCGCCTCCATCTTCTTTTCCACATAGGCGCGCGGCGTACCATAGGAGTTGGCCACGTATTCCGCGTGTTCCAGCAGCTCGTCATTCTCCACCATCTCCTTAAACCGGTCCAGATCCACGAAGAAGTATTCCTTCCCGTCGGTCTCGCCCGGCCTCGGCTTGCGCGTGGTGACCGAAGTGGAGAAGCAGATATCGTCTCTGCCCTCGATCGCCTTGAAAACCACCGTGCTTTTGCCCGCGCCGGAGGGGCCGGAGATCACAATCAGCTTGCCTTTTTCATTCATCTATTGTACCACCTTCCTGGTTATTCTCTGCACATCTGGCCGCCAGTGTTTCCGGCGGCAGGGCGGAAAGAATCACGTTTCCACTGTCCATGGTGATGACCGAGCGGGTGCTGCGGCCGAAGGACGCGTCGATCAGCAGTCCCTTTTCCCGCACATCCTGAATCATGCGCTTGATGGGCGCGGACTCCGGGGAGACGATGGAGATGATCCTGTCCGCGGAGACAAGATTGCCGAATCCGATGCCGATCAGCTTCATACCGGTCCCCTCACTCAATATTCTGAATCTGCTCCCGGATCTTTTCGATCTCGGACTTCAGATCCACCACGGTGTGGGCGATATCCGAATTCTGGCACTTGGAGCCGATGGTGTTGGCCTCGCGGTTGAACTCCTGAATCAGGAAGTCGATCTTGCGCCCGGTGGGGGAATTGCCGCGGATCATCAGATCCAGCTGGCTCATGTGGCTGCGGAGTCTGACCGTCTCCTCATCCACCGCGATGTGGTCGGCAAAGATGGCCGCCTCGGCCAGGATGCGGTTCTCGTCGATCCCGGAGGCTCCCAGCACCTCAGCCATTTTGGCCTCCAGCCGGGAACGGTAATCGGCGACCGTCTGCGGCGCGGCCTGCTCCACAGCGGAGACCAGCGAGTCAATCACCCGGATTCTTCCCAGCACGTCGTCCCGCAGCTTCTCTCCCTCGCGCAGGCGCATGGCGTCAAAGTCATGAAGCGCCTGCTCCGTGATCTCCACAACGCCCGCGGAAATTGCCTCCGCATCCAGGTCCTTTTTTTCCACGCTGAGAACATCGGGGAAGCGGCTCACCGCCAAAGCGGTCAGATCCTCCGGCAGGGAATACTCCTGCGCAATGGAGCGGACGGCGTCCATATAGCCGCGGAGCAGGCTCTCGTTGACTTTCACGGTCATATCCCCCGCCTCGGAGGAATCCACCGAGACGAACACATCCACCTTGCCGCGGCTGATATGCCGCTGGACCGCCGCCTTGACGGCGTCCTCGGCAAAGAGGAAGCTGCGCGGCATGCGCACCGAAGTATCCAGATAGCGGTTGTTGACACTCTTCAGCTCCACACTGATGGTCAGGCCCTCGACAGTTCCCTTGGCACTGCCGTAGCCGGTCATGCTTTTGATCATACTTCCTCCCGATTCTCTTTGAACGAAACGATATCAAAGGTGATGCTGTTTGGATTCTTTTTCAGCCGTTGGCTCAAAACGGTGATTGCCGCGCCCAGCAGCACTCCGGAAAAGCAGGCCACGATGCAGAGCCCCTCCGAGGCTCCGGCGGCGTAAGCCGCGAAATATCCCAGCAGCGCCAGGATCAGCGGCAGTACATAGACCAGCAGGATCGCCCCGTAGATCTTGGAGGACTTGCTCTCGATCACCACGCGCTGGCCAGGCTTTGCGCCAATCAGATTCCGGGCAGGGGTCTTCAGCTCGCTCTGGAACATACAGGCCTCACAGCTGCCGCAGTTTCCGCCGCAGGCGGTGGCGCGCGTCACCACCACCTCCGCCATATCCTCCGACAGGCGTCTGTATACAATGGCATCCTGAGTCATACTAGTCCCTCTCTATCTCGACAGAGATGGTATAGTCGCTGCCGTTTACCTTCAGCGCGCCCACGTCCGTAAAGCCGTCCACGTAGATGCGGACCTTGGGCATATAGGTGCCGGTGGACTCGCTCAGGTCGGAGAGGTCCGCCACAGCCCGGATGTTTTCATCCTTGATCTGTTCCAGCGCTTCCGGGGTGCCGCGCAGCGTGACGTCCAGACTTTGCGTGATGATGTTCGCCGTGTAGCCCTCTTTCAGATTAATCTGGGAGATGTTGGTCACCTTGAAGCTGCGGGTCTCCAGCCCCACGATTTCCACCGTGACCTTGGCCTCGGTCACGCCGGTCGTGTTTCGAAGCTCGTTGTCGATGGGGATGGTAAAAGTATCGGTAAAGCTGACGGAAAAGTCCGTCAGATCGATGGTGGCCAGATTGATCTTGTTCATTCCGCCCAGAAGCGCCGTGTCGCCGGCCAGTGTGATGCTCTCCGGCTCGATGGTGAGCTTGGTGTTCTCCTCATTGGCGCCAGCCCCCGCGATCAGGTTGACGGCGAGCTTGACATCCTTGAGCGTCAGCAGCGGAAGGGTGGCCGTCACGGTATCGGTGTCAACCTGGATGCCGGTGGTGGAGGCCGGGGTGTTGTCCGCCGTCATCAGCGTAAAGCCTGTCTCCACCCGGTAGGTGGTCTCCACATTCTCCTTGCCGAAGGTGACCCAGGCGTAATCCACGTTTTTCAGGTATGCCTCCGGCCCGGTCAGCAGGATATTCGCCGGCTCAAAGACCGGTGTCTCCGCCGTGAAGCCCTCCGCGATGGAGCCGTCAAAGCTGCCGCGGACCTGCACAGTCTTGGTGGTGAGACTGGACACCATGAAGTTGATGGTCTCCGGCGTCTTCCGCACCACCGTCAGATTGCTGGTATCGGTTCCGTCGGGGAAAATCACCGCGTACTGCTGCGAGGTGTAGGCCGCCCGTGAGAGCTTGCTGACGTCGATCTGCGCATAGAGCTTGTCAGAGTCCAGCGCCGCCACGATTCTCCGGGGGCCGACGACCTCCAGCGTGACGGTGCTGGTGTCCATATCGGTGACCACCAGGTTTTTCGATTCTCGCAGCAGGGTTTCACCTGCCAGTTCCACGCGCACGCCCCGGAAGGTCTGCTTGAATTCCTCGGTCTCCACGGTGGAAACATAAACCCAGATCACCAGGGAAGTGATCAGCGAGACGATCATCCAGAAGGGCTTGCTGTCATACAGTTTTTTAAGTCTTGCTTTCATCTTCATGATCAATACCCTTGAAGAAATTCCGAACGGCATGGAGGATGCCTGCCCTGTCGTCCTGCTTTTCCACGGAGATCAGATTCTCCGTCAAAACCTTTTTCAGGCTCTCCCCGTCCAGATGCCTCTTGAGCTTTCCCTCCAGCGCCAGGGAGATTGCGCCCGTCTCCTCGGAGACGATGACCACCAATGCGTCGCTCTGTTCGCTCAGACCCAGACCGGCGCGATGCCGCATGCCGAGATCCTTGCTCAGATTCATCAGCTGCGTCAGCGGGAGAACGCAGCCCGCCGCCTCGATCCGGGCGTCCCGGATGATGACCGCGCCGTCGTGCAGCGGCGCCTTGTTGAAAAACAAATTCTTCAAAAGCTCCGCGTTGGTGTCCGCATTGACCACGGTCCCCGTGGCGATCACGGGCCCCAGGGGCACCTTGCGCTCAAAGGCGATGAGGGCGCCCGTCTTGGATGCCGACATCTCGCAACAGGCCTGAACCGTCTGCTCAATGGCCGCGTTCATCACCGAGCCGGCCGCGTTGTGGTTGCGGTTAAAGCTGCTGCCGACGCGCTCCAGCAGGCGGCGCAGCTCCGGCTGAAACAGGATGACGATGGCGATCATGCCCAACTCCACCGCCTTGCGCAGGATGTAGTTGATCATGATCAGCCCGAACTCACCGGACAGCCACAGGGCCAGCAGCAAAAGCAGCACGCCCTTCGCCAGATTCCCGAAGTTGGATCTCCGGACAAACCAGATGACGCGATAAATCAGAAAAGCGACAATAAGGATATCGATAAAATCCGATATCCCTATCGTTGTCAAATAATTGCCGGCCCGGCTGAGTGCGTTTGTGATGGCGTCCATTCGCAGTTCCTCATAGGTGTAAACATACTAGATCCAGGATATACCTTATCGATATATTATACCGCAAACAACAAAAAAAGGCAATAACCTTACGCCACTGTGTGCAACAATTCTCTGATCTCTCCGCAGGATAAGCGGACCATTTCCTCCGTCACAAAGGGCGAAAAGCTGACGCGGACGGTGCCGGTGTCAAGGGTCCCGGCGCTTTTGTGCGCAAAGGGCGCACAGTGCAGTCCGCTTCTCACGCAAATTCCGCGCTCGGCCAAACGCTGTCCCAGCTCTTCGCAGTCCATCCCCGGAATGCGGAAAGACATCACGCCGCTCTGGCTTCCCTCGGGACCGGAGAAGAGTTCCATCCCCTCCTGTCCTTTCAGCTCTTCCAGCATGATTTCATTGAGCTTCCTCTCCCAGGCTTCGATCTGATCCGTCCCCTTCTCCAGCACATATTTCATTCCCGCCATCAGCCCCGCGATCCCCGTGACATTGTGGGTCCCTGCCTCCAACCGGTCGGGCAGATAGTTCGGCATGCTCTGCAGCATGCTGTCCGAGCCGGAGCCGCCGCTCATCAGCGGCTCGCCCTTTTTTCCGCACAGGAGCATCCCGGTTCCCTGCGGGCCGAAAAGGCCCTTGTGTCCCGGCATGGCGACGAAGGAAGCATTCAAGCGCGAGAAATCCACATCGAGAACGCCCGCCGCCTGGGAAGCGTCCACAATCAGCGGCACGCCGCGCGCCCGGCAGAGTGCCGCCAGTTCCTCCACCGGCAGAACATAGCCGAACACATTGGAAACCCAGGTGCAGACCACAAGCTGCGCCCATTCCATGCTCTGCCGGAAGGCTTCCAGCTGCGCTGCCGGGTCAAATAAAGGCCCTCGCGCCACCCGGACGTCTGCCCCGATCTGGCGCAGGGGCCTTGTGACCGAATTGTGCTCATACCCGGAGATCAGCACGCGGGTCCCTTGACACGCCAATGAACGGATGGCGATGTTCAGCGCATGGGTGGCGTTCATGGTGAATACCACCTGCTCCGGACCCGGTACGTGAAACAGCCTCGCCGCAGTCTCCCGGCAGCGAAACACCAGCTCTGCGGCCTCCATGGCCGGCCGGTGTCCTCCTCTGCCGGGACTTGCGCAGCATCGCATGGCACGCAGCATCTCTCTGCCCACCGACTCGGGCTTTACAAGTGTGGTGGCCGCATTATCCAGATATATCATATTCCCTTACCTCTCGATATTCTCCGTTTTCCTCTCTTTGATAAAGCCGCCCTGTGAGAAGCTGCCTCTCCCGCAGCAGACCCACAGCCTCCGGAAAGCGCCGGCTCAGCGTCAGCGCATAGCCGCAGCCGCGATCCCGCAGACGCTTCGGCGCCTTGACAATACCCGCGCTGATGCCGTGCTGTTCCAGCACGGCGGCCGCTTTCTGCGCATAGGTCAACGACCTGCACAGTATCAGATATCGCATCCGTCTCCCCCCCTTGCCGCAAAGAATACAGAATAAAAGCAGCCCGCACCGTTTCAACCGTGCAGGCTGCTGTTTGTTATTCAGACACAGGTGCAATCCATCCTATGCCGTCTTTTCCCTTTTGTTATTCTTCCAACAGGGCCACCGCGTGAGCGGCGATCCCCAGGCCCTCCCCGGAAAAGCCCAGGCCCTCTTCCGTGGTAGCCTTGACGCTGACACGGTCCACAGACACCGACATGGCTTCCGCCAGGATCTCCCGCATCCTTTGGATATGGGGCGCCAGCTTCGGCCGCTGCGCGATCACCGTGCAGTCCACGTTGCCGATTCGATAGCCGTGTTCCCGCAGCAGGGCCGCCACCTTCCGCAGCAGCGCCACGCTGTCGGCCCCTTCATAGGCGGGGTCATTGTCCGGAAAGAGCTTGCCGATATCGCCGAGTGCGGCGGCGCCCAGCAGCGCGTCCATCAGCGCGTGGGTCAGCACGTCCGCGTCGGAGTGGCCCAGAAGCCCCTTCTCCCAGGGGATCTCCACCCCGCCGAGGATCAGCTTTCTGTCCTCCGCCAGCTTGTGTACATCATACCCATGACCGATTCGCATACCAATCTCCCTTTGCCTTGACGATGGCCTCCGCCGCGACAAGGTCGTTCGGCGTTGTGATCTTGATGTTATCCACGTCGCCCTCCACGATGAAGGTCTTGATCCCCATCATGTCCATGGCGGAGCAGTCGTCCGTCAGCGGCAGCGCCTCGTTGACCGCTTTGGTCAGCGCACCCTTGATGAGATCCGCGTCAAAGACCTGCGGGGTCTGCACCCGGTAGGTGGTGGCGCGGTCCACCGTGCCGCAGACAAAGCCCTCCGCGTCCACAGATTTGAGGGTATCCGTGCTCACGATGGCCGGAACGGCGGAGCGGTATTTCTGCCCGGCATAGACGGCCCGTTCGATGACCTCCTGTGTGACAAGCGGTCTTGCACCGTCGTGGATCGCGATGAGCTGCGCCCCGTGCCGCACGGCGGAAACGCCGGCCAGCGCGGACTCCATCCGGGTGGCGCCGCCGCTGACCACCTGCTTGACCTTGTGCAGGCCGTTGTCATAGCAGAGCTTGGCGATCTGCTCCAGCTTTTCGTTTTTGGTGACGACGATGATCTCGTCGATCAGCGGGCAGTTTTCAAAGGCGAGGATGGTCCTGGCCAGCACCGGCATGGCGCCGAGCTTCATCAGGATCTTGTCGCTTCCCATCCGCTGGGAGCTGCCGGCTGCCACGATGACCGCCGAGCACACGGGCGTCTTTTCCTTCTTCTTGAAAACAGAGCCGAGATTCATGGGTCTGCCTCCCTTATCCGTTTATCCGCGCAGCTGTCTCTTGCGGTAGAAATTCATCATGCCGTCCTGCAGGGTGTCCAGATGCATCAGCATCTTGCCCGCGCCATAGGCCGCGCAGGAGACGGCGTCGTCCACCACCAGGGTGCGAATGCCGGTGCTGCGCTCGATGAGCCGGTCGATGCCGTAAATAAGGCTGCCGCCGCCGGACATGATGATACCGTTCTTGTCCAGGTCGCCCACCAGTTGGGGCGGCGTGCGCTCCAGCACGGCGTGGATGGTCTCCAGAATGCGGTTCATGGGCTCCACAAAGGCCTCGATCAGCTCCGTGGAGCTGACCCGCACGCTCTTAGGCAGGCCGTTGGCGAGGTCGCGCCCCTTGATCTCCTCATAGCTGATGTCCGGGCGCTGGATGACACAGCCGATACTGCGCTTAAGCTCCTCGGCAGTGCTCAGACCGATGAGCAGATCATACTTGCGGCGGATGAACTTGACGATGGCCTCATCAAAGCTGGTGCCCGCGACCTTGATGGACTCACACTCCACCACGCCGCCGCCGGATACGATGGCGATCTCGGTGGTGCCGCCGCCGATATCGATGACCATGTGCCCGTCCGCTTTGGAGATATCGATGCCGGCGCCCATGGCGGTGGCAATGGCGGTTTCCAGGAGATAGACCTTTCTGGCCCCGGCCTCAATGGCGGCGTCAATGACCGCGCGCTCCTCCACACCGGTGATGGAGCTGGGCACGCAGGCCAACACACAGGGCTTAAAGAGACTGAAGGACGTGATACGGCCGATCAGCTCCCGGAGCATCTGGGCCGTGATCTCATAGTCGGACACCACACCCGCGCTCACCGGATGGATAGCCACAATATTGGCCGGGGTCCGGCCCAGCATCTTCTGCGCGTCCTGCCCAATCTTCAGAATCTTTCCGCTGAACTTGTCCACCGCCACAACGGTGGGTTCTCTGGCGACCACGCCCTTGCCCTGCTCAAACAGCAGCGTGGACGAGGTACCCATGTCAACGGCAATATCTCTCTCAAACAGGTTCATGCTTTCTCTCCTAAAACAACCATCATGTGAAACATCAATTTCTTGTAGCCACGGCGGCTCCGACGATCTCCGCCGCTCCCGCGGCTTTTAAGACCCGTGCGCACTCGGACAGCGTCGCGCCGGTGGTGACGATATCATCCACCAGCAGGATGCGCTTGCCGCGGACGGTCTCCGCATACGGGCAGCAGTAAACGCCCGCAGCGTTTGCCTTTCTCTTAGCCGCATCTCCGGTGCGGGACTGGGGCTTTGTATGCACCGTCTTCCGCAAAAGCGGCCTGCATTCCGTCTGCAGAACGCGGGCCAGTTCCTCGGCGATCAGACGCGCCTGGTCATAGCCGCGGCGGCGCAGCCGCTTTCTGCTCAGCGGCACCCATGTGATAATATCGCAGGAAATTTGGTTTTCGTCAATACATTTTCCGAGAATTTCCGCATAAGTTCGCGCATAAGCCGTCACCCCACCGAACTTGTAGCGGTGCAGGGACTCCCGTATCTGACCCTCATAGGCCAACGGCGCCAGCACGCACTTTGTGTGCGCGATCTCCCGGCGGAAGCCCGCGGGATTTTGTTCCACCCATCGTCTGCGGCAGTCCCGGCAGAGCAGCGCATCGCTGTCGAACAGCAGGCGGCGGCAGAAGGGACAGCGCGGCGGATACAGCAGATCCAGAAGACGAGACAGGATCTTCATTCCACACCGCACAGCTTCCTCAGCCGCACCCGCAGCGCCGTATAGCGCCGGGACTGGCGGACATTATCGATCATCTGGTGCGCCTGGTTCTCGTCCCCCACCAGGATCAGCAGCTCCTTTGCCCGCGTCACCGCTGTATAGAGGACGCCCCGGGTCATCAGCATCTGGGAGGAGCTTCCCAGTGCCAGGATCACGGCGCGGTACTCGCTGCCCTGGGCCTTGTGAACCGTGATGGCCCAGGCGTGCTCCAACTCGATCAGCGCGTCAAATCCGTAAGAGGCGATCCGACCGTCGAAGTCGATGGTCAGGGTCTCGCTGTCCGGGTCGATGGAAAGCAGCGTCCCGATATCTCCGTTGTAGATGCCGGTCCCGGCCTCGGTATTGTCCGCGTTGTGCCAGAGAACATCATAGTTGTTCCGGATCTGCATGACCCGGTCCCCCTCCCGGAAGATCACGTCTCCGAAGGGCTTTTCCTTTTTCCCCGGCGCAGGGGGATTAATGGCCTGCTGCAGCCTGCGGTTGAGGGCGACGGTGCCGGTCTCCCCTTTTCTGGTGGGAGAGAGCACCTGGATTTCCTCGCAGGGGATGTGCATCTTGTTGGGCAGGCGGACCGTGCAGAGCTCCGTGATGGTCTCCACCGAGGTCCCGGCCTGCAGCCGTTTGAGCCGGAAGAAGTCGCCCGCGTTTTCCGCAAAGTCCGGGTGCTCGCCCCGGTTGATCATGTGGGCATTGCGGATGATGCGGCTTCCCTCATTCTGACGGAAGATCTCCGTCAGCCGGACGGTTGCCACCACCTTGCTTCTGATCAAAGCGGAGAAGACGTTGCCCGGACCCACGGAGGGAAGCTGGTCGGCGTCGCCCACCATGATAAGCCGCGCGTCCGGCGGCAGCGCCCGCAGCAGGGCGTCCATCAGCAGGATATCCACCATGGAGCACTCGTCCAGGATCACGGCGTCGCAGTCCAGGCGGTCGCTCTCGTCCTTGGTAAAGACCACCCGGTCGCCCTCCTCGTCGAACTTGGCGCCCAGGAGGCGGTGGACCGTGGCGGCGTCCCGGCCGGTGAGCTCCGTCATGCGCTTGGCGGCGCGGCCCGTCGGGGCGCAGAGCAGGCTCTTGAGCCCCAGTTCGTCCAGCATGGCAAGGATCGCCCGGATGGAAGTGGTCTTGCCTGTGCCCGGGCCGCCGGTGATCACCAGCAGCTGGTTCTTCAGGGCAAGCTCCAGGGTCTGCTTTTGCTTGGGCGCATAGGAGATATGCTGCTGTGCCTCCAGCTTCTTGAGTAGTTTTTCGGTGTTCAGATGGTCGGAAAAGCACCGCCGGCCCATGCGGGCAAAGTGTTCGGCGGCGTCGGTCTCCGCCTCGTACAGCTCCGGCAGATAGCAGGCCCTGACGCCCGCGATCTCCTCATAGCGGAGCCGTCCGTCCTCGATCATCTCTTCGATGCAGTCGTCGGCCTCTTCGCTCGCCACGTCGATCAGCTCCGCCGTCACGGCGGCCAGTTTCTCCCGCGGGATGAAGCAGTGGCCGTTGCCGGTGTTGTGTACCAGTTCAAAGAGGATGGCGGCGCCGATGCGGTTTTTGCTGCTGCCGCCCATGCCCAGATTCAGGGCCATGGTGTCCGCTTCCCGGAAGGTGCCTCCCACCAGAGAGCTGCAGAGCAGATAGGGGTTTTCCCGCAGGGACTCCAACGCCTCATCCCCGTAGTATTTGTACATTCGCATGGCCAGCACCGGCCGCAGGCCAAAGGAGCACACAAACTCCATCAGCATGCGCAGCCCCGCCTGCTGCCGAAAGCTCTTGGAGATCTGAGCGGCCTTGGCCCCGCCGATCCCACGGATTTGGGAGAGCTCCTGGGGCTTGTTGAGAATCACGTCCAGGGTCCTGTCCCCGAAGCGATCCACGATCAGAGAGGCGGTGGCAGGTCCGATCCCCTTCACCGAGCCGCTTGCCAGGAACTGATAAATGGCGGCGGCGTTGGTGGGCAGCATGCGCTGGGCGTACTCCGCCTTGAACTGTCTGCCGTGCACCGAGTGGGTCATCCACGCGCCGCTGACGATCATGGATTCTCCGGCGGCCGCGAACGGAAAACAGCCCACGACCGTGACCGTCTCTCCGTTTCCGTCTTTGAGTCTGAGGACCGTGTATCCGTTCTCTTCATTCTTGAAGATCACGTTTTCCACCGTCCCGGACAGCTCCTGAAGTTCGTAGTCCTGATCCATGGTTCCCTCTCCGCGTATTGTTCAGACCGATCCGGTCAGTCTCTTTTCAAAACCTTTTGCAGGAATTGTCCGGTATAGCTCTCCGGACAGGCGGCGCAGTCCTCCGGTGTGCCGGAGAAAACCAGATTGCCGCCCAGATCGCCGCCCTCGGGGCCAAGGTCGATCACCGTGTCGGCCACCTTGATGACGTCCAGATTATGCTCGATGACCACCACGGTGTTCCCGGCCTCCACCAGCTTGTCCAGGATCCCGATCAGCCGGTGCACGTCGGCAATATGCAGGCCGGTGGTGGGCTCATCCAACACATAGACCGTGGAGCCGGTGGAGCGCTTGGAGAGCTCCGTGGCGAGCTTGACGCGCTGCGCCTCGCCGCCGGACAGCGTGGTGCTGGACTGGCCCAGCTTGATATAGCCCAGGCCCACCTCATACAGAGTTTCGATTTTTCGTAAAATCTTGGGCTGGTTGGCAAAGAAGGAGCATGCTTCCTCCACCGTCATGTCCAGCACGTCCGCGATGCTCTTTCCCTTGTACTTGACTTCCAGCGTCTCGCGGTTGTAGCGCTTTCCGCCGCAGACGTCGCAGGGCACATACACGTCAGGCAGAAAGTGCATCTCCACCTTCACAAGCCCGTCGCCCGCGCAGGCCTCGCAGCGGCCGCCCTTGACATTGAAGGAGAAGCGCCCCTGCCCGTAGCCTCTGAGCTTCGCGTCCTGGGTGGAGGCAAAGAGATCGCGGATATCATTGAAAACGCCCGTATAGGTGGCGGGATTGGAGCGCGGCGTGCGGCCGATGGGGCTCTGGTCCAGGGCGATCACCTTGTCCACATGCTCCAGGCCGTCGATCCCGGCGCATTTGCCGGGCCGCACCTTCACGCGATTTTTCACGGCCGCCAGGGTCTTGTACAGCACCTCGTTGATCAGAGAGGATTTTCCGCTGCCGGAGACGCCCGTGACGCACACGAACTGTCCCAGGGGGATGGGCACGTCGATGTTTTTCAGGTTGTTCTCGCAGGCGCCGCGAATCAAAAGCGCGTGCCCGTTCCCCTTGCGCCTGCTCTCCGGAACGGGGATGCTTTTCCGGCCGCTGAGATACTGGCCGGTGACCGACTCGGGGCAGGCACAGAGATCATCCACCGTT
>JBGUNL010000125.1:0-6836 GCA_045117295.1 Candidatus Limivicinus sp.
AGGCATAGCCCCGGGCCCGCAGAGCCTCCTCCAGCCCCGGCACCGCCGGGCAGAAGGCGTGGCCGGAGACGGCGTTGAAGCTGTCGCCCCCGGAACAGGCGACGGGGGAGGGAACGTCGGAGCGCAGAATCAGCTGCAAAAGCCCCTTCTCCGCGTAGATCAGGGGAAAGCTGGAGTCTGGCGTGAAGCCCTCCGCGGGAATTTCCTCCCGCTGGGTATAGGCTTTGATGCCCCGCCAAAGGTTTTCCTCGTCGGTGCCGAAGAGGAAGCGCACCCGCTTTTTCAGCGCCGCCCCCTCGTCCAGCAGGGACTTGAGGGCGTAGGCCGCGGCCACCGTGGGCCCCTTGTCGTCCTGCACGCCCCGACCGCAGAGGTACTCCCCGCGGATTTCCGGGGTAAAGGGGTCGTGCTCCCAGCCGTCGGACGCCCGGGCGGGAACCACGTCCAAATGGCCCAGCACACCGAAGAGCGGGCCCCGGCCGACCTCGGCCCAGCCGTACATGCCGTCGGGGGCCTTGAAGGTGCGAAAGCCCAGCCGCTCCATCATGGCGAGGGCGGCGTCCAGGCAGCGGTCCACGTCCTCCCCGAAGGGAGTCGCCCCGCCCTCCCGCAGAACGGAGGGGATTTCCACCAGGCGGCAGACGTCCTCCACCAGTGCTTGACGGTATTGTTCCAAAGAGATCTTCCTTTCTTTTGAAAATCCCCCGGCCGAAAGCGCCGGGGGATCTGCGTTTTTTGTTTGGGATCAAAAGCCGATGAGCACCGCCGCGACCACAAAGAGGGTGGACAGCACAAACAGCATGACCTGCATCTTGATCTGGAACCTGGCCCACTTGCCCCATTCGAGCCTCGCCACGCCCAGCACGCCCAGCAGGCAGCCGGAGGTGGGGACGATCAGGTTGGTCATCCCGTCGCCCAGCTGGAAGGCCAGCACCGACACCTGCCGCGTCACGCCCGCCAGGTCCGCCAGCGGCGCCATGATGGGCATGGTCAGCGCGGCCTGGCCGGAGCCGGAGACCACGAAGAAGTTGAAAATGCTCTGGAACACGTACATGAGCCAAGCGGCCAGCATCCCCGGCATGCCGGAGATGGCGTTGCCCAAGGCGTAGAGCACGGTGTTCATGACGCTGGGCGTGGTGGCGTCGGTGCCGCCCAGGACGATGACGATGCCCTTGGCCATGCCCACCACCAGCGCTGCGCCCACCAGATCCGCAGCGCCGCTCTGGAAGGAGGAGGCCACGTCGGAGGGAGTCATGTTGTTGAGCTTGAAAATGCAGCCGATGATGCCGGAGACCAGGCCCATCACAAAGAACTGGGAGGCGATCTCGGGGATGTAGTAGCCCTCCTTCACCACGCCCCACACGGTCCAGACGATGGTGGCGGCCACGGTCAGCAGCACCAGGGCCTGCCCGGCGCCGAAGGAGACGGCCTTGCCGGTGTCGGCCTCCATCTGCCCGCGGTAGTAGGCGTCAGACTCATAGGCCACGGAGAGCCGGGGGTTCTTCTTGATCTTCGCGGCGTAGACCATGGTGAAGACGATGCCCGCCAGCGTGAAGACCGCCCACATGAAGATGCGGAAGCCCGCCCCGGAGAACACCGGGATGCCGGCGATGCCCTGGGCGATGGCCAGGGAGAAGGGGTTCATCCAGCTGGTGCCGAAGCCGATCTGGGTGGCGACGTAGGTGACGCAGACGGCCACCACCGCGTCATAGCCCATGGCCACCGTCAGCGGGACGATCACCATGGCGAAGGGGATGGCCTCCTCACCCATGCCGAAGACCGCGCCGCCCAGGGAGAAGAGGGTAAAGAGCACGGGGATCAACACGATTTCCCGCCCCTTGGTGCGGGCGATCAGGGCGTGGATGCCGGCGTCCACGGCGCCGGTGCGCATGACGATGCCGAAGGCGCCGCCGCAGACCAGGATGAAGGCCACGATGCCCACGGCCGTGCCCCACTTGTCGCCGGAGGTGAGACCCTCAAAGACGTAGTTGAGCATGCCCTGGCCGTTAAAGTCCTCGGTGCCGAAGAGGGGAACGCCCTTGCGGACAGGCTGGCCCGCCTCGTCCAGGGTGTAGGTAAAGCTGCCGGGCACCACCACGGTGCGTGTCTTCTCGCTCTCGCCCACCATGTAGCGGATCTCCTGGGTTTCAAAGCTGCCCACGGGGACCAGGTAGGTCAGCAGCGCGCAGAGCAGGATCACGCAGAAGATAATGACGTAGGTATGCGGCATCTTGATTTCTTTTTTCACGGAGTGTTCCTCCTGCCGAAAACGGCACGTTTTTTGGGAGAAAAGGGAATCCTTGCCAGAAGAGTGTACCACGCATGAAAAACCTTGTAAAGGACAAAAGCGCTTTTCGGATATGATTCTGCCCTTTACACCGGGCCTTTTCTGTGGCAGAATACAGCGGGGGGGCGAAAGCCCCGGCCGTCTGCAAAAGGAGAGGAAACCATGATGCCCGCTGTTTTGAATCTGCTCAACGCCGTGCTGGTCACGGCCGCCGTCTTTGCCCATCTGTGGCGCAATCCCCCGCGGGCGATCCTGCGCTATTTTACGGTGCAGTCCAATCTCTTCTGCGCGGCGGCCTCCCTGGCGGCGGCAGCGGGATGGCTGCGGGGCGGACCCTCCGCGGCGGTGCTGACGGTGAAGTTTGTGGCCACGGCCGCCGTGACGGTGACGCTGCTGACGGTGCTGGTGTTCCTGGGACCGCAGTACGGGTACAAGCTGATGTTCACCGGCCCGGATTTCTGGCTGCACCTGGTGTGCCCGCTGCTGGCCCTGCTCACCTTTTTCGCCTGGGATCGGCCGGCCTTGACCTGGGCGGGGGCGCTGCTGGGAGTCGTCCCGGTGCTGCTCTACGGCCTGCTGTATCTGCAGCGGGTGGTCCGGACAAAGCGCTGGGAGGACTTTTACGGCTTCAATAAGGACGGCAAATGGCCTCTCAGCTTCCTTGCCATGGTGCTGGGCGCCGCGGGGATCAGCCTGCTGCTGGCGCTGGTGTAACCACAAAAGCGACAGCAACCCCGTCCCCGTTTTTCGGGGGCGGGGTTGCTGTCGTTTTCCACGAGCGCGCGTTCCTCTTTTGTTCACTCGTGAAGCCGCTGGAAGGCCGCCAGATCGCGGCTCATTTTCCTGGCCTCCGCGGAGTCCTTCAGCCAGAGGAAGAGATTTGCCAGCGCGAAGATGACCAGTACGCTCCCGGCGATGGCGAGGACCACCCGGGCGCTGCCTGTGTCGATGACGGGGCTGGTGAAGGCGATGAAGAGGATCTCCGCCTCCAGCAGGACCAGCGTCAGCGCCTTGCGGAGGAGCGTCTCCCTTACCGAGAGTTCACGCCGGGACCAGGTCACAAGTGTCGGCAGCAGGCAGAGCGCCGCGTATTTGAGGGGCACCAGCAGAGCGCCGTAGCCCAGCCGGGCGCCGCTGTCGAAGGCGGAGCCGACCAGGGAGACGGCGGCTGCGATCAGTGTGGACAGCATGAAAAACAGGATCAGCTTGTTGACCAGAAAGCGTTTGAACTCCACCGTTTATTCCCCCTTCAGCGCCGCCTTGAGCGCCTTGACGTAGCTGCGCGAAATCATGACCTTCTCCCCGGAGCGCAGCACCGCCGTGAACCGCCCGTTAAAGGCGGGCTGGATGGCCTGGATCTTCATGAGATTGACCAGCATGGCCTTGGAGACGCGGAGAAAGTGCTTGGGTTTCAGCAGCTCCTCCAGCTCGTAGAGCCGGTACGCGGTCTCAAAGACCCGGTCGCCGGTGTAGAGGAAGGTCCTCCCGTCCACCGACTCGAGATAGCAGACGTCCGCAATGGGGATCTCATACTGCTTCGCGTCCGCGGTGCAGCTGAGACTGCCCTGGCGGGACTTGACAAAGGCGGCGATCTCCCGCACCTGGTCCGTGACCGCGCGGCAGCGGATCAGGACAAGCTCCGGCTCTTCCATTCCGATCTCTTCGATGCGTACGTCCATGCGTTTCGTCGGGCGGTCAAGCGATGTCCTGCACCGTAAAGACGCCCTCCCCTTTCAGATAGCAGTTGAAGAACTGCAGCACCAGGGAATTGACGATGGTCATGATCTCCTCCGTGCTCCGCTCTCCGCTGCCCAGCATCTTCCCCAGCATGGGGGAGAGCAGGGGCAGGTCGGTAAAGTCCATGTGCTTGGCGTCCCGCATCCCGACGGAGAAGCCGACGGCAGCGTGGTCGACGACCTCCGCATTGGGGTAGCGATAGCCCCGGGCCCTGTATTCTTCCTGTTCAATATACGATTCCCAGTTGTTAAAATCAAGCACCGGAATGGGGTAGGGGACGTCGCTGACCAGAAGTTCCCCGTTTTCCACCCCCAGGTACTCGCCCAGCATGGTACCGTCCAGGTCGATGACGGCGGCGATATCGCCGCGGTCCCGGCCCAGCTGCACCGCGGTGGCCCCGCCCATGGAGTGGCCCATGAGGCCGATGCGGGAGCCGTCGATCATTCCCGGTACGGACCGGAGCTTTTCGCCCTCACTGTCGGGGATAAACCAGCTTTCGCCCATGGCGCCGGCCGCCGCCGCGGCCTTGATGGCGTCCACCGCGAAGCTCATGTCCCCCGTGCGCAGATCCATCCACTCCCGGTACAGGGCGAGCTGCTCCTGCTTGTCGGCAATGCTGTTCAGATTCAGCGCGGTGTTGAAAAAGGCCGTGTCCACGAGGACGGTCTTGCCGTCCGTGTCCCGGGTGAAGAAAGCGTGGTGGGGGTGGTCCAGCGCCGCCACCACGTAGCCGTTACTGGCAAGCTCCATATACGTGGAGGTGTTGCTCTGGTAATAGCCGAAGGCCCCGTGGGAGAAAACCACCAGCGGGAAGCGCTCGCCCTTCGCCGCGTCCGCGGGGTAATAGAAGTGCACGGGCACCTCCCGAAAACTGCCGTCCTGCTCAAAGGGATCCGTCCGGGAGGAATCGACCAGAATGGCGGAGGCCTCCCCGATGGGGTGCTCGCCGGACACCGGCAGGCCGTTATATCCGGTGAAGATGAATGCAGGCAGCAGAAACAGCGCAAAGAGAAGCACGCACAGCACAGAGCCCGCGACGGCCCCGGCGGGCTTCTTCGCGCCGTCATCCTTCTTCCGCCCGAGCAGCGCGGACAGCGCCGCGATCACAAGCAGCACCGCCAGAAAACCCAGCACGGGCACAAAGCGCCATTTCTGCGCGGGGGAGAACACCAGGTGCAGGACAAGGACCAGAAGCTCCGCCGCCCGGAGCGCCAGCCGCTCCCGGCGCCAGGTCTTTCTGTCAGGTCTCCTGCGGCAGGTTCGCACCGCCAGCGCGATCTCCAGAATCGTCAGAAGGATACATGCGGTCATCCCCATCTCTCTCACCGTTCCTTTTCATTTGGTATGGCGCTATTGTACCGGATTCCGCCGCCGATGCAAGCCCCTTGGTACCAAGATGCATTTTCGGGCGGCAAGATGCATCGCCGCATGATTCTTCTTGCGGAAACAAAGCGGCGGCGGTGAGTACTCCCCACCGCCAACAGGTATTATGTAAACCTTGCTCCCGCTCGCTCCTGTAAACTGTGAGCGAAACGATTTTGGTTAGGTCATTTCGCACAGGTTTTCAAGATTCTTCACATTACCCTGAAAAATAGACCGTCATTACTGCAGCACAGAATCGGCCAGCTTTCAATCTATTATGAAATCCGCAATGAAATCAAACGAAATCTACATGCAGCCGGGAACGGACAAGAAGGGACAGGCAGCGTGAAAGAGTATGGAAAAGAGGCCTATAGAGCATGAAAGGACTTCCATCTTTCTTCACCCGTCATCTTGAAATCCAATAAACCCCGCGATATAATAGGTTAAGAACCATACAGGAGGATAATCCCATGATGATCTCTACCCGCGGGCGCTATGCACTGAGAATTCTTGTGGATTTGGCCGAGAACCAGAACGAGGGATACATTACGCTCAAGGAAGCTGCCGAGCGGCAGGAGATCTCCGAAAAGTATTTGGAGAGCATCGTAAAGGATCTGGTGAAAGGGCAGTTCATAGAGGGCGTGCGCGGGAAAGGCGGCGGCTATCGGCTCTCCAGACCGGCTGAAGAGATCAGCGTTTTGGATGTCCTGCAATCAACGGACGGTACGATCGCTCCCGTAGCCTGCCTCGAGGAGGGCAGCGCGCCCTGCTCCCGTGCGGCGGTCTGCAGGACGCTCCCGCTCTGGAAAGGGCTGGACAGAGTTGTCAGCGACTATCTCAGCGGCTTTACCGTGCGGGATCTGATGCGAAAAGAATCAGCAGATTGACAGATAAGCGCAAGAGCTTCCAGGAGGATTCCTCCCGGAAGCTCTTTTTTCTACAGCATGCAACAGTCCAGTATGGGATTTGTGATGACATCCCGCGTCAGGGGCGTATCCGTCACAGCGGCTCGCGCCAGCACCATCTTCCCGGCCGGGACCGAATGCGTCAGCCAAACGCTGCCGCCGATGATGCAGTCGTTTCCGATCTGCGTCCCTCCGCCCAGGATCGTGGCGCCAGAATAGATGACGACGCGGTCGCCGATATCCGGATGCCGCTTGATCCCCTTGACGAGCGTCCCATCCTCTCCGACCTCAAAGCTCTTGGCGCCGAGCGTGACGTGCTGATACAGCTTAACACCGCAGCCGATGGTCGTCGTCTCTCCGATCACGACGCCGGTGCCGTGGTCAATGAAGAAGGAATCGCCGATGACCGCGCCGGGATGGATGTCGATCCCGGTCAGGCGGTGCGCGTATTCTGTCATCATGCGCGGCAGGAGCGGCACGTTCTCCCGGTACAGGATATGGGCCAGACGGTAGGTGCTGATGGCTGTGAAGGCAGGATAGCAGAG
>JBGUNL010000126.1:0-1997 GCA_045117295.1 Candidatus Limivicinus sp.
ATGTAGGGATTCTTTTCAAACAGCATCGGCAGCAGCGCCGACCCCAGCTCCTGCACCTTTCCCCTCAAAGAGACGGCCAGAGAATGCATGGTGTCCTCGCCTTTGAGTGCCGTGAGCGCCAGGTACTTCCGCTTGGTCAGTCGTTCATAGAAACTCTTGCCCCGAGCCGTGAGGAAATACAGCCCGCTCTCGTCGCTCATCATTATGTCGATGGCCGCCGTGACAGGCAAGCCCTCGTCGTCAACCGTTGCGACGATTGTCGTGTGGATCTCATCGGAAATGATTCGAAGATAGTCTTTTGCCATCATATTGTTTCCCTCCCCTTGAGGATCGGTCTCAGTTTCTTGTAGCTTAGCATGGTGATCAGGCTGATGGCAAACCCTTTCAGCACATTGAAAGGCAGGGCGTTATACAGCACAATGTCCCGTTTCGAGTGGATGAAGGGGATGTAGGCCTCAAAGGAGGCAATCAGCTGATCCAAAGGCATGAACTGCTCAAAGAGCGGCAGCAGGATGAAATAGTTCGCCAGCGCGGCTGCGATTCCCATGGCAAAGCTTCCTGTAAGGCAGGCAAACAGCGCGTTCCTTTTGGTCTTATGGAAGCGATAAATCGTCCCGGCCGTCAGCACGAAGGAGGAACCCATCAAAAAGTTTGCCAGTTCTCCAACCCCTCCCGTGGCCGTGGAGCTCATCTGCAGAGCGTTCTTGATCAGTTCAATCAAAACGCCGACCAGCGGACCATACGCGAAGGCTCCGATGAGCGCGGGCAGATCGGAGAGATCCATCCGGGCGAAGGGCGGTGAAAAAGGCACCGGAAATTCCAGAAAAGCCAATACAAAAGCAACTGCGGAGAGCGCTGCGGTCACCGTGATGACTCGAAGCGATCGTTTGTTTTTCTTCTTCATGGTTGCACCTCCTGGGCTGACACCAAGAAAGCCGCCCATGCTCACCGTGGGCGGCTTTCCGTTTCGTGCGTTTGCGCTTAGAACTTGCCGTTCTGATTCTGCCAGGTTTCGGGAGCAGCGATGGTCTCCATCACGTCCCAGTGCTCGGCGATCTTCCCGTTTTCCACTCGCCACAGATCGTAGTAGCTGGTGGGTGCGCCGCCGAAGGTTCCCTCAGAAACGGCCAGCACATAGTCGCCCTGAGCCAGCACCTGTTGCACCTTGTCGTAGACCATGGCGATGCCCGCCTCCGCCAGAGCGGAGAGCGCTGCGCCCAGACCGGAGAGACCGTCGGCAATGCCGGTGTTGTGCTGAATGTAGCGGTCGCCGTCGAAGTAGTCGGGGGTCTTCTCGGGAGCCTTGCCCTGCATCACGTCATGCAGGAAGTTCTTGACGAGCTCGCGGTTTTCCTCGGTCTTCTCCAGATCGGTGACGGGGGCCACGTTGTCGATCTGCGTATGGCCGGAGGGATTGGGCTCCGCCTTGGCGGCGAGATTGTCCCAGTGCTCCGCGATCTTGCCCTCCGCGTCAAAGCGGAAGATGTCAAATGCCACCTGCTCGCCCATTCCGGCGAAGTTGTAGACCGTCTGGAGGAAAACCTTGTCGCCGTCGGCATAGGCGCGGATGTTTTCCACCGTGGTTTTCACGGGCGCGGAAGCGAGATAGGCGACAGAACCGACAAAAGCGTCGCGGCCGGTGCCGTAGGCCAGGTTGTGCTGGATGTATCCCTCCGCCAGCAGAGAGGCGGCCTGCTCGGTGTCGCCGGTGGCAAAGGTGTTGATGAGTGCGAGCGCTTTCTGGATGTTGGTCATTTTGGTTTCCTCCTTCGGATTTACGGGTTTGTTTCCCTGTTGTGGCTATAGCATAACGCGGCATGGCACTTTTGAAAATGGCCGGATTTTTGTATCGGCCACAACTTGAAATTGTGGCAGTTCTGCGCTATACTAAACCCATAGCAGGAGGAATGACTATGGAATTCAAGCACATCGAATACTTCATCGACACCTGCAGCTATAAGTCCATGTCGCAGGCAGCGGAGGCACTGTTCATTTCC
>JBGUNL010000127.1:0-1263 GCA_045117295.1 Candidatus Limivicinus sp.
CCTGGCCCTGGAAGAGGCGGAAGAGCGCTTCCACGCCCGTCTCAGCTGCCGGGAGAAGACCTACGTCTACCGCATCTGGAACAGCGCTGCGCCCAACATCTTTGAGCGGAAGTATGTGACGGTCTGGCCGGAGGCGCTGGACGAGGAGAAGATGCGGCAGGCGGCGGAGATCCTCTGCGGCGAGCAAGATTTCAGCGCGTTCTGTACCGCCCGGGGCAAGAAGAAATCCGCGGTGCGCCATCTCAAAAGCATCGGCTTTGAGCGGAAGGGGGAGGAACTGCGCCTGGTCTTTACCGGCGACGGCTTCCTCTACAACATGGTGCGCATCCTGACCGGCACCCTCTTGGAGGTTGGTAGCAGCCAGCGCAGCGTGGAGAGCGTGGGGGAGGCCCTGGCCTCGCTGGACAGGGCGCGGGCGGGCTTCACCGCCCCGGCCCAGGGGCTGTTTCTCTGGGAGCTGCGATACGGGGAGAGCGCTGCAAAATGAAACGTCCGGGGCGGAAAGCTCCTTGCAATCGGATAAAAAACGCGGTAAGATGAAGCAACAAACCTATTGGAACTGGGGAGCGTGACAGACATGGACAAGACGGAAATGACGAAGCTTCTGCAGCAGGTGGCGGACGGGACCGTCAGCCCCGAGGACGCGGCCCTGCAGCTCAAGATGCAGCCCTTTCGGGAGATCGGCGAATACGCCAAGGTGGACTTTCACCGGGGGATCCGCCAGGGTGTGCCGGAGGTGATCTACGGCTCCGGCAAGACGAAGGAGCACATCCTGGGCATCGCCAAAACCATGCTGGAAAACGGACAGAAGACCGTGCTCATCACCCGGCTGACCCAGGAGAGCGCGGACTTTGTGGCAAAGGAGCTGCCCCTTGCCTATAACCCCCTGGCCAGAACCGGCGTCATCGGCGAGCTGCCCGCCCCCACGGGCAAGGGCCGGGTGGTGGTGGCCACCGGCGGCACCAGCGATATCCCCGTGGCCGAGGAGGCCGCCATCACGGCGGAGGTCCTGGGCAACGAGGTGCTGCGCCTGTACGACGTGGGCGTGTCCGGCATCCACCGGCTCTTGAGCAATATGGAGACCATCATGTCCGCCCGGGTGATCGTGGCGGTGGCCGGGATGGAGGGGGCCCTGCCCTCGGTCATCGGCGGCCTGGCCGACTGCCCGGTGATCGCCGTGCCCACCAGCGTGGGCTACGGGGCCAGCCTCGGCGGCATCGCGGCGCTGCTCTCCATGCTCAATTCCTGCGCCAGCGGGGTCTC
>JBGUNL010000128.1:0-3128 GCA_045117295.1 Candidatus Limivicinus sp.
GTATAGGTCGGCGGGCAGACGGGGCTGCGCGAGCCGATGGGCCAGTCGGGATCGTAGAGATTGATCAGGGTGGGAGACAGCATGTCCATGTTGGCGTCCCAGAGGCTGGTAATGGTACCGACATCGCGCCAGTAGCCCTTGAAGTGATAGGGCCAGAGCTTCTCCCCGGCCTTCAGCATGGCGGGGATGATGTTTTTGCCGAAGTCCTTGCTGGAGTTCGGGTCGTTCTCGTCGGCGATCAGGAAGGAGCGGAGCTTCTGCCAGTTGAACATGTAGACGCCCATGGAAGCGAGGGTGCTCTTCGGGTGTTTGGGCTTTTCCTCAAACTCGTTGATGTAGCCGTCCTCGCCCAGGTTCATGATGCCGAAGCGGGTGGCTTCTTCCATGGTGACCTGCAGGACCGAAATGGTGCAGGCGGCGTCGTGGGCAAGATGCTCGCGCAGCATGTCGGCGTAGTCCATCTTATAGATATGGTCGCCGGAGAGAATCAGGACGTTCTCGGGGTTGTAGGCCTCGATGAACGCCATGTTCTGGTAGATGGCGTTGGCGGTTCCGGAGAACCAGGAGCCCTTTTCACCGGCGCCCAGATAGGGCGGGAGAATGTAAACGCCGCCGTCCGAGACGTCGAGGTCCCAGGGCTGGCCGGTGCCGATGTAGCTGTTGAGCTGGAGCGGCCGATACTGGGTCAGGACACCGACGGTGTCAATGCCGGAATTGGCACAGTTGGAGAGAGGAAAGTCGATGATGCGATACTTTCCGCCGAAGGGAACGCTGGGCTTTGCCACATTTTGGGTCAGAGCATAAAGACGCGAACCCTGCCCGCCGGCGAGAAGCATCGCAATACAGCTCTTCTTCATATGCAGCCTCCTTTTGAATATTTTTTTCTTCTATAAATAAACCGCATACCGCGGAATATACAGAGTTCTATTCTCCCCGCCTGCGGCGGGGAAAACAATAAATAAAACTGCTGCGGTTGTTTACGGGTTGCGCGGGATCTTTTTCTGGCTGTAGAGATTCATGGCCTTTTCGGGCCCCTGCGCGATGAAACACTCCACCGCGTCGGCGGCGCGGGAGGCCGCGGCGGCCATGTCGACGGCATCCTGGTCGCGGAACACCGACAGCACCCAGTCGACCGTGTCATAGTCGGGATGCGGCGGAATGCCGACCCCGAGACGGATCCGGGGAAACTCCTCGGTGCCCAGGACGGAAATGATGTTCTTCAGACCGTTGTGCCCGCCGGCCGAGCCCTTGGTGCGGATGCGCAGGGCGCCGATGGGAAGCGTGATGTCGTCCGAGACCACAAGCACGTGATCCGCGGGGATCTTGTAGAAGCGGGCGGCCTGACCGACGGCCTCACCCGAGAGATTCATATAGGTCTGGGGCTTCATCAGCATCACGGTCTCGTCCCCGATGGGGCAGGTGGCGGTCAGCGCCCGAAAGCGCGCACGGTTGATGCTGACGTTCTTTTTGCGGGCAAGCGCGTCCGCGGTCATGAAGCCGGCGTTGTGCCGGGTGCCCTCATAGCGCAGACTGGGATTGCCCAGAAAGACGGCAAGCCAAGAGACGGAGCGGGAGGGGAAAAGCATGTCCGGCCGGTCCGCTCAGGTCTCGAACATGTTGGCGATGGAGACTTCCTCGTAGATCCGGCGGATGGCCTCGGCGAAGACCGGGGCGGAGGAAATGTAGCTGACGTTCTCCAGCATGGGCTGATCCTTCGGGTAGGGAATGGTGTCAAGCAGGAGAAGGTGCTCGATATAGCTCTCCTGAAGACGCGGGATGGCGGGACCGGAGAGAACGCCGTGGGACACACAGGCGTAGACTTCCTTCGCGCCGCCGATTTCCTTGATGGCTTTGGCGGCGCCGCAGAGGGAGCCGGCCGTATCGACGATGTCGTCGAGGAGGATGCAGATCTTGCCTTCCACGTTTCCGATGATGTTCATGACCTCGGACTGGTTGGCGCGTTCACGGCGCTTGTCAACGATGGCCATGTTGACGCCGAGCTTCATGGCGAAGGCGCGGGCACGGGCGGTGCTTCCCACATCGGGAGAGACGACCATGACGTCTTCGTTGCCCTTGCCGAACATCTTCGTAAAGTGCTTGACAAACAGGTGGGAGCCGACGAGGTTATCGACCGGGATATCAAAGAAGCCCTGGATCTGGGCTGCGTGCAGGTCCATCGTCAGGACGCGGTCGGCGCCAGCGGTGGTGATCAGGTTTGCAACGAGCTTGGCGGAGATGGGGTCACGGCTTTTGGCTTTGCGGTCCTGACGGGCATAGCCGAAGTACGGGATCACGGCGGTGACTCGGCCGGCGGAAGCGCGGCGCATCGCGTCGATCATGATCAGCAGCTCCATCAGGCTGTCGTTCACGGGCTTGCAGGTGGACTGGACAATAAACACATCCTTGCCGCGGACGGGCTCATATACAGAGACGGAGCACTCGCCGTCCGCAAAAGCGGAAATGCTGCAGTTGCCGGGATTGATGAAAAGAGAGGAACAGATGTCTTTGGCCAGAGCTGGGTTGGAGTTTCCGGTGAAGACCGCGATCTCTTTACCATGAGAAATCATTCTTTGATAATCCTCCATCTAATCAGAATGTATCATCTTTGTCATACTTATCCACTTTCTCTTAAACTATAACATAAACAGAAAAGAATTGGAAGTAAAAAACGATTAAAAGACGTATGAAAAAAGCAATTGCCAAACAGAGGTTTTTTGTATATAATCATAAAGTTACCGAACAAAACACCAAAACATGAAAGTGGTTGAAAGAATGCTGGAATTTGAAGAATACAAACAGAAACTGAGCGCAATCAAACCGAGCCTGGATCTGCTGCGCGGGGCGCTGAAACTGGACGCCGCCGAGCGCGAGATTGAAGAGCTGGAAGCGGCCAGTGCGCGCGAGGGGTTCTGGAACGATGTGGAAAAGTCCCAGAAGGTGCAGAAGCGCCTGAAGACGCTGCAGAACAAGCGCGACAACTACAACAAGCTCTGCAGCAGCTGGGACGATCTCATGACGCTCTGCGACATGGCCATCGAGGAAGGCGACGACAGCCTTCTGGAAGAGCTGCAGACGGACTATGCCGCCTTTGAGGAAAAGGTGGAGGAGACCCGCCTGAGCACCCTGCT
>JBGUNL010000129.1:0-21316 GCA_045117295.1 Candidatus Limivicinus sp.
CCGTCCTTGAGGAAGACCCGGCTGTCCTCCAGAACCGGCAGGCGCCAGGCCTTTTCCGTCTGGATCCGCCCGGCCTTGGCCGCCTCCGGCAGGTGCTTGAAGTAGGAGGAAAAGATGGTCTCCACCCGGGTGGAGAGGGCGCGGACGGTGCTCTGGATCATGGCCGCGTTGTCGGCAAGATAGCGCTCGTTGCGAGCTCTTTGCCTGCGGGCGCTCTCCCGCACTTCCAGCACATCTTTGCTGTCCGTCCCCACCGCCTCGCCCCGGGTGATCCAAAGGCGGCAGCCCTCGTCCACGCCGACGCAGAGCTCGTTTTCCAGGATCCGCATCTCCTGCTCGGAGAGCATCGGGCGGCCGAAGACGGCGCGGATATAGGCTGCGTCCTCCTCTGTGGGCCCCACGTGGCGGCCCAGGCCCGCGTGGCGCTGCTGCACGGCCTTGGGGTGGTTGCCCTCCCCGGTGCCCGCGCGCACCAGCAGACGGTCCTGCCGTCTGCGCTCGTGCTTGAACAGCAGGCGCGTGAGAGCGTTGGATTTGTGGGGAGTGTCCGCCGCTTCGCCGGGGGTGTAGCGGAAGAAGCGCAGCAGAAAGTCCCGCATGGCGTCCAGCACCCCGTCGGTGTCCAGCGCTCCGGAGAACCGCAGGGCCTCGGCCATGCGCTTTTCCCGGGGGGAGAGCAGAGGCGGTCGCTTTCCGCAGCAGGCGGCCCAGCGGGCTTCCTGCTGGGTGTAGACCGGCATGCTCTGGTACTCCATCTGCTGCCGGGTCATGGCCTGCTGCTCCTTGTAAAACAGCTCGGCGCGCTCTCGGCGCAGCTCCTTCAGGATGGGGCGTTCCGCAATCTCCTTTTCGTAGACGCAGTTTTCCAGCCCCAGCCAGAGATAGTCGTCAAACTCGTCGGCCCGGCGGGAGGACTCATAGCTCAAAAAGAAATCCCAGAGCCGCGGCATATCCAGCCACTTCTGCACCAGGCCCGCCACCATGTTGAAGTAGTGGTCCGGATCGCCGTTGGGGAAAAAGGCCATGAAGGGCGGCTCGAAATCGTAGCGCCCGGCGGCGTTCCAGATGATATTCCGGGCGCGGCGCGCGCTGCCGGAAAAGTTCTTTTTGATCATGCGTCGAAGACCATGCCGCGGGTCATGTCGGCGGGGATGCGGGCGGCGATCACGTCGCGGATGAGCCCACGCTCGTAGGCGTCGAAGCTCTTGTTGACGATGCACATGTCCAGCGCGTCGCCGGACACGAGACCCTGCTCCATCAGGGCGATGGCGTCCAGCAAGCCGCGCAGGTCCAGGGCGGAGTCGGAGATCTCCGCGCTCTCGGCCTTGCGCTCCAGCTCGCCGTAGAGCTTGACCAGCTGGTCGCGGATCTTCGGATTGATCTTCGGATACCGGCGGGAGATGAGCTTCTGCAGATTGTCCTCGGTGATGACGGGCATGTCCAGTACCGCAAAGCGGCTGGTGAGCGCTTCATTTAAGTCCCGTGTCCCGGCATAGCCGTAGTTCATGGTGGCGATAAAGCGGGTCTCGGGCCTGAGATCGATCTTCTCATAGCCCGGTACGTCCAGACTGCGCCGAAAGTCCAGCGCCGCGTGCAGCACGGCCAGCGCCTCGTTCTTGGCCATGTTGATCTCGTCAAGGATGCCGAAGCCGCCCTTTTCCGCGCACAGCCAGATGGGACCGGGGCGGAAGGAGACGCGGCTGCCGTCAAAGGTGTCGGTGCCGACGAGATAACTGGCGTCCGTATTGATATGGAAGGAGACGTTCCAAACCGGGCGGCCAAACAGGGCGCCGAGGTTTTCGCTCAGCACGTTCTTGCCCGTGGCTTTGGGGCCCGCCAGCAGAAGGTTCTTGCCGGCGAGGATCGCGGCCAGGGCCAGCTCCCAGGTCTTTTTGCCATAGTAGAAATACTCCGGCGCGGGAACGCGGGCGGCGTTCTCCGCCTCGGTGGGGTAGCGGGAGCGGAAGGCTTTCACGGCTTCCAGCAGGCCGCCGTCTACGCCCTCTTCTTCCAGAAATGTCAAGATATCCTGCATGGTGAAACGTCCTTTTCCTTAGATTTCGTCCTGATAATCGCAGACAAGGAAGAGCGGCTTGATGCGCACCACCTCGTCGTGCTCTTTCTGGGAAACGGTGACGGAGGCGTTGAGGGCCTTGAGATCCTCTTTCATCACGGCCAGCGCCTCCGCGGCATTTGCGGCGCGGCCCTGGCGCAGAACACGGATCATCCGCTCCAGCACCACCGGGTGCGCGTACTGCGCGGGAACGGAGAAGGCGGGGCGGCCCTTGAGATAATTGCGCATTTTCTGCACCGTCTCATCCCAGTCCCTCTGTGCGTATTTGCGGCTGTTCCACTTGCTGGGGAAGGTGTTGGAGGAGAGTGTCATGAAAAACAGCGCGCCGCCGCCGATGATGAAGTACATGCTGTATGGGCTGTGGGTCAGAAGACCGTACAGACCCCAGAGAACCGCCAGCGCGCCCAGCACGCCCAGCACGGCGCCGGCGACGACATAGGCGGGATTGAGGTTGTCGGTGATGCGCTTTTGCCGCGCGGAGGCGGTCAGCGCCTCGCTCAGGGAGGGATGCAGCGCCAGGAAGTCCTGGTCGCCGCGCAGGGCATCCACCGCGGCGGAAGCCTCGGGGGAGAGTTCCTTGAGATAGCTTGCCTCTTCGGCGGCCTCGGCCCGGGCCAGACGGTTGGCGGCCTTGACGCTGTGGGTGGGGATGTTGGGGTGTTCCTGCTCCACGGCGGCCAGCAGCCGGTCTACATCGGCCTCCAGCTTGAAGGGGCACTCCTTCTCCTGGCCGCTGCCGAACTGCACCACCAGGAAGGGGAGGGAGCCGAAGACGCCCTTGCCGGAGAAGCCGCCCTTGCTCATGGCCACGCGCTTGAAGACGCGCTTAACCTCTTTCCAGGGCAGGTAGAAGCGGCGGTCCAGAAAGCGGCCGCCCAGATACAGGGCCTGCTTTCCGACACCGCAGGGGCCAAATTTGAGACAGCTCTTTTTGTCGGCCGCCAGATCTTCTGGGCTGAGGGTCTTGCTGCCCAGGGGTACGGGGGGAAATAACATGGTGATCCTCCATAACTAGGCGCAAAGGACAGGAGAAAACCTCCTGTCCTTCACGTTTGCATTGTGTATGTTTGGTTTGCGCGGATCGCTTAGGCGACCTTTGCGGCCTTCTCGGTGGCCTTCTTGGCAGAGCGCAGGAAGATGAACAGGCAGGCGGCGGCGAAGATGAGGCCGACAGGATAAGCGACAGCCTTGTTGTTCTTGAAGAAGGGGATGAGACCCAGGCACTCGCCGGCCATAAAGAAGTAGGTGCAGGAAACAGCGCTCATGAAGGTGGCGGGAACGGCGCAGATCCAGTAGTTGCGCTTGTTCTGAGCCAGGTACATGGCGCCGGCCCACAGCACGATCATGGCCAGGGTCTGGTTGGACCAGGAGAAGTAACGCCAGATCACGTTGTAGTCGATCTTGCCGAGGGCATTGCCGAAAGCAAGGATAGCGCCCACGCCCAGGACGGGAACGCAGAGGGCCAGACGGTTGCTCCACTTGCCCTGGTCGATCTTGAACCAGTCGGCAATGGTCAGACGGGCGGAACGGAAGGCAGTATCACCGGAGGTGATGGGGCAGGCCACAACGCCCAGGATGGCGAGGACCATGCCGATGCCCTTCATGGTCATGGTGCTGATCTCGAAAACCGTGCCGGCACCGCCGCCGCCGAGCTCCTTGATGGTGGCACCGCCGAGCAGGGTGCAGGCTGCGGAAGCCCAGATCAGGGCGATGATGCCCTCGGCGATCATGGCGCCGTAGAACACGAAGTGGCCCTGACGCTCACTCTTCAGGCAGCGGGCCATCAGAGGAGACTGGGTGGCATGGAAGCCGGAGATGGCGCCGCATGCGACCGTGATGAACATGAAGGACCAGATGGGAGTCCCATCGGGGTGCTGGTTGGCAAAGTTGGAGAAGATCTCGGGCATGGGCTTGCCGCTGGTCAGGGTGCCGAAGCAGACGCCGATGGCCATGACGATCAGGCAGATGCCGAAGAGAGGATAGATCTTGCCGATGACCTTGTCAACGGAAATGAAGGTGGCGATGAAGTAGTAGATCATGATGACGGCCAGCCAGAAGATCTTGTTGACCATCAGACCGGTGGCGCCGCTGGTGCCGATCAGCTTAACCAGCAGGCCGGCAGGGCCGACGGCGAACACAGTGCCGACCATGACCAGCAGGATGACGGAGAAGACACGCATGACATTCTTCATCGTCTGGCCGAGGTAGATGCCGGTGACCTCGGAAATGGAGGCGCCGTTGTTTCTCTCGGACAGCATGCCGGCAAAGTAGTCATGGACAGCGCCGGCGAAGACGGTACCGAAGGTGATCCACAGGTAGACCACAGGGCCCCACATGGCGCCGCTGATGGCACCGAAGATGGGGCCAAGACCGGCAATGTTCAGAAGCTGAATCATGAACAGCTTCCACTGCGGCAGGACAACATAGTCGATGCCGTCATTGATGGCGACAGCCGGGGTCTCCCGGTCGTCAGGACTGAAGATTCCGTCCACGAACTTGCCGTAGAACAGGTAACCGCAGATCAGAATCGCCAGGCACAGGAAAAAGCTGAGCATACGAATTCCTCCCATTGAAATTTCAGGGACATTCACAATTTGTTCATATCCCTAAGCCGTATCTTAGTACTATGCACCAAAAAAATCAATAGGCAATTTAAAAAAACTGTACTAAATTCTTGAATAGGATTCACGAAAACTTTCAGCAAACAGGAAGAATTATACAGGCCATGCAGAAAAGGTACAAATATATGCGAAAAAACAGAGCCCTGCTTGGCAGAGCTCTGTTTTTCGTTCAGGACATAAATTCGTCGTGGGGCTTCTTGCGCAGGGCGGCGTCCAGCAGGACGTTTTCCTCCACCTCGGGGACAAGACCGCCGCGGCGCAGAATCTCGCGAGCCTGCTCCTCGCTTTTGGCGGGGACGCTGACCCAGTAGATCTCCCGGTCGATGCGGCCGTGCCCGCCGAAGTCCCGGGGATCCAGCTTGGCGCCGCAGCCGCCGCCCATCACGGTCTCCTGCAGATAGTGGCCGGAGCGGACGCCGGGGAGCCCGGCCTCCTTCAGCGCATTCCTGATCTGCAGCCAGTGCTCCTTGTCGCGCTTTTTGAAGATATCCACGTGCTTTTCAAACAGTCCCATTGTCTATCAGCCTTCTTTCTGTCGGCATCATAGCACAGCGGCGGGGGAGGGTCAAGCCTCCCGGTCTTTGACGATGACGGTGGTCATGTAGGGCGCGTCTTCCGGCAGAGCCTCCGCGCCGCGGAAGCAGAGCTCTTGGGGGCCGCAGTCAGAGACCGCGGCCACCGTGAAGCGGCCGGCCTCCTCGGCTGCAAGCAGGGCCTTCTTCAGCGCGGGCATGCACTTGCCGAGCTTCATAAACACCTTTGTGCCGGGGAGGGCGAGGGCGGATTCCAGATCTTCACTGCCGGGGATCAGGTGCAGCGCCTCCCGGTCCAGCACCAGGGGCAGACCGAGACTGGCGGCGCAGGCGGCAAAGGAGGGCACGCCCGGCACCACCGCCGTGCGGTAGCCGTCCCGTTGGGCACGCTCGGACATATAGGAAAAGGTGGAGTAGACGCCGGGGTCGCCGATGGTGAGAAAGGCGAGGGCTTTTCCGGCGTCCAGCAGTGCGGCAAGCTCCCTCCAGATTTCAGCCAGCGCCGCATCCCGCCGGGCCCTGTCCCGCGTCATCGGGAAGGAAAAGCCCAGTACGGCCTTATCAGTCAGCTCCGGGCAGGCCGCCCGCACGATCTGCCAGGCACGGCAGTTTTCCCTGTCCGCCTCCGGCAGAATCAGCAGATCGCATGCGCGCATGACGCGCAGCGCCTTGAGAGTCACCAGCTCCGCATCGCCGGGGCCAACGCCCACGCCGTAGAGAATCCCGCGTTCTTTCATAGCTTCCTCCAATCCTTAAAGGGCTGAAAAGTATTATACATAAACACATCGAAAAAAGCCACTGCCGAAAGAAAAAGCGGTGATTGTCTTTTCAGGAGGGATGTGGTATAAAAGTCAGACTGTGCTGAAAACAAGAAAAACCCTACGGCGCAAAAGAGGAACGGGATGAACGGAGCTCTTGGTTCGGGAACAAGACTCTGACCAAAACGGCATCCCCGATCATGAAAAAATCAGCCCGCAAAGAGCGGACTGGCTTTTTCATGGTCGGAGTGCGGGGATTTGCGTGCATCCCGTCGCAATAGCGCCGGGATAAAAGAATCGCCCAGTGTGAGCACTGGACGATGCAGCCGCCCCCGGCGGCTGCGATGATGATTCAAATCCCCACAAAGCAAATAATCCCAGCAGCCCGCCAGGAGGCGGGCTGCTGGGATTATGGTCGGAGTGCGGGGATTTGAACCCCGGGCCTCTTGGTCCCGAACCAAGCGCGCTACCATCTGCGCTACACCCCGATGCCGTGCTTGGGAGGCGTTCTCCCCGAGACAGCTTTTACATTATAATGATTCCATCTGTCCTTGTCAAGGGAAAATCACCAAAGGTCAAAAAGAGAAAACGAGCGTCGGGCATGTGTCCGCAAATTACGGACAAACCGGAGAAACACAGGGACTGCCCGGGATTGTCAATTCCATAATTGCACAAAAAATGAAAATTTTTTTGTGCACTAAAATGAAAATGAATGGAAACAGATGCGGGCGAATTGACTTTTGTTACAAAAGACAGTATATTTTTATCGGTATTTAACAAGTTGTTCATATTCCGTGAGCGTCGGAGTCGGGCCCCGATCCAGCTTTTTCACAGCAGAGCGTGATGGGACTTGATCCGGACTTGGGGAATATCAACATAAAATGAAAGGAAAGAAAGGAAAACCACTATGAAAAAGCTTATCGCAATGCTGCTTGCACTGACGATGATCTTTGCCTTGGCCGCGTGCGGACAGAGTGCAGCCCCCGCTGCCGCTCCTGCGGCTCCCGCTGCCGAGGAGAAGCCCGCTGAGGCTGCGGCTCCCGCCGCCGAGGAGAACCTCACCGCGGTGCAGAAGATCATCAAGGAAGCCGAAGGCATGACCATGGAGGAACTCTGCAAAAAGGCCATTGAGGAGTCCAACGGACAGACCCTCTACGGCGTGGGCAACTCCAGCCGCGGCAAGAGCTCCCTGCCGCTCTTCATTGAGTATCTGCAGACGCTCGATCCCGGCTACACGCTCGAATTTGACTGGCAGCAGCCGAAGAACAACAAGATCTTCGATCAGCTGACCGCCAACTCCACCAAGGGCACCGGCACCTTCGCCGTCACCCTGATCCAGGACGGAAACCAGATCGAGAGCAAGATGGTGCAGACCGGCATCCTCGACACCTTCATCCCCAAGGAGTGGGCCGAGGCCAACGGCGTTGACGCCGCCACCTATGATGGCTACCTGCCCCTGCAGACCCTGAACAAGGTCTTCATGTTCAACTGCACCGGCGACAAGACCTACGACAATGTCTGGGACTTTGTGGCCGAGGGTGAGCATGGCCAGTTCATGGACATCGACTCCGAGATTGTCGGCAAGAACTTCCTGTACATGCTGACCGCTCCTCAGTACGCCGCATGGCTCAAGGAGGCCTTCGACAAGCTCCCCGCCGACGAGCAGGCGTACTTCCAGCCCACCGTCAACGAGCTCAAGAGCGACGCCGAGGATCTGGGCCTTGACGAAAACGGCGCTTACGCTCTGGCCTGGATCAAGCTCTGGGTCGGCAGCTACAACGCGGTGACCGATGACGGCCCCATCTGCAAGAACCTGACCGACAAGTCCGCCACCGATCAGTTCGGCCTGCTGGTCTACTCCAAGCTCCGCTCCATCGAGGAGACCGACTCCGCCTCTGTCAACAACGTGAAGGTCGCGGCCTATGAGGACGGCTACGAGGGCATCGGCGGCTACGGCTACTGCCACTACATGTTCGTTCCCGACAACAGCCCGCTGCCCTGGACCGCCTGCGCGTTCATCTCCTACATCACCTGCACCGTCGACGGCTTCTCCGCCTGGGGCAAGGATATGGGCGGCTACTCCTCCAACCCGACCGTCGCGGCCGGGACCGAGGAGAAGTACGGCCACTCTCAGGGCGGCGTTGTGGACGGCGAACTGCAGTTCCCGAACAAGAACGACCGCGGCTACGAGTGGTGGACCACCACCGGCAAGCTGGTGTTGGAGGATCCCGCATACTGCGCTGACGCTGCTTTCACCGTCGGCAGCTGGATCGAGATGCTGGACAAGTACAGCGCCGGCTGATCCTGAGACCATAACGGCTGTACCTGCATTATAAGCAGGCAAAGCGCCTCCGGGTGCGTTCCGCGCATTCGGAGGCGCCTTGTTTTACAGGAAGGAGAAAGACCATGAGCACCTCCGCAACGTTAGCGGCGAGTCCCACCACCATCGCGTGGAACAAGGTAAAAACCTTTTTTTCCAAGCCCTACAACGTGATCCTGCTCCTGCTGGGCATCGTGCTGACGGTGACCACCGTGGCGCCCATCGTGGCCATTGTGCAGGACACCTTCAAGATCCACGCCGGCACCATCGACGCGCATCTGACCAAACAGACCGCGGGCTGGACGATCGTCAACTACACCGACCTCTTCACCAGCAAGCTGGCCAAAACGAATCTCTGGAAGCCGCTCTGGAACACGGTGCTCCTCTCGGTGGGCACCTGCATCGTATCCATCCTCTACGGCGGCATCTTCGCCTTTCTCATCACCCGCACGAACCTGGCCTGGAGACAGTATCTGAGCTCCATTTTCATCTTCCCCTACATCATGCCGCAGTGGACCCTCGCGGTCGTATGGCAGAACCTGTTTTACTCCACGAAAATCACCGGCACGTCTGACGGATTGCTGGCATCGCTGTTCCATATCTATATGCCGAAATGGTTCTGTCAGGGGCTTTTTCCGAGCTTGATGGTATTGGGCCTGCACTACGCGCCGTTTGCCTATATCCTCATCGGCGGCATTTTCCGGAACATGGACGCGAACCTCGAGGAGGCGGCGACCATCCTGGATACCCCCAAGCACCGCATCATGTTCCGGATCACCCTGCCGATGGTCAAGCCCGCCATTCTCTCCACCATCCTGCTGGTGTTCGGCAGCGCCATGGGCTCCTACCCCGTGCCGCATTACATGCAGCTGACGACGCTGTCCACCAAGTACGTGTCCATGAACTCCAAGTACACGGGCGAGGCCAGCATCCTCGCCATCATCATGATGGTCTTCGGCATCGCGATCATGCTGCTCAACCAGCTCTCCCTGACCAGCCGGAAGAGCTACACCACGGTCACCGGCAAATCCGGGCAGATCTCCAAGATCAATCTCGGCACGGCCCGGTACATCATCGCGATCATCCTGGTGATCCTGACCTTCTTCACCAGCATCTTCCCGATCATCTCCTTCGCCTTTGAGACCTTCCTCCCGAACCCCGGCGACTACTCGTTTCTCTACACCGGCAACGTCTCGAACCTGACCACCAAGTGGTGGCTGACCAGCGAGAACGTCACCGAGCAGGGCATGTACGGCCAGAAGGGCATTCTCTACAATGCCGAAATCTGGAAGGCCTTCGGCGGCACGCTGTGGGTCAGCGTGTGCTGCGCGCTGGTGGCCGGCACCATCGGCACCCTGGTGGGCTACGCGGTGGCCAAGCAGCGGCGCAGCAAGTGGGCAAACTACGTCAACTCCGTGGCCTTCCTGCCGTATCTGATGCCCTCCATCGCCGTGGGCGCGGCGCTGTTCGTGCTGTTCTCCAGCGAATCGATCAAGCTCTACAACACCTATACCGGCCTGATTGTCGCCGGTACGATCAAGTACATCCCCTTTGCCAGCCGATCGTCCCTCAACTCCATGCTGCAGCTGTCCGGCGAGATCGAGGAGGCGGCGATCATCCAGGATGTGCCGTGGATCAAACGTATGATCCGCATCATTATCCCCATTCAGAAATCGTCCATCATCAGCGGCTACCTGCTGCCGTTTATGACCTGCCTGCGTGAGCTGAGCCTGTTCATGCTGCTGTGCGGCCAGAGCAAGATCCTCTCCACCATGCTGGACTACTTCGATGAGATGGGTCTGTACGCGTTTTCCAGCGGCATCAACCTGCTGCTGATCATCACAATCCTGGTCTTCAACTCGATTGTAAACAAAGTCACGGGGGCCAGCCTCGACAAGGGAATAGGAGGATAAGAAAATGCCGGAAATCAGATTGGAGCATATCACCAAACGGTGGAAAAACTTTTACGCGGTCGACGATCTCAACCTCGTGATCGACGACAACGCGTTTGTCACCTTGCTGGGCCCCTCCGGCTGCGGCAAGACCACGACCCTGCGCATGATCGCGGGCCTGGAGACCCCGACCAGCGGCCGCATCACCATCGGCGACCGGGTGGTCTACGACAGCGCCCTGGGCATCAACATCCCCGCCAACAAGCGCAAGGTGGGCTTCCTGTTCCAGAACTACGCCCTGTGGCCCAACATGACGGTCTACCAGAACATCTCCTTCGGCCTGTCCAACATCAAGGAGTCCATGCCGAAGATCGACTTCGAGGCCAGGAACAACGCCCGCCTGGCGGAGATCCTCCAGAATCCCGCGGACGTCAAGCGCGTGGTGGAGGAGTGCCGGGACAAGAAGGGCAAGCTGGACGAGAAGAAGGCGATCATCAAGCTGATCGACGAATACACCATCTCCCAGTACACGGCCCAGAAGCTCTTCGCCTGCCACGTGGAGGAGGGGAAGGACGTCTCCGCCGAGGCCGCGGCCTTGGCAAAAAAGGCCGCCGACGCCGTCGCCGCGGAGGGACTCAACGAGAAGTTTGAGTTCGTCAAGGACGGCAAGGTGGTGGAAGAGGTGCGCAAGCTCACCAAGGAGGAGATCGACCTCTCCGTCCGCCGCGTCAGCCGCATCGTCAAAATCAGCATGTTTATGGACCGCTACCCGGCGGAGCTCTCCGGCGGCCAGCAGCAGCGCGTGGCTATCGCCCGCACCCTGGCTCCCGAGCCCACGGTGCTGTTCATGGACGAGCCGCTTTCCAACCTGGACGCCAAGCTGCGCCTGGAGATGCGCTATGAGCTGCAGCGACTGCATGTGGAGACTGGCTCCACCTTTGTCTACGTCACCCACGACCAGATGGAGGCCATGACCCTGGCCACCCAGATCTGCCTGATCAACAACGGCGTGCTCCAGCAGTACGAGGCCCCGCTGAAGGTCTATGCCAGACCCAACAACCTCTTCGTCGCGGACTTCGTGGGCAATCCCTCCATCAACTTCGTGGAGGCCAAGGGCCGCCAGGAGGCCGACGGCAGCGTGGCACTGACCATGCTGGGCGGTCTGAAGGGCAGCTTCAAGAGCAGCGAGGGCCTGAATGTCGACAAGTGGTTTGCCGAGCGGGACACCACGGCGGCCGCCGAGGCCGAGGCGCTCAAGGAGGCCGCCAAGGAGAAGGGCTATGTGGAGAAGGGCAACAAGGACGAGACCTTCAAGTACCACATCGCCAAGGTGGATGACGAGGACGACGCCCTGCAGGAGGAGCCCGTTTTGACCAACGAGGACTTCGTGCTCGGCATCCGGCCCGAATTCATCGCCATCTCTCCCGACGGCGCCATCGAGGGCGAGATCTACGGCGCCATGCCCACCGGCATGGAGTCCACCATCAAGGTGCGCGTGGGCGAGTTCCTGCTCACCGGCGTGGTCTTCGGAAGCACGATCTTCAAGATCGGCGAGAAGATCCGCTTCAACATCGACGGGGACAAGATCATGCTCTTCGACCGCAAGGGCGGCAAGTGCATGTCCCTGGGCAGCCTGAGCTTCTGAGGCGGTCCGCTTTCCGCGCATGATCCGAAACATCGTATTTGACATGGGAAACGTCCTTGTCCGCTTTGATCCCGATCTGTTCATGCAGCGGATCGGGGTCGCGGAGGAGGACTGGCCGCTGCTCCGGCGGGAGGTTTTCAAATCTCTGGAGTGGGCACAGATGGACCGGGGAAGTCTCACGGACGCGGAAGCGGTGCCGCTGATGTGCAGCCGCCTGCCAAAGCGCCTGCACGGGGCGGCGGAAGAGCTGGTCACCCGGTGGGATCTGCCCATCCTGGAGATCGAGGGCAGCTTCGAGCTGGTCCGGGAGCTCAAGGAGCTGGGATACGGCGTCTATCTTCTCTCCAACGCCAGCCTCCGCCAGCACGACTACTGGCCCCGGGTGTCGGCAAGCCGGTACTTTGACGGGACGCTGATCTCCGCGGACGTGAAGATCATCAAGCCCCAGCCGGAGTTTTACGCCCTGCTGTACCGGACCTTCTCTTTGACGCCGGAGGAGTGCTTCTTCATCGACGACTCCAATTACAACATCGAGGCTGCCCGCAACAGCGGCATGCCCGGCGCCATTTTCCACGGGGACATGGGCCAGATCCGGGCGGCGCTCCGCGAGGCGGGCGTCCCGGTCAGCCCCTGAAGCAAACAGCGCCGCCGCATTTTTGCGGCGGCGTTTTGCGCGCCCGGATCACGTTGACAGGGCGCGGGGTTGATGATACAATAAATCGAATACCAAAAGAAACAGAAAGGGAATCACACGATGAAAGGCATCATCCTTGCGGGCGGCAAGGGCACGCGTCTCTACCCCATGACGAGAGCCGTGTCCAAACAGCTGCTTCCCATCTACGATAAGCCCATGATCTACTATCCGCTCTCTGTGCTGATGCTGGCCGGTATCCGGGAGGTGCTGATCATTTCCACCCCGGAGGATACCCCCATGTACCGGGAACTGCTGGGGGACGGAACACGCATCGGCATGCACCTGGAGTACAAGGTGCAGGAAGCCCCGCGGGGCCTGGCCGAGGCCTTCATCCTGGGGGAGGAGTTTATCGGCGGGGACTCCGTGTGCCTGATCCTGGGGGACAACATCTTCTACGGGCAGGCGCTGTCCGACTATCTGCGCCAGGGGGCGAAGGTGACCGAGGGCGGCATGATCTTCGGCATCCAGGTGAAAAATCCCCGAGCCTTCGGCGTGGTGGAGTTTGACGAGAACATGCGCGCCATTTCCATTGAGGAAAAGCCCGCAAAGCCCAAAAGCAACTACGCGGTGCCGGGGCTTTACTTCTACGGCAACAGCGTGGTGGAAATCGCAAAGAACGTGCAGCCCTCCGCCAGAGGGGAACTGGAGATCACGGCGGTCAACAACGAATACCTCCGCCGGGGCGAGCTGCTGGTCAACCCCATGGGCCGCGGCATGGCCTGGCTGGATACCGGCACCCCCGAGGGGATGCTCCAGGCGGCGCAGTTCGTGGCCACGGTGCAGAGCCGCCAGGGCTTCTACATCTCCTGCATCGAGGAGATCGCCTGGCGCAAACGCTGGATCAGCGACGAGGAGCTGACCGCGCTTGGCACCGAGCTGAAAATGACCGATTACGGCCAGTATCTGCTGAGCCTGGTACACGGGAATTAACAAAAGGAACATAACATGATGAAAAACATTCTGGTCACCGGCGGCGCCGGCTTTATCGGCTCCAACTTTGTACACTATCTGCTGGAAAACTATGACGACATCTCTGTGGTGAACCTGGATTTGCTGACCTACGCGGGCAATCTGGACAACCTGGCGGATATCAGCGGCGACAAGCGCTACACCTTCGTCAAGGGTGATATCCATGACCGGGAGCTGGTGAACCAGCTCTTTGACCAATACGGCTTTGACACGGTAGTGAACTTTGCCGCCGAGAGCCACGTGGACCGCAGCATCACCAACCCCGACATTTTCCTGACCACCAACATCCTGGGCACCCAGACCCTGCTGGACGCGGCCAAGAACCACTGGAAGCTGGATGTCAGCGACAAGTACTCCCGGGAGTTCAAGGAGGGGGTCAAGTACCTCCAGGTCTCCACGGACGAGGTCTACGGCGCACTGGGTCCCACGGGCATGTTCACCGAGAAAACGCCCCTGGCCCCCAACAGCCCCTATTCGGCCTCCAAGGCCTCGGCGGATCTGGTGGTGCGCGCCTATGAGAAAACCTACGGCATGCCGGTGAACATCACCCGCTGCTCGAACAACTACGGCCCCTACCAGTTCCCGGAGAAGCTGATCCCGCTGATGATCAACAACTGCCTGGCCGGCAAGAACCTGCCGGTCTACGGCGACGGCATGCAGATCCGCGACTGGCTGTACGTGGAGGACCACTGCGCCGCCATCGCCACGGTCCTGGAGAAGGGCGAGCTGGGCGAGGTGTACAACATCGGCGGCAACAACGAGCGGGCCAATATCGAGATCGTCAAGCTCATCCTGGATAACACCGGCAAGACAGAAGACCTGATCGTCCACGTCAAGGACCGCCCCGGCCATGACCGGCGCTACGCCATCGACAACACCAAGATCACCACGACCCTGGGCTGGAGCCCGAAGTACACCTTCCAGACCGGCATGGCCAGCACCATCGAGTGGTACCTGCAGCACCGGGCCTGGATGGACAAGATCGTCTCCGGCGAATATTTGAAATACTACGAGAAGATGTACGCCAACAACAGAATCTGAGAAAACAAGAGAGCGGCGGGGCCATTTGGCCCCGCCGCTTTTATAAAGCGAGCCGAAGCAAAAATAGCACGACATGTCTAATTTAACTGCTTTACAAACATATAATTGATGCGCTATATTCAGGCAAGAAGGGGGAATCCCCCCCAATCAGGCAAGCTTTGAGAAAGAGAGGAAATACTATGTCTGCAACAAAGAGCAAAACCTCGTATTACGTATGCGCCGCCATTGGCCTTTTCCTGATGTTCTTTTTCGGGAAGCTGGTTCAGCCCTTCGCCGGCATCACCCCCGAGGGCGTCAGCATGCTGGGCATCTTCTTTGGCGTGCTGGTTGTCACTATCTTCACCGGCGAGACCTTCTGGCCTGCTATCATGGGCCTGTTTGCCATGATTATCTGCGGCTATACAAAAGCCAGCGCCCTGCTGGCCACCTGGTTCGGCAACGTGACCATCCAGCAGATTATCTGGGTCATGGCCCTGACCGGGGCCGTCACCGAGTCCGGCGCGGTCAACGTCCTGGCCCGGAAGGTGCTGATGATCAAGTCTCTCCAGGGCCATCCCGTCCGGTTGGTAACCACCCTGTTTCTCACCGTGCTGGTGGGCGCGGCCCTTGTCAGCAGCCCCACCACCATGCTGCTCCTGTTTTATCCCATCCTGGACACCATCTGTGAGATGTGCGGTGTGGAAAAGGACAGCGACCTGAAGCGGGAGTTGCTCTTGGGCGTCTACATCGCCGCCATGGGCGCCTATGTGCTGCCTTTCAAAGGCGTTCACCTCTCCTCCATCGCCATTATCAGCGGGATCATGGAGGCCAGCGGTCTGGTGTTCAACAGCGCCGCCTATCTGATCGTGGCAACGCTGGTGGTTCTCCTCTTCGTCCTGGGGTATATCGCCTGTATGGTCTTTGTGTGGAAGACCGATCTGACCGCGCTGAAAAACTTTGATGCGGAAAAGATGAATCTGAAGAAAGAGGAGCTGACCATGACAGGCAGGCAGAAGATCCTGCTGGGCTTTATGATCTTCGGCATCTTCTTCCTCCTGGTCAGCATGTTCCTACCCAAGGGCTCTGCCATTTTGAATCTCTACAATACGATCGGCTCTACCTGGATATGGATCTTCCTCTTTGCCGTGCTGTGCATGATGCGGGATACGGAGGGCAAGCCCTTCATCAACGGCGTCAAGCTCCTCCAGTCCAAGACCATGTGGGGGATCGTGGCTGTGGCCGGATGCTTTACCATTTGCGGCAGCGCCATCGCCTCCGATGATCTGGGCATCAAGGCCGCCATTGCCGAGTTCCTGTCTCCCATCCTGGGCAACGCCAGCTGGCCGATCATGGTCATTCTCTGCGTGGCCATCTCCACCATCTTCACCAACTTCACCAACGGCATGCCCGTGAGTTTTACCATCAACGCTGTGTGCATCCCGCTGGCCTGTGCTATGCAGAAGGCGGGAGGCGGCAACGCCACCGTCCTGGGCGTTGCGACCATCCTCTCGGCCATGTGCGCCTTCCTGACCAACGGCGCCATCGCCTACGCACCGCTGTTTTTGGGTCGGGAGGAGGTTACCACCAAATTTGTTTTTACCAAGGGCGTTGTCACAAATGCGCTGTACATCGTCCTGGCCAGCCTGATCTGCATCGTGGCGGGCTATATCGTGAAGTGACAAAGCTCCTGTCAAATCGGAGGAAACTACCATGTCGAAAACCTATTTAGAGCCCGCCCGATCTCTGCCGGTGGAGGCCGAGTGCGATATCCTTGTGGTGGGCGGCGGCGCCGCCGGCCACTCGGCAGCCATCGCCGCCGCCAGGGCGGGCGCCAAGAACATCATCCTGCTGGAACGGTACGGTTACATGGGCGGGGACGTCACCGGCGGCTATGTCATCATGGTTCCCAACCTGTCCTGGTATGACAAAAGCTTTGTCAGGGGACTCCAAGAGGAGTGGTTTACCCGCCTCGCTCCGATTCCCGATGCTGTCCGCGCACCGGCGCTCAGCAAGATCGGTTCCACCGACCCGGCCCTGCTCCACCCCTGGAAGGCCATGATGGACTGCGTCAGCCGGGGCGGCTACGGCGGAGCGAAGCCCAACTGCCTCGTGCGTTCGGTTTACTTTGAGCCCAACCAGCTGAAAATCGAGCTGGACAAAATGCTCCAGGAGCACCGTGACGCCATCACCGTCATGTGCCACAGCTGGGTCAGCGGACCCATTGTGGAGGACGGAATGGTCAGAGGTGTGGTGTATGAGAGCAAAGAGGGGCGCAAGGCCATCCTGGCCAAGATGGTCATCGACGCCACCGGTGACGGCGACCTCTACTCCCGGGCGGGGGCACCCTACGCGGCCATGTCCGACGGGGTCACCCGCGCAAATACGACGGCCCTGGTATGGCGCATAGGCGGTGTGGATGGGGACGCCTACTACGAGTGGAAACAGGCCCACCCCGCCGAAATGAATGCGCTGCGGGCGGGGCTGCAAGCTGTGTCCGGCTTCCGCTGTGTGCCGATCGCCTCCAACCGGAGCGACGTCTTCTGGATGAACAACTGGCACATGAACCGTGACTGCTCCGTGGTGAAGGATCAGACCGAGACCGAGATGAATACCCGCCTGACCATGCGGGAAACGCTGGACTACCTGAAGGAAGCTGTGCCGGTGGCCTTCCGGAACGCCTACCTTTACGACATTGCCCCGCAGTTGGGTACTCGGATCAGCAAACGACTGAAAGGGGAGTACGTCATGTCCACAGATGATTTCGCGTATGCCAAGGAGCAAGAGGACGTCATCGCCTGGCACTCCACCATTTGCCAGGTCAACGACTGCGGGCCGGTGGAGATCCCGTACCGGGCCATTTTGCCTCAGAAGGTGGAGAATCTGCTCTGCCCGGGCCGCCATCTGTCGGCCGACGGCATTGCCATCGACTGGCTCGATCTGATCCCCCAGTGTGTGGGCACCGGACAGGCCGCCGGTGTGGCCGCCGCCGTGGCTGTTCGGGAGGGCTCCACTGCCCACGCCGTGAACATCGCACGGGTGCAGGATATCTTAGCTGGAGAGCAGGACGTCCCCCTGCCCCGCAACAGCCATACCGACTCCTCTTATACCGAGTGCTGCCGCGCCCACGAGTATGGTCTCTATACCGACAAGGCAAAACTGGCCAGACAGCAGCGGGAAAACGGACAGCCCCTCAACCTGGAATTCCAGGAGGATATCAACAAGCCAAACGTGGAGCGAAAGCTGCACTGATCCTCTCTCACTTTTCCCGAAACTCGGACGGAAAGCGGCGGGTAAACCCCTTCACAGAGTTTTCCCGCCGCGCTCTGTTCCGAAGCCGGGGATGAGAGTTGTAGATTGCGCGTGGAAAAGACCATAAACGACGGGTCCCCGGAGTGAAGACTCCGGGGACCCGTCGTTTTAGAGAAGCTGTTTTCGCATATAGGTCAAAAAGAGCTCCAGCGAAGGGCAGGGCTTCAGGGCCCGGCTCCAGATTAAGCGGTTCAGGCTGGGCTGGAAAAAGTCGATCTCCACCTGGCGCACTCCGTCCCAGGTGGCCATCATGTCCAGCGGAAGGATAGGGTAAATGATGCGGCGCTTCGTCAGGTTTTGAAGGAGCATGCGGTCGCTGGTCTTTAGCACCACCTTTGGCTCGGCACCCAGGGCGGCCATCCCCGCCTTCAGGATGTGCTCCAGCGGCATGGGAAAATTGTAATACGCCAGAGGCAGATCCACCAGGTCGGCCATGCTGGCTCTGGCGCCGATCCGGGTGTCGCCCTCGGCCACTCCCAGCATGATGGGGTTTTGGTAGAGCTCCATCGAGTCAAAAACTGCGGGATCCGGCTTCGCCGGGGAAAAGAAGGCGTCCAGCTTGCCCTCCAACAGGAGCTTGCCGCCCTCAAAGGCTCCGTGTTCCTCCACAAAGAGACAGATCTCCGGCTGAAGCTTCTGAAACTCCAGCAGGTAGTTTTCGTAAACGCAGTAGGCGTTGGTGGGGGTGATACCGAGCCGCAGGGTTTTGACGCGGCTTTCCGCCAGACGGCAGCGGATCCGCTCCCGGGCGGTATCGTAGCTGACTGTGAAGGTGTCAAACAGACGCTGTAGGATTTGTCCGCTCTCCGTCAGGGTCACGCCATTTCGGGATCGGAAAAAGAGCTGCGCTTCAAATTCCTCCTCCAGCTCCAGAATTGCTCTGGAGATGACAGACCGGGAAACAAAGAGATCCTCGGCGGCCAGGGAGATATTTCCTTTTTCGCAGACCTTCTGGAAGTATTCGATCTGTTTTTGCGTCACAGTGGGCCGACCCCTTTCCTGTCCGGCATGGCAGCCATTTCCTTACTTGGCGTATACTTCCTGCTCCACCACGCAGTGGTTTTTGATCTCTCCCACCAGCGCCTGCAGAGCGTCGATCACATGGGGGCGGATGTCGCCGCCCACCAGAACCAGCATGATGTCGTCGCCCACCGAGAGCTCCCCGCTGTTGAGCCAGACCCGGGCATAGGCGATGCCGGGCAGCTGCAGGGCGGCCTGCCGGGCCGCCTCCACTTTCTCCGCGTCATAGGAAAAGTGCATACCGGCGACGGGGGCGGTGTCCGCCGCGCCCTCCCGCACCTTGGCCCGGGCGGTCTCGCGCACCACGCCATTGTGGAACAGGTACATGCCGCAGCCCGCGGCGGAGGGGTCCGCCTTGGCCTCCTTGAGCCAGGCGTCCAGAGAAGGGGCGTGCTGTTTTTTGGGCTTTTGGTCTGCCGCGGCGCAGTCTGCCGAGCCATTGGAGGCCAGCATGTCCATGCCATGGGCCAGGGCACCGATGACGGCCAGCAGGTTTTCCTTCGCGGCCTTCTCGCTGCCCGGGAGATTGACGATCAGCGTCCTGCCCCGGATGCCCGCCGCGCTGCGGGAAAGGCAGCCCCGGGGGGTGATGCGCAGGCTCTCGGCCCGCATGGCCTCGGGAATGCCGGCGGTCTCCCGCTCAATGACGGCCATGGTGGCCTCGGGGGTGATGTCCCGGGGGGAGAAGCCGGTGCCGCCGGTGGTGAGCACCAGGGAGATTTTAAGCTCGTCCGCGCAGCGGATCAGCTCCGCCTGGATCATGTCCTTCTCATCGGGGACGATGGCCGTATGCACCACGTCAAAGCCGTGCTCCTCCGCGATGGCGCGGATGGCCGGGCCGCTGGTGTCCGCCCGCTCGCCCCGGTAGCCCTTGTCGCTGACGGTGATGACAGCCGCCGTGTATTTCATCTCACTCGCTCCTTTCGTAATCGCCATGGACGCCGCCGGACTTTCGGACCAGGCGGATATCGGAAATGACCATGTCCTTCTGCACGGCCTTGCACATGTCGTATACCGTGAGGGCCGCGGTGCTGACGGCGGTCAGCGCCTCCATCTCCACGCCGGTGCGCCCGGCGCAGGAGACCGTGGCCTCGATCTCCACCGAGCGCCGCTGCTCATCCAGGTGCAGGGAGAGGTTGATGCCGTCGACCAGAATCGGGTGGCACATGGGGATCAGATCCGGGGTGCGCTTGGCGCCCATGACCCCGGCCACCTGGGCCACGGTCAGCACATCGCCCTTTTTCATGCCTCCTGTCTTGATCAGTTCAAACGTCTGCTCGTTGACCAGCACCCGCGCGGCGGCCACTGCCGTACGGACGGTGACGGGCTTTTCGCCCACGTCCACCATCCTGGCCCGGCCCTCGTCGTTAAAATGCGTAAAGTCCGCCATGCTTCAGCCTCCGATCTGGTTCATGTTGCGCCCGGCACGGCTGCGGTTGTTGGCATCCAGCGCCCCGTGCCAGGAGGGCTTGTTCTCAATGGCAAGCCGCAGCTCCTCCACCATGCCGTCGTAGTCCAGACCCTTGATGGAGAACTCGTCTCCGGAGTGGAGACAGGGCTTGAGCTTGCCGTCCGCGGTCAGGCGCAGGCGGTTGCAGGTGCCGCAGAAGTGGGCGGAGACGGGACTGATCAACCCGATGTTCCCCTGGGCGAGGGGAAGACGGTACAATCTGGCCACGCCGCCGTCGGTGGCCATGGGCTCCAGCCCCGGCAGACGGTCCAGCACCACGGTGTAAGGGATGAAAGCCTCCGGCCCGAAGTCCCCGCTGTCGTACATAGGCATGAGCTCGATAAAGCGCAGATCCAGGGGATAGCGGCGCGTCAGCTCCGCCAAGGCCGGAATCTCGTCGTCGTTGAAGCCTCCGATCAAAACCGTGTTCAGCTTGACCTTTTCAAAGCCCGCGTCCAGGGCGGCGCGGATGCCGGCCACAGCCTGCTCCAGTTCGCCCACCCGGCTGATGTAGCGGAACTTCTCCGGGTCCAGGGTGTCCAGGCTGATGTTCACCCGGCTGACGCCGGCCTCCCGCAGGGGCTTGGCCAGCTCCGGCAGCAGCGTGCCGTTGGTGGTGATGCACACTTCGCGGATGCCCGGAACGGCTGCGGCCCGGCGGCAGATGGAGACGATGTTCTTTTTCACCAGCGGCTCACCCCCGGTGATGCGCAGCTTGCGGATGCCGAGGGACGCCGCGGCCTCAACGGCCATGATGATCTCATCCTCTGTGAGCATCTCCTCGTGGGTCTTTTTGCAGATGCCGTCCTCGGGCATGCAGTAGCGGCAGCGGAGATTGCACAGCTCCGTCACGGAGATGCGCAGATAGGTGATTTCACGGCCAAAATGGTCGATCATAACAGATTCCTCCCATCGGATAAAGGGGAATAAAAGGAGTACCTTTTCATTATACCGTTTTTCTGAAAACTTACAAGCCCCAACGGTAGGAAAGGGAGAGCAAAACGCCTCCGC
>JBGUNL010000130.1:0-1910 GCA_045117295.1 Candidatus Limivicinus sp.
CTCCGGCACGCCCCAGTCCCGGCCGTGGGCCAGATCCGCACGTCGGATCTGCTCCACGGCGAAGTCCGCGAAGGCCCGCACCGCAAAAGGGGTGTAGCTGCGCTCCGGCTGCAGGATATAAAACAGCCGCGTGGCCTGGGGCGTCTCCAGGCGGAAAAAGCGCAGATGGGACGAGGGCGAGCGAATCAGCCGGTCGCTGACAAAGACGGCCCCCAGGCCGTTGTCCGCCAGGCGGAAGGAGGTCACCATCTGGGAGACCATCATCTTGATCTTCGGCGTGAAGCCCGCCTCTTCAAACATCTGCCGCCCGCGGGTGTTGAGGTTGTTGCCGGGCCCCAGCAGGAGAAAAGAAAGCTCCCGAAAGGCGGCGAGGGGAACCTTGGCCGTTTCCTCCCTGAGATGGACGCCCTCCAGGATGTCCGCGGCAGAAAGCGCCTTTGCCCGCAGTTCTTCCGGCAGCGGCGTCTGCTCGTGCACCGCCAGCAGCAGATGGTCAAAGAAAGCCGGGCGATGCTCGAAGCGGCTGATCAGCGCCGGGTCGCAGTTGAAGATCAGATCCAGCTCCCGCCGCCCCAGGGCCACAGCCAGATCCGCGGAGCTGGCCTCCATCAGCTCCAGCTCCACATGGGGCCAGCGCTGGGAAAACTCCGCCATGGCCCCGGCCAGCAGGTAGCAGTTGAGATAATGGGTGCCGCCGATGCGGACCCGGCCGGTCTGCAGGCCGCGCAGATCCGTGATCTGCCGCTCCAGCTCCTCCTCCAGGTAGCGGACACGGCGGATGGTCTCGATGTAAGCCTCCCCCGCCTGGGTCAGCTCCAGAGGGTGGCGGCTGCGGTCGAAGAGCTCCGCGCCCAGGTTTGCCTCCACCCGCTTGACCGCAATGCTCAGGGCGGGCTGGGTCATGTACAGCTTCTCCGCGGCCTTGGAAAAGCTCCCCTCCCGCCACACTTGCCAGATATAGCGCATCTCCTGTTCCATGTCCGCTCTCCTATATCTGTTATTTATAGCTACATAAAATCTATAAAATTGATTATATACCGCTTTCGTGCTATTGTAAAGCCAGGAAAACAAAAAAGGAGGCTCTCTCCATGGAAATCAACGCTTTGATGATGGATCTCACCGACAACGTGGTCACCTGTGTCAAGGAGGTCGCCGCGGGCGAAGACGTGGTCTATCGCAAGGGCGGGGAGCTCTGTTCTCTCCGGGCCGAGGAGGCCATCCCCTACTGCCACAAGATCGCCCTGACGGATCTGAACGAGGGCGACGAGGTGCTCAAGTACGGCGAGCTCATCGGCAAGACCGATCGCCCCATCGCCAGAGGTCATCTGGTCAACCACGAGAACATCCACTCCGTTCCCCGGGACTACGACAGCGAGCTGGTGGAGGACTCCGGCGCGGAGGAAGCGCTGCCCCTGGTCAAAACCGACAACGGCATGAAGTTCTGGGGCTACCGCCGGGCGGAGGGCCGTCCCGGCATCCGCAACCACGTGCTGATCCTCCCCTCCTGCGCCTGCGGCAGCGAGAGCTCCCGGATCGTGGCCTCCCAGGTGCGCGGCGCGGTGAACATCGTGTTCAACACCGGCTGCTCGGACGTGGCCGCCAACACCGAAATGTCCCAGAAGGTGCTCACCGGCTTTGCCTGCAACCCCAACGTCTACGGCGTGGTCATCATCGGTCTCGGCTGCGAGACTGTGGGACACGCGAAGCTCCGCGAAAAGATCCAGAAGATGACCTCCAAGCCCGTGGTCTCCTTCGGCATTCAGGAGGAGGGCGGCACGCTCAAGACCATCGAGAAGGCCGTGCGCGCGGCCCGCGAGATGGCCGCCGAGGCCGGGCTGCAGCAGAAGGAGCTCTTCGACATCTCCGAACTCTTCATGGGCATCGAGTGCGGCGGCTCCGACGCCACCTCC
>JBGUNL010000131.1:0-6881 GCA_045117295.1 Candidatus Limivicinus sp.
TGCCCCTCCTCGGAGAAGCTCTCGGACACGCCGGGGGCCTGCTCAAAGGAGAGATAGGGGTAGCCCCGGGTGCTGGCCTCGGTCACCCTGGGCTGTTTGGCCAGGGGGTGCCCCTCCCGGACGAAGACGGACAGCGGCACCTTCGCCAGCTCACGGAAGACCAGGCCGCGGTTTTCCAGCAGGCGGGCGACGATCATGGCGTTGGTCTCGTTGAGATAGATAACCCCCAGATCCGCCCGGTGATCGTACACGTCGTCGATCACCGCGTCCATGCCGGTCTCCCGGATGGCGTAGCGGTAGCGATTGTCCCTGGTGTTCTGCAGGACCCGGATAAACGCGCTCTCCGAAAAGGGGAAGCGCTGGGTGGAGACGGAGAGCCGTGTGGTCACGGTCAGGCTGCTGTTGTCCCGGTAGAGGCTCTCCAGCTGGCGCTTCTGCTCCAGCAGGCTCGCGGCAAAGCCCAGAAATTCCCGGCCGTCCGCCGTCAGCTCCACGCCCTTGTTGGTGCGGGTGAAGAGCGTGATGTTCAGTTCGCTCTCCAGCTCGTGCACCGCGGTGGAGATGGCCGACTGGGACAAAAACAGCTTGTTGGCCGCCTTGTTGATGGAGCCGCACTTGGAGATCTCCACCACATACATCAGTTGTTGAAAGGTCATGGCTGCTTCTCCTCCGGCCAGACGGGCCGTTTCTTCGGATGATGTTCCTATTATAAAGGAAGAATCCGTACTCGTAAAGAAAAATTGTTATCGACTCAATCGATAGCCAATTGCCGAAAATCAGAACTAACACCTTTGTGAAAAAGATGTTAAAATTTCTGTACAGAATAGCTAAATATCTTGTTTCCCTGATCGCGGCAGTTTGTTAAAACATGACAGCTTTTCCCTGCCCTGCGGTCGGTTGACCGCCGTCCATCTCATCCGTCCATAATATATCATCGATATATTGAAATTTGAAAGGAGTAGATTATTATGGTAGACTTCAGCAAGTGCGGTTTCGCAACCAAGCAGATTCATGTTGGCAAGCATGAGAACAGCGCCGGTGCGCTGACCACCCCCATTTACCAGACCTCCACTTTCGAGTTCGCTACTGTCGAGCAGGGCGGCCGCCGCTTTGCCGGGCAGGAAGCCGGTTACATCTATACCCGTCTTGGCAACCCCACTGTGACCTCCGTTGAGGAAAAGGTCGCCGCTCTTGAGGGCGGCGAGGCTGCTCTCGGCACCGCTGCCGGCATGGGCGCCATCTCCTCCGCTTTGTGGACCTCCGTCGTCGCCGGCGATGAGATCATCGCTTCCGATACGCTGTACGGCTGCACCTTCGCTCTGCTGAACCACGGCATGACGAAGTTCGGCGTCTCCGTCAAGTTCGTCGACATGGCCAACCTCGAGAACGTCAAGGCCGCTCTGAGCGAGAAGACCAAGGTCGTCTACCTCGAGACCCCCTGCAACCCCACGCTGAAGGTTGTCGACATCGCTGAGGTTGCCAAGCTCGCCCATGGCTTCAACAAGAACATCCGTGTCATCGTGGACAACACCTTTGCCACTCCTTATCTGCAGCAGCCCCTGAAGCTCGGCGCCGATGTGGTTGTGCACTCCGCCACCAAGTACATCAACGGCCACGGCGACGTGATTGCGGGCTTTGTTGTCGGCTCCGCTGAGTTTATCGGCCAGGTCAGAATGTTCGGTCTGAAGGATATGACCGGCGCTGTCATGAGCCCGTTCGACGCCTTCCTGATCGCCCGCGGTCTCAAGACCATGGACATCCGCATGGAGAAGCACTGCTCCAACGCCATGAAGGTCGCCCGCTTCCTGCACGATCACCCCGCTGTGGACAAGGTCTACTACCCCGGCCTTGAGGACTTCGAGGGCTACGAAATCGCCAAGAAGCAGATGAAGCTGCCCGGCGGCATGATGAGCGTTGAGCTCAAGGCTGACCGTGACGCTGTCGCCGCCGCTCTGAATAAGATGCAGCTCTGCACCATCGCCGTCTCCCTGGGCGACGCCGAGACCCTGATCGAGCACCCCGCCTCCATGACCCACTCCACCTACACCAAGGAAGAGCTGGCCGCCTCCGGCATCTCCGAGGGCCTGGTCCGCATCTCCATCGGCCTGGAGGATCCCGAGGACATCATCGCCGATATGAAGGCCGTCCTGGACACCCTGCTGTAAGCTCCGCGCAAAGCAAACAACTGATCTGAGCACTTGAGAAATGCTCTTGCCTAATCGCGATTGATTCTGTATAATGGCTTTTAGGCAAGAGCATGATCTGCTCTTCACAAGAAAAGGAGGATTACCGCAATGAAGTACACCAAAAAGAGTGGTCTCGCATTGATCCCGTTCCTCGTCTTCATCGTTGTCTATCTGGGCGCCGGCTTGATCTACCAGGCCAAGGGCGAGGCCATGGCATTCTACATGTTCCCGTCCGTCACCGCGATGTTCTTCGCCGTGATCGTGGCCTTTGCCATGAGCAAGGGCTCCATCAACGAGCGCTTTGAGACCTTCGCCAAGGGCGCCGCAAACGTCGACGTTCTGACGATGCTCATCATCTACATCCTGGCCGGCGCCTTCGCGACTGTCGCCGCCAACATGGGCGCCAAGGACGCCACTGTCAACCTGGGCCTGAGCCTGGTTCCCCCGTCCCTGCTGGCCGCCGGTCTGTTCATCATCGCCGCTTTCTTCGGCACCGCGACCGGTACCTCCATGGGCACCATCTCCGCTCTGATTCCCATCGCCATCGGCGTTGCCGAGAAGGGCAACCTCAATCCCGCCGTGGTCATCGCGGCCGTTGTCGGCGGCGGTATGTTCGGCGACAACCTGTCCATGATTTCCGATACCACCATCGCCGCCACCCGTTCCCAGCGTGTTGAGATGCGCGACAAGTTCCGCGTGAACCTGCTCATCGCGCTCCCCGCCGCCATCTGCACCATCATCCTTCTCCTCATCCTGGGCCGTCCCGAGTCCGCCAACTCCCTGGGCGATCTGTCCTTCAGCTTCATCAAGATCATCCCCTACCTGGCTGTTCTGGTCCTGGCCCTGTGCGGCATGAACGTGTTCCTGGTCCTGGTCATCGGCATCTTCGCCGCCGGCATCATCGGCATGCTCACCGGCTCCATGGACATCGCTGGCTTTGCCCAGTCCATCTATGACGGCTTCTGCGGCATGAACGAAGTCTTCTTCCTGACCCTGCTCTGCGGCGGCATGTCCGAGATGATCGCCAAGAACGGCGGCATCAACTGGATCATCGACAAGCTGCGCGGCGTCATGAAGGGCAACAAGTCCGCCCAGGTCGGCATCGCCGCTCTGGTCTCCGCCTGCGACTGCGCCACCGCCAACAACACGGTCGCCATCATCGTCGCCGGCGATATGGCCCGCGAGGTCTCCCACACCTACAAGGTCGATCCTCGCCGGACCGCCTCCCTGCTGGACGTGTTCGCCTGCGTCTTCCAGGGCATCATCCCCTACGGCGCCCAGCTGGTCGTGGCCGCCTCCCTCGCCAACGCCGCCACCACCACCGGCCAGGTCTTCTCCGCCGCCAAGCTGGTTGGCAGCATGTGGTACTGCTGGCTCCTCGCCATCTTCGGCATCCTCTCCATCTTCATCCCCTTTGCCGATGGCGTGACCCGCAAGGATCCCTGGAACTGGGAGTATGACTGCGCCGAGTCCAACGTCGAGGCCAAGAAGGCCCAGATGGCCGAGCAGGCCTAAGGCTGCCGGACTGGTTTCGGGGTGACCGAAAACCAAATAAAAACTGCACAGCAGAGACAGATTTTTGTCTCTGCTGTGTCTTTGAAAGCTCCGGTTCCCTCTATTAAATTTTTTGATCGATGCCCTCAAGAAATTGATTGTTTGTACACTTCGCCTTTCCTTGACAACAAAATCCCCGGGCATTATAGTTTAAGTACAGTATTCAAACAGAAAGGATGATAATCCCCAATGGCTGATACCAAAATCTTCAAAACGATGGACGGCAACGAGGCCGCCGCATACGTAAGCTATGCGTTCACCGAAGTCGCCGCCATCTACCCCATCACCCCGTCCAGCCCCATGGCCGACCACGTCGACGACTGGGCCGCCCACGGCAAAAAGAACCTCTTCGGCCAGCCCGTGAAGCTGGTGGAGCTCCAGGCCGAGTCCGGCGCCTGCGGCGCCATGCACGGCGCGCTGGAGACCGGCTCCCTGGCCACCACCTACACCGCCTCCCAGGGTCTGATGCTGATGATCCCGCCCATGTTCCGCATTGCCGGTTCCATGCTGCCGGGCGTCATGCACGTCTCCGCCCGTACCGTCGGCACCCACTCCATCTCCATCTTCGGCGATCACTCCGACGCCATGGCCTGCCGCCAGACCGGCTTTGCCATGCTGGCCTCCTCCTCCGTGCAGGAATGCATGGACATCGGCGGCGTCGCCCACCTGAGCGCCATCAAGGGCTCCATCCCCTTCATGCACTTCTTCGACGGCTTCCGTACCAGCCATGAGATCCAGAAGATCGAGCTGCTGGACTACGACGAGCTGGGCAAGCTGCTGGACTGGGACGCCGTGCAGCGTTTCCGCGACCACGCCCTCAACTCCGAGCACCCCACCATCCGCTCCACCCTGCAGAACCCCGACACCTTCTTCCAGTCCCGCGAGGCCTGCAACACCGCCTACGACGCTCTGCCTGAGATCGTCCAGGAGAAGATGGACGCCATCAGCAAGCTGACCGGCCGTGACTACAAGCTGTTCAACTACTACGGCGCCCCCGACGCCGAGCGCGTCATCATCGCCATGGGCTCCGTCTGCGAGACCCTGCACGAGGTCGTCGATTACCTCACCGAGCGCGGCGAGAAGGTCGGCATGATCCAGGTCCACCTGTATCGTCCCTTCTCCGCCAAGCACCTGGCCGCGGCCCTGCCCGCCACCGTGAAGACCATCACCGTTCTGGACCGCACCAAGGAACCCGGCGCCGCCGGCGAGCCTCTGTTCGAGGATGTCTGCACCGCCCTGCGCGAGACCGCTTTCGCCGGCGTCGAGATCCTCGGCGGCCGCTACGGTCTCTCCTCCAAGGACACCATCCCCGCCCACATGAAGGCCGTCTTCGACAACATGTGCGGTGAGAAGAAGAACCACTTCACCGTCGGCATCGACGACGACGTGACCTTCACCTCCCTGCCCGTGGGCGAGAACATCGTCACCGCCGGCAAGAGCATCATCTCCTGCAAGTTCTGGGGTCTCGGCTCCGACGGTACGGTCGGCGCCAACAAGAACTCCATCAAGATCATCGGCGACAACACCGACCAGTACGCCCAGGCCTACTTTGAGTACGACTCCAAGAAGTCCGGCGGCGTGACCAAGAGCCACCTGCGCTTCGGCCACGAGCCCATCCGCTCCACCTACTATGTCACCATGGCCGACTTTGTGGCCTGCCACAAGCAGAGCTACATGAAGGACTTCGACATCGTCTCCGAGATCAAGAAGGGCGGCACCTTCCTGCTCAACACCGACTGGGATATGGCCGGTCTTGAGGAGCACCTGCCCAATCGCGCCAAGCGCATCATCGCCCAGAACGGTCTGAACTTCTACACCATCGACGCCACCCACATCGCCGGCCAGATCGGCCTTGGCAACCGCACCAACACCGTGCTGCAGGCCGCCTTCTTCAAGCTCTCCGGCGTGCTGCCCATCGAGGATGCCGCCCAGTACATGAAGGACGCCATCGTCAAGACCTACTCCAAGAAGGGCGAGAAGATCGTCAACATGAACTGCGCCGCCGTGGACGCCGGCCTTGCCTCCGTCAAGAAGATCGACGTGCCCGCCGCCTGGGCTGATCTCAAGGACGAGGCCCCCGTGGTCGACGCGTCCCTGCCCGAGTACATCCGTGAGATCCAGATTCCGGTCAACAAGCAGGCCGGCGACAAGATCCCCGTCTCCAAGTTCATGCCCTACGCCGACGGCGTGAGCCCCGTGGAGACCTCCAAGTACGAGCGCCGCGGCATCGCCACCAACGTCCCCAAGTGGATCCCCGAAAACTGCATCGGCTGCAACATGTGTTCTCTGGTCTGCCCGCACGCCGCCATCCGTCCCTTCCTCGTGACCGAGGAGGAGAAGGCCGCCGGTCCCGAGGGCATGGTCACCAAGAAGGCTCTCGGCAAGGGCTTTGAGAACTACACCTACCGCATCCAGGTCGACCCGGTCGACTGCCAGGGCTGCTCCTCCTGCGCCAACGTCTGCCCCGCCAAGGAGAAGGCCCTTGTCATGCAGCCTCTGGAGAGCCAGATGCACGAGCAGCCCAACTGGGATTACCTGGTGAACCTGCCTGTGAAGAAGAACCCCATGGACAAGTTCAGCACCAAGGGCAGCCAGTACGAGCGCCCGCTGTACGAGTTCAACGGCTCCTGCGCCGGCTGCGGCGAGGCCCCCTACATGAAGCTGATGACCCAGCTGTTCGGCGAGCGCATGTACATTGCCGACGCCACCGGCTGCACCTACGTTGTCGGCTCCTCCACCCCCACCTTCCCGTATGCCAAGACCGCCAAGGGCTACGGCCCCGCGCCTTCGAACTCCCTGTTCGAGAATAACGCCGAGTACTCTCTGGGCATGTGCCTGTCCGTGGAGCAGATGCGCCGCCAGGCCAAGACCCACGCCGAGGCCGCTCTGGCCGCCACCGGCGACGAGGCCCTGAAGGCTGCCATCGCCGCCTGGCTCGAGAAGGGCGACGATCCCGAGACCACCCGCGAGGTTTCCGACAACCTGAAGGCCGCTCTGGCTGCCACCAACTGCACCTGCGAGGACGTGAAGTGGCTGGCCAACCGCACCGACGCCCTGGTCAAGAAGAGCATGTGGATGTACGGCGGCGACGGCTGGGCCTACGACATCGGCTACGGCGGACTGGACCACGTCCTGGCCTCC
>JBGUNL010000132.1:0-2079 GCA_045117295.1 Candidatus Limivicinus sp.
GTTGTGGGCGGTCTCGCCCGCGTGGAACTGGGGATGGGGGAAAACGCGGCCGAACTGCTCCGCAACAGTCATACCAATGCCGACGGACATGACCTCGCCGGTGTAACCCACCAGAAGATTGCCGCCGGTAATGCACTGCAGCTGGCCGAGGATGGGGAAGAGCACCTCATCCATGGTGATGAGGTTCATCATCTCCGTCGCGGAGTTGTTGTTGGAGGCGCGCCCGGTGATCACCACATTGTGGACGGGGATCTTCTTGTTCCTCGGGTCCGGCCCGCGATAGAGCTTCCGGCCGGGAAACAGCTTCTTCCACTGCATCAGATGGGGCTCCTGGGAGATGATCTCCTCGGAATAGGGAATCTCTGCCATGGGCAGGATGCCGAAATCCCGATTGACGATCCCTTTGTCGGAGGCGCCCATTTTCACGATGGCGCCCTCCACCACGATGCCGTCACTGGTGGTGGTGACCGCGTTCATGTCGAAAAGATTGATGGCCGTGGGGCCTTCGAAAGCTTTCGCAATGGCGCAGATGGCGTCATCCTGGCTAACGCCGGCGGCGGCGATCTCGTTGGCGTCGGCAAAGACGACGTTGACGGGGATCATTTTTCCGTCGATGGGACCTTCCTTGATGTATTGAATTCTCATTCAGCCACTCTCCTTTCGCTTCTGTACTGCCAGACGGGGATCAATGGAAGCCAAGCGGCGGACGGTGATCCTCGATGTCCGTGCACCCGTCAAACTCCACCTCTTCGGTGGCCTGCAGGATGTTGACGACCTCAAGGATGATCTTCTTGGGTTTTCCGTCCTCGCCCATACCTTTGATCAGGACAGTGTGCATGGTCTCGGGTACCCGCGGCATCACCACGAGTTCCACCTTGCTGACACCCTCCTGAGCGGCGATCCGCTCCACGCTCTCTTCAATCCGCCCGGTTCTCAGGGACTGCATTTTGGCACTCCTCAGGTTTTCCAGCCCCCGGATCTCAAGCTTCTGATCCGGATTGTGCTTGATGGCCGCCGCTTTCATCTTGCTGATAAACTCCGGCAGACGGGTGTGCATCAATCTCATGAAAATCCTCCCTTCCGAATGATAGATAAAACAAACGAACCAGCACATCGGTATATCGGTATATCGGTGAAGTTAGTATATCACAGAATGCACAAAAGCGTCAAGAGAAAAGCAGACAAAAAATATAGAGTTTTCACAAAAATGGGGCACAGCGCAAAAAACTCCCGGAGCACGGTCAGGATGACCGATCTCCGGGAGACTTTGGCGGCGAGGCCGCGGCTCAGCCCTTGACGGAGCCCGCGGTGACGCCCTTGATGATGGACTTGGAGAGGATGATGTACACCACCAGCACCGGCAGAATGGCGAGCAAAATGAACATGTACACCTTGCCCATGTCGAACTTGGAGTAGTCCGCGGAGCGGAGCTGGGCGATCATGATGGGCACGGTCTTCATCTCCGCCTTGGTCAGCAGCAGGGCGGGGAGGAAGTAGTTGTTCCAGGACTGGACAAAGGAGAAGATCAGCTGCACGGCCAGGGCGGGCTTGAGCATGGGGAGGATGATGGTGTTGAAGGTGCGAAACTCATTGGAGCCGTCCACCCGGGCGGCCTCCACGATCTCCATGGGCAGCACGCTCTCCATGTACTGCTTCATATAGAAGAAGACGATGGGCGCCGCGATGCCGGGCAGGATCAGCATGAGATAGTTGTTGGTCAGGCCCAGCTTGTAGCAGATCTGGATAAAGCCGGAGGCGGAGACCTGGGTCGGGATCACCATGACGGCCATGATGAAGGAAAAGGCCAGGCGCTTGAAGCGGAAGTTGTAGGCGTGGATGCCGTAGGCGGTGAGGGCGGAGAAGTAGGTGGTCAGCACCGCCGTGCAGGAGGCCACCAGGAAGCTGTTGAGCATGCCCCGGGGGATGTTGATGGAGGAGTCGGTCCAGGCGTTGCGGAGGTTTTCCAGCAGGTGGCCGCCGGGGATCAGCGTAAAGCCCGCCTGCAGCTGGCCGTTGGAGCGACTGGCGTTGATGAGCAGCATGTAAAAGGAGAACAGGCACAGGATGGACAGGAAGATC
>JBGUNL010000133.1:0-2547 GCA_045117295.1 Candidatus Limivicinus sp.
GTGCCGAAGCCCGGGCGGATGGTGTAGGCGATGGCCAGAGACACGGCGGCGCTGAAGACAAACATGACCACATACAACGCCACCGTGCGAAAGCCGATCTTCCGCAGCAGGGCGCTGTCCCGGATGTTGGCGATGCCGCAGAACACGGCGCAGACCACGATGGGAATGATCATCATTTTGATCAGGTTGAGATACAGATCGCCCACCACCTTGGTGGCGATGGAGAACTTCGGGGCGAGAAAGCCCAGCAGCACGCCCAGCACAAAGCCGATGGCGACGCGGAGGAAGAGGTTTTTCCTGGCAAAAATGGTTTTCATAGGGGGGCCTCCCTTCGGGAATGATGCATAGACTTTACCACTTTGCACAAATGAAGTCAAGAAAAATTGTGAAAGCTGCCGGCTTTTCAGGGCATTCTCAGGAAAACCGGAAAACAATGCTTGCATTTTTATGCACGGTGTGGTATAAAGAAACAGAAATAGAGAACCCGCCCGCACCACCGGGTGCGGGAGAAACGGGCATCCGCCCTCCGCCGTAGGTCCGGCGCGCGCCGCGCGCTATAAGGCAGAGGACGGGTGCCCGTTTCCCTTCCGGGGAAAACCATACAGGAGGAACACCATGAAGATCAAAACCTTTGCCGTGGAGGACTGGATGAACCGCTACGAGGTGGGGGCGAAATACAACATCGCCGAGACCTGCGTCGATTCCGTCTCCGCCGATGAGCTCTTTGCCCTGACGGGGGAGGACGGGGCGCGGTTCTGGAAGGACTTCTCCGCCCGGCGTCTGACCTATGGCGATATTCTGGGCGCCCCGGCCTTCCGGGAGGGGATCAGCAGGCTCTACCGGACGGTAAAGCCCGAGGAGATCATCACCTGCCACGGGGCCGCCGGGGCCAACCACCACCTGTTTTACTCCCTGGTGGAGCCGGGGGACCGGGTGGTCAGCATCGCCCCCAGCTACCAGCAGCTCACCTCCATCCCGGAGAGCTTCGGGGCAGACCTGCAGATCCTGCCCCTGCGGCCGGAGAACAACTGGCTGCCGGATGTGGAGGAGCTGCGCGCCCTCTGCACCCCGGGCACCAGGCTCATCTGCATCAACAACCCCAACAACCCCACCGGCGCCCTGATGGACGGGGCGCTGCTGCGGCAGATCGTGGAGATCGCAGAGAGCTGCGGCGCGTATCTGCTGTGCGACGAGGTCTACCGCCACCTGACCCAGGCGGACGGCTGGAGCGAGTCTGTGGCGGATCTCTACGACAAGGGCATCTCCGTCAGCAGCATGTCCAAGGTCTTCTCCCTGGCGGGCCTGCGCCTGGGCTGGATCGCCGCCCACGACGAGGCGCTGCGCCGGGCCCTGGTGGAGCACCGGGACTACGATCTCATCAGCTGCGGCATGTTTGACGAGGCGCTGGCCACGGTGGCCCTGCAGCACGCGGACAAGATGCTGGAGCGAAACCGCGCGGTGGTGCGGGACAATCTCAAGCTGCTGGACGCCTGGGTGGAGAGCGAGCCGCGCATTTCCTACATCAGACCCAAGTCCGGCACCACGGCCCTGGTGTTCTACGACTACGACCTGCCGTCGGAGGTCTTCTGCGAGCGCATGTACCGGGAGACCGGCGCCTTCGTGGTGCCCGGGGACTGCTTCGGCGTGGAAAAGAGCATGCGCATCGGCTACGCCAACAACGCAAAAACCCTGCGGGAGGGACTGGACGCGGTGAGCGCCTTCCTGCGGATTCTGGAAAAGGAGGGCAAATAAATGAGCAGCATTCGCATTCTGAACACAAAAGAGATCGAGAGGCTCTTCACCCTGGATATGGCGGTCTCCGCCGTGGAGCGGGCCTACCGCCAGAAGAGCGAGGGCGCGGGCCAGGTCTGGCCCATGGTGTTCCACGAGTTTCAGCACGGGGTGGCGGATCTGGACATCAAGTCCGGCGACCTGCAGGCGGAGCAGATCTTCGGCCTGAAGGTGGTCTCCTGGTTCGGGGAAAACGGCGGGAAGGGCCTGCCCGCCCTCTTCGGCACCTCTCTGCTCTTTGACCGGCGCACCGGGGCGCCGAAGGCGCTCTTGAACGCCGGGCCCATCACCGGCCTGCGCACCGGGGCGGCCGCCGCGGTGGGCGCGAGGGCCCTGGCCCGGCCAGAGTCCGAGCGCCTGCTGATGGTGGGCTGCGGCCACCAGAGCCCCTATCTCATCGCGGCCACGCTGTACGCCATGCCCGGCATCCGCCGGGTGCAGGCGGCAAACGCCAGGAACCCCGCCCGGGCAGCCGAAGCCCTGCCCGCGCTGCAGGCGAAGGTTGCGGAGCTGCTTCTCGCCTGCGGGGCGGAGCGGGACTACACCCTCACCGCGGCTGCGGATCTGGAGACAGCCGTCAAGGAGAGCGACGTGATCCTCACCGCCACGCCCTCCTATGAGCCACTGATCCGGGCGGAATGGGTCCGGCACGGCACGCACCTCAGCTGTATCGGCGCGGACATGAGCGGCAAGGAGGAGCTGGACCCGGCGCTCTTCCGCACGGCAAGGGCCTTCGGGGACGACGCGGCGCAGTGC
>JBGUNL010000134.1:0-7160 GCA_045117295.1 Candidatus Limivicinus sp.
CTGATCTGCTACATCGTCTGCGCCATCCTCAACATGCCCTACGCGCTGCTGGTCAGCGTGATGGTGGGCGTGACCAACATCATCCCCTTCTTCGGCCCCTTCATCGGGGCGGTGCCCAGCGCCATCATCATCCTGATGGTCTCGCCGGTCAAGTGCCTGATCTTCGTCATCTTCGTGGTGATCCTCCAGCAGGTGGACGGCAACTTCATCGGCCCGAAGATCCTGGGCAGCAGCGTGGGCATCAACGGCTTCTGGGTCATGTTCTCCATCATCCTGGGGGCCGGGCTCTTCGGCTTCTGGGGCATGCTGCTGGGCGTGCCGGTGTTTGTGGTGATCTACACGGTCATCAACAACAGCGTGGAAAAGAAGCTGCGGCGCAGCGAGCTGCCCCATAAGACGGAGGATTTCAAGGGCATCGAGTATATCGACCCTGTTTCCCTCCAGCCGGTGCCCCACCGGACGGAGGAAGAGGAATAAGTCTTCCACATTTCAAAACCCCGGCAGTCCAAAGACTGCCGGGGTTTTTGTTCGTTATGGTTTTTACTCCAGATCGATTTTGACCTTTCCGTCCGCCGCGGAGAGAGCGATGCGGGAGACAGCCTGCCCGCGGTTTTCCACGATGCGCTGGGCCAGCACGTCCTCGATCTGCTTCTGGATCACCCGGCGCAGATTCCTGGCGCCGTAGGTGACGGAGTAGGCCTCCTTCACCAGATGATCCACCAGGCTCTCGTCCCAGCTCAGGGCGATGTTCTTGGCCTCCAGGACCTCTTTTACCTCGGAGAGCATCAGCGCCGCGATGCCGCGGAAATTCTCCTCCGTCAGCTGGTTGAAGCAGACCACCTCGTCGACGCGGTTGAGAAATTCCGGCCGCAAAAACTCGTTGAGGGCCTTCATGGCCCGCTCCCGGGACATGTCGCTCAGCGAGCCGCCGAAGCCTACGGAGCCGGTCTTGTTGCCGGAGCCTGCGTTGGTGGTCATGACGATGATGGTGTTCTCGAAGTTCACCGTCCGGCCCTGGGCGTCGGTGATGCGCCCGTCGTCCAGGATCTGCAGCAGGATGTTCATCACGTCCGGGTGGGCCTTCTCGATCTCGTCGAAGAGCACCACGCTGTAGGGCTTGCGCCGGATCTTCTCGGTGAGCTGCCCGGCCTCGTCGTAGCCGACATAGCCCGGGGGGGAGCCGATGATGCGGGAGACGGAGAACTTCTCCATAAACTCCGACATATCCAGGCGGATCAGACTCTCCGGGGAGTCGAACATATCCGCCGCCAGGCGCTTGACCAGCTCCGTCTTGCCCACGCCGGTGGGGCCGACAAAGATGAAGCTGACGGGCTTGCGCTTGACCTTGAGCCCCACGCGGCTGCGGCGGATGGCGGCGCACACGGCGCTGACCGCCTCGTCCTGGCCCACGATGTGGGCCTTGAGCCGCTCGTCCAGCTTGGCCAGGCGCTCCAGCTCATCCTCCCGGATGCTGGAGGCGGGGATCTTGGTCCAGAGCTCGATGATGCGGGCCAGGTTGTCTTCCGAGAGGGCGGGCCGGGGCCTTGCCTCCAGCTCCTTGAGCTCCGCCTCCAGCTGCATCTCCTTGCTTCTCAGCTCGGCGATGCGGGCGTAGCGCTGATCCAGCATCTCGTCGGTGAGCTCCGTGCCGCTGGGGGCGTCGGCGCTCATGAGGGCCTCCCGCTCGAAGCGGACGTTCTCCAGATCCCGCTGGGCAAGCCTCCGGCGGTTGATGTCCGGGTGCTTGAGATTGACGTCGGAGCAGGCCTCGTCGATCAGGTCGATGGCCTTGTCCGGCAGGAAACGGTCGGTGATGTAACGCTCGCTGAGGACCACCGCCTGGCGGCACATCTCGTCGGGGATGGTGACGCCGTGGTAGTCCTCGTAGTATTTGGCGATGCCGCGGATGATCTTGACGGAATCCTCGATGGAGGGCTCGGTGACGGTGACGGGCTGAAAGCGCCGCTCCAGGGCGGAGTCCTTCTCGATATGCTTGCGGTACTCGGTAAAGGTGGTGGCGCCGATGACCTGGATCTCCCCCCGCGACAGCGCGGGCTTGAGGATGTTGGCGGCGTTCATGCTGCCTTCGGCGTCCCCGGCGCCCACGATGTTGTGCACCTCGTCGATGACCAGGATGACGTTTCCGTGCTTGCGGATCTCCTCGATGAGGCCCTTCATGCGGCTCTCAAACTGGCCGCGGAACTGGGTCCCCGCCACCAGGGCCGTCAGATCCAGCAGGAAGACCTCCTTCTCCTGCAGCTTTGCCGGGACGTTGCCCATGGCAATGCGCTGGGCCAGGCCCTCGGCGATGGCGGTCTTGCCCACGCCGGGCTCGCCGATGAGGCAGGGGTTGTTCTTCTGGCGGCGGTTGAGGATCTGGATAACCCGCTCCAGCTCCTCCTCCCGGCCGATCATGGCGTCCAGCTTTCCCTCCCGGGCTCTGGCCGTCAGGTCGATGCAGTAGCTGTCCAGGAACTTGCGCTTGCCGCCCTTGGGGCTCTGGGGCTGGGCGTCGCCCTTGCGGCTGTCTCCGCCCGGCTGCTGGCCCTGGGCAGGGTTGGTGTTCCCGGTGCCGGGCCCGCCGAAGAGGCGGGAGAGGAAGGGGAAGGTGGCGGTCTTGCCGTCGTCGTCGGCGCCGCTGTCGCCCTCGTCGGTGGGCAGCAGGTCCTCCACGCCGTTCAGGGCGCTCATCATCTCGCCGGTGAGGCCGTCCAGATCCTCGTCCGAGAGGCCCATCTTGTTGATCACGTCGTCCACGGGCTTGATGTGCAGCTCACGGGCGCACTTGAGGCAGAGGCCCTCGTTTTTGGTGACGCCTCCCTCGATTTTGGTGATAAAGACCACCGCGACGTTTTTGCCGCAGCGGGAGCAAAGTGTAGGCTGCATGGAATTCCTCCGAAAGAAAGGGGTGAAGGCGCCCGGGCCTTACAGCAGGGCGCCGGTGATGGTGTCGAAAATCAGGAAAAATCTGCCGAGCGTGGTGTGGGCCATGGTCTCCTTGCCGATGACAAGGCCCAGGAAGCTCAACAGCCAGCACAGCAGCACGCAGTAGAGAAAGCCCTTGGCAAAGCCCAGCACCGCACCGCCGATCTCGTCCACGTTCTCCATGTTGGGCAGGCGGAAGGAGAGATTGCCGATGCTGGCCAGGGCTACCAGCAGGATCAGAATCAGCAGAAAGCCGATGACCGTGGTCATCACCGTGGTCACCGTGTCGCACAGCACGGCCACCACAGCGTCGGTCATGCTGACGCCGCTCTCCTGGGCGTAGGCCACCGCGTCGGCGGCCAGCTCCTCGGCCCGCTTCTCGTACAGGCCCAGATCGCTCAGACTCTCATAGGCGTAGTCATAGCGCAGGGAGCTGTCCTGGGCGAGGATGTCGTCCAGGGACAGGTCGCTGCCGCCGTAGCCCATGCGCTCGAGAATGACGGCGCGGTTCTTGCTGGAATCCACGTAGCCGTCCACAAAGGGCTCCAGCGCCGGCACCACCTCATGGGCGTAGGCCGCCGAGAGGATGTTTGCCCCCAGCAGGGAAACGATAATGGCGAGGATGCCCGCCACGCCGCCCACCAGGCCGCGCTTGTAACCGTTCCAGGTGCACAGGGCGATGATGATGATGAGAACAATGTCAATGAGTACTTTCATATGTACCTGTCATCCTTTGCATTTTCTCCGCGTTTTTTGATTCTACCACAACTTTATGAACAAATATAGCACTTCTTCAGTGCCGCTCCATCATGTCCCCCGCCGGACCCTCGTACCAGACGCGGTTGAGGTAGAGCCCCTGGGGCGGCATGGTGGGGCCGGTGAGCCGCCGGTCCCCTTTTTCCAGCAGCGCCGGGATCTCCTCGGGCAGGAGCTTGCCGTAGCTGGCGTAGACCATGGTGCCCACCATGGCCCGGCACATGTTGTACAGGAAGCCGTCGGCGCAGATGGAGACGGTGATCAGCTCCCCCTCCCGCTGCACGCGGCACCAGTGCACGGTGCGCACGGTGGTCTTCGTCTCGGTGCCCACGGAGCGCACGGCGCGGAAATCGTGCTTTCCCTCAAAGGCCGCCGCGGCCCGCTCCATCAGCTTCAGATCCAGATGCTGCGGGTAGAAGCAGACCCGCTTTTCCAGGAAGGGATCGCGGATGTTGCTGTTCCATATTTTATAGACATATTCTTTTTTTATGCACGAGGAGATGGCGTTGAAATCCTCCGGCACCTCCACCGCCTCCAGCACGGCGATGTCCTCCGGCAGGCGGGAATTGACCGCCAGGGGCACGCGCTCCAGGGGGATGCGGGTGTCGGAATGGAAGTTTGCGCAGTAGCGCAGGGCGTGCACGCCCGCGTCCGTCCTGCCGCAGCCCACCACCCGCAGGCGCTCCCCGGTGGCCTTATGGATGGCCTCTTCCAGGGTTTCCGCCACGGTGATGTCGTTTTTCTGCACCTGCCAGCCGTGGTAGCGGCTGCCGTCATAGCGCAGGCAAAGGGCGATGTTTTTCATATTCCCAGTCTCTTGATCGCGATCATGGCCGCGAGGAACACGGCCCCCAGGCCCAGGGCGATCCCGTCCCGCGCCTCCATGCGCAGCTGCTTCATGCGGGTCCTGCCCTCGCCGCCGTGGTAGCAGCGGCTCTCCATGGCCACCGCCAGCTCGTCGGCCCGTTTGAAGGCGGAGACGAACAGGGGCACCAGGATGGGCAGCAGGGCCTTGGCTCTGCTGAGGAGGCTGCCGGTCTCGAAGTCGGCGCCCCGGGCCTTCTGGGCGGACATGATCTTGTCGGTCTCGCTGATGAGCGTGGGGATAAAGCGCAGGGCCATGCTCATCATGATGGTCATCTCGTGCACCGGGACGCGGAGCTTTTTCAGGGGATTGAGCAGCAGCTCCAGCCCGTCGGTGAGGGCGATGGGGCTTGTGGTATAGGTCAGCAGGAAGGTGCCGGAGATGAGCAGCACGATGCGCAGCATCATCTGCACGGCCCGGGCGATGCCCTCCCAGGTGATGATCCAGCCGGGGCGCACCGGGGTGCCGGTGGTGTAAAAGATGTTCAGCAGCGCCGTCAGGGCGATGATGAACAGCATGGGCTTTACGCCCTTGAACATGGTGGCGGGCTTGATCTTTGAGACCAGCATGCACCCCAGGGTCACCAGCGTCACCGCCGTGTAGCCCGCCCAGGAATCGGCCTGGAACAGGGCCACGATGTAGACGATCACCAGGATCAGCTTGGTCCGCGCGTCCAGCCGGTGGGCGACGGTGTCGCCGGGAAAGTACTGGCCGAGGGTGATGTCCTTCAGCATGCGCTCCCCTCCTTTGCCTGCAGCAGGGCGGCGAGCAGCTGCTCGTGGCTGAAGATGCCGCCGGGCAGCTTAACGCCCCGTTTGCGCAGGGCCATGGCAAGCTCGGTGGCCCTGGGCACGTCCAGGCCGATGGCCGTCAGCTCCTCCGCCCGGGCAAAGACCTCGGCGGGGGTGCCGTCCATGACGATGCCGCCCCGGTCGAAGACGATGATGCGCCCGGCGATCTTCGCCACCTCGTCCATGCTGTGGCTGACCCACAGGACGGTGGCGCCGCTCTCTTCCCGGTAATGGCGGATATTCTCCAGGATCCGGGCGCAGCCCGCGGGGTCGAGACCCGCCGTGGGCTCGTCCAGCACCAGCACCTCCGGGCGCATGGCGATGACGCCCGCGATGGCGATGCGCCGCTTCTGCCCGCCGGAGAGCTCCAGCGGGGACTTGTCAAAGAGCTCTTCGGAGACTCCCGTGAAGCGGGCCGCCTCGCGCACCCGCTCGTCGATCTCCTCCTTGGAGAGCTTCATGTTGGTGGGCCCGAAGGCGATATCCCGGTAGACCGTCTCCTCAAAGAGCTGGTACTCCGGGTACTGGAACACCAGGCCGACCTTCCATTTCACGTCGCGCCGGGTGAATTTGTCGCGGTTGATGTCCTCCCCGTCCAGCAGCACCTGACCTTTGCTGGGCGTCAGAAGGGCGTTGAGATGCTGGATGAAGGTGGACTTGCCGGAGCCGGTGTGGCCGATGATGGCCGTGAGCTCCCCCTGGGGGATGCGCACGTCGACGTTTTCGATGGCCACCTTCTCAAAGGGGGTGTCCGCGCTGTAGACATGGCACAGGCCGCGGGTCAGAATCTCCGCCACGTCAGCGCACCCCCTTCAGCGCCGCGGCGATCTCGTCGGCGCAGCTCTCGGTGTCCAGCCGCTCCTCCGGCAGGTCGAGCCCCGCCGCGCGCAGATCGTGCAGCATGCGCGCCGTCTCCGGCACGTCCAGGCCCTCCCGCTCCATCAGGGCCAGATCCGCGAAGATCTCCACGGGCTTCCCGTCGGCGGCGATAAAACCGTTGGAAAGGATGATGAGCCTGTCGGCCCCCACGCACTCGTCCATGTGGTGGGTGATCAGCACCGCCGTCATGCCCTTTTCCCGGCAGAGAGCGGTGACGGTGTCTACCACCTCCCGCCTGCCCCGGGGGTCCAGCATGGCGGTGGGCTCGTCCAGGACGATGATCTCCGGCTCCATGGCGATGACGCCCGCGATGGCCACCCGCTGCTTCTGTCCGCCGGAGAGCAGATGCGGCGCGTGGCGGCGCAGCTCAAACATGCCCACCTGCGTGAGAGCGGCGTCCACCCGGCGGCGGATCTCCTTGGGCTCCACGCCCAGGTTCTCCGGGGCGAAGGCCACGTCGTCCTCCACGACGTTTGCCACGATCTGGTTGTCGGGGTTCTGGAACACCATGCCCACCCGGCGGCGCACCTCCAGGATGTTGGCCTCCTGGGCGGTGTCAAAGCCGCAGACGGTGACCCGGCCCTCGTCGGGTGTGAGAATGGCGTTCATATGCTTGGCCAGGGTGGACTTGCCGGAGCCGTTGTGGCCGAGAACCGCCACAAAGCTCCCCTGCTCGATCACAAGATCGATGCCGCAGAGGCTCTCCAGCTCGTCCCCCGGGTAGGTATAATGGACGTTTTCAAATACGATGACTGGTTTCAAATTCGTTCCTCAGATCTATGCAATACTATCTGTAGGGGCCGACGCCCTCGGCGGCCCGCCGACGCCTTGCCGCCTTGCCGCGTTCTTATTCCCAGATCAGAGCCCAGCGCAGCGGGTCTGATTTGGAGAGGAAGAAGGAGCCGATGGATATGGAGTTTTCGCGGCTCCTTCGGAAACCGCGG
>JBGUNL010000135.1:0-4445 GCA_045117295.1 Candidatus Limivicinus sp.
CCGGGTCTCCCGTTCCTCGGCCCTGGCCAGCAAGGCCAGCGGCTACCCCATCGCCCGGGTCACCGCCAAGATCGCCGTGGGCATGACTCTGGAGGAGATCCATGTGGCGGGCACCACCGCCGCCTTCGAGCCCAGTCTCGACTATGTGGTGGCAAAGCTGCCCCGCTTCCCCTTCGACAAATTCGCTGACGCCTCCAACAAGCTGGGCACCCAGATGAAGGCCACCGGCGAGGTCATGGGCATCGGCTCCACGCTGGAGGAGTGCCTGCTCAAGTCCGTCCGCTCCCTGGAGATCGGCGTCTGCCACTTCCACATGGCAAAATTTGACGCCATGAGCCGGGAGAAGCTGCTGGCCTATGTCTCTGACTTCCGGGACGACGGCTTCTTCGCCTGCGCGCAGCTGCTGCGCCTGGGGGAGAGCGTGGAAAAACTGGAAACCGTCACCGGCATCAACGCCTATTTTCTCACGGCGCTCAAACATATCACGGATTTTGAGCCGCAGCTTGCCGCGGCGCCCTATCAGCCCGCGGCCCTGAAGGAGGCCAAGGTCCTGGGCTTTTCGGACAAGTATATCGCAAAGCTCTGGGGCTGCACGGAAGGGGAGGTGCTTGCTCTCCGGAAGGAGCAGGGCATCTTCCCGGTCTTCCGCATGGTGGACACCAGCCATGTGGGGGCGACCATCCCCTGCTTTTATTCCTCCTACACCGGCACAGGCCGCGGCGTGGTCACCGAAAAGCCCAAAAAGCTGGTGCTGGGCGCGGGGCCCATCCGCATCGGCCAAGGGGTGGAATTCGACTACTCCACGGTCCACGCGGTGCAGACCATCAAGAAGGCGGGCTTTGAGGCCATCATCATCAATAACAACCCCGAGACCGTCTCCACCGACTACACCACCGCCGACAAGCTGTACTTTGAGCCGCTGACCGCGGAGGACGTCTATAACGTGATGGCCTTCGAGGGGGCCTGGGACGTGATCGCCTCCCTGGGCGGCCAGACCGCCGTCAACCTGGCGGAGGCCGTGGCGGAGCGCGGCGGCCACATCATCGGCACCGACGTCGCGGCCATTGCCAGAGCGGAGAACCGGGAGCTCTTTGAAAAGCTGCTGCAGGAGCTGAACATCCCCCAGCCCAAGGGCTGCGCCGTGACGAATATCGAGGACGGCGTGAAGGCCGCCTCCGAGATCGGCTACCCCGTGCTGGTGCGCCCCAGCTTTGTGCTGGGCGGCCGGGCCATGGAGATCGTGGCCAACGAGCAGATGCTCCGCCACTATCTCAAGACCGCCGTGGAGATCGACCAGGATAAGCCGGTGCTGGTGGACCAGTACATCGCCGGTCGGGAGGTGGAGGTGGACGCCATCTGCGACGGACACGACGTCTTTGTCCCCGGCATCATGGAGCTGGTGGAGCGCACGGGCGTGCACTCCGGCGATTCCATGAGCGTCTACCCGCCCTTCTCCCTGTCGGACAAGGTGAAGGGGACGGTGCTGTCCTACGCCAAAAAGCTGGGCCTCGGCATCGGGATCGTGGGGCTTTACAACATCCAGTTCATTGTGGACAAGAACGACGCCGTCTCCATCATCGAGGTCAATCCCCGCTCCTCCCGGACGGTGCCCTTCCTCTCCAAGGCCACGGGCTGGTCTCTGGCGGACATCGCCACGGAGGTCATTCTCGGCAAGAGCCTCAAGGAGCAGGGCATCTTCGACCTGTATCCGGAGGAAAAAAAGCGCTGGTACGTGAAGGTCCCGGTGTTCTCCTTCAACAAAATCAAGGGCCTGGACGCGTATCTGAGTCCGGAGATGAAGTCCACGGGCGAGGCCATCGGCTACGACCGCAAGCTCCATTGGGCCATGTTCAAGGCCCTGCAGGCCGCGGGCATCCGCCTGCAGAACTACGGCACGGTGCTGGTCACCGTGGCCGACGAGGATAAGCCCGAGACCCTGCCCCTGGCCAGGCGCTTCTACGACATGGGCTTCAACATCGAGGCCACCACCATGACCGCCGATTACTTAAACGCCCACGGCGTCCCGGCGCGGAAGCTGCGCAACCTCAGCGAGGGCAGCGACGATTCCCTCCGCTCCATCCGCTCCGGCTACGTCAGCTACATCATCAACACCCGGGCCATCCTCTCGGGCGTGCACTACATCAACGGCGTGGCCATGCGCTCCTGCGCGGTGGAGCACGGGGTCACCACCTTCACCAGTCTCGACACGGTGCGCATCGTGCTGGACGTGCTGGAGGAGCTGACCAACAAGGTGAGCACGATCGACGAAGAATAAAAAAAGGAAAAGCCACTTGGCTTTTCCTTTTTTTATCACTTTTTTCGCCGCAAGGCGAATGTATTAAATCGTTTTTTGTCAGGACATGTGCCTGACAAAAAACGCTTCTCAGCCCTCCAGTGTGCGAGCGGAGCGAGTGCATGCAGAGGGCTGCAGCTCGACGGCAAACAGGTTTGCCGTCGATTAAACGATGCCCTGGGCCATCATGGCCTCGGCCACCTTGAGGAAGCCGGCCACATTGGCGCCCACCATCAGGTCGCCGGGCTTGCCGCACTCGACAGACGCGTCGTAGCAGGCCTTGTAGATGCTCTGCATGATGCCGTGCAGCTTCTCGTCCACCTCGTCAAAGCTCCAGCTCATGCGGATGGAGTTCTGGCTCATCTCCAGCCCGGAGGTGGCCACGCCGCCTGCGTTGGAGGCCTTGCCGGGGCTGTAGAGCAGACCCGCGCCCTGCACCAGGGCGATGGCCTCGGGGGTCAGGGGCATGTTGGCGCCCTCGAAGACCGCCATGCAGCCGTTCGCGATGAGGGCCTTCGCGCCCTCGGCGTCCATCTCGTTCTGGGAGGCGCAGGGGTGGGCGATGTCGCACTTGACGGTCCAGATATTCTTGCAGCCCTCCACGTAGGCGGCGCCGGGAACCTCGTCGGCGTAGACGGAGATGCGGGCGCGGCGCTTCTGCTTGATGTCGAAGAGCTTGGGAAGGTCGATGCCGTTGGGGTCAAAGACGTAGCCCTTGGAGTCGGACATGGCCACCACCTTGCCGCCGAGCTGCGTGACCTTCTCGGCGCAGTACTGGGCCACGTTGCCGGAGCCGGAGACGATGACCGTCTTGCCGGCGTAGCTGTCGTTTCTGAGGTACTTCAGCGCCTCGGCGGAGAAGTAGCACAGGCCGTAGCCGGTGGCCTGGGTTCTCGCCAGGGAGCCGCCGAAGGAGAGGCCCTTGCCGGTGAGCACGCCGCCGTCAAAGCGGTCGACGATGCGCTTGTACTGGCCAAAGAGGAAGCCGATCTCCCGGGCGCCCACGCCGATGTCGCCGGCGGGCACGTCGGTAAAGGGACCGATGTGGCGGTAGAGCTCGGTCATGAAGCTCTGGCAGAAGCGCATGATCTCACTGTCGGACTTGCCCTTGGGGTCAAAGTCGCTGCCGCCCTTGCCGCCGCCCATGGGCAGCGTGGTCAGGGAGTTTTTCAGCACCTGCTCAAAGCCCAGAAACTTCATGATGGAGAGGTTCACGGAGGGGTGGAAGCGCAGACCGCCCTTGTAGGGGCCGATCGCGGAGTTGTACTGGACGCGGAAGCCGCGGTTGACGCGCACTTTGCCCGCATCGTCCACCCAGGGGACGCGGAACTCGATCACGCGCTCGGGCTCCACGAAGCGCTCCAGCAGACCGGCGGCCTCCCACTCGGGGTGCTTGTCCACAACCAGCTCAAGAGACTCAAACACCTCGCGCACGGCCTGCAGGAATTCGGGCTCGCCGGCGTCGCGGCGCTCCACCTCGGCGTATACGCGGTTGAGATATTCACTGTTAAACATTAGAAAACGTACCTCCTTGCTTGTTGGTTGAAAGAATTATACTGCAACAGAGCATAAACATACAAGAAAAACCGCATGCCGCCCTGTAAAAATTGCGGGGAGACACGCGGTTTTTCTTGTGGATTTTTACAAATCAGACTTCGATCTGCTCCAGATCCCGCAGGAAGAGAGCGCACTCCCCGTCGGAGGGGATCAGGTAGCCCGTGCGCGGGGAGACCGTGAAGGCCTGCACCGCGGGCCCGTCCATCAGGCAGGAGCGCTTGAACTGCTGGGAGAAGAGCCGTCTGCACCAGCTCTCCAGCCAGCGCTTGAGCTCCTCGCTCGTAAACTCCCCGCCGTAGGCGGCCCTGGCCAGGCGGAAGACCTTGGAGGGGGCAAAGCCGTTTGCCAGGATGTTGTAGGTAAAGAAGTCCTGCAGGGCGTAGGAGCCCACGGCGTCCTCGCTCTTCTGCTCGATCACGTCGTCGTGGATGGGCAGCAGCTCCGGGGTCACGGGGCAGTCCAGCACGTCGTACAGGGCGGCCTTGAGCACCTTGTCCTCGGTCTTTGCGGCGATGTGGCTGACGTTTGCCCGCACCTGGGTCTTGGTCAGACCGAGATTCACGTCGTACATGCTGGTGTGGTCGCCGTTGTAGGT
>JBGUNL010000136.1:0-10306 GCA_045117295.1 Candidatus Limivicinus sp.
GGCCTTTCTGGACAAGGTTCACTACGTGGGCAACAGCTCCCTGGCCGGGGCCGTGGCCTGCCTGCTGTCCGGGAGGATGCGGGAAAAATCCCTCACCGGCGCTGAGAACGTGCGCTATCTGGAGCTGTCCGCCTATCCCGCCTACGAGAAGGCCCTGATGAGCGCCATGCGTTTTCAGGCTCCGCCACTAGAGCGCTACACCTGCATCGGCGACCACCGCACCCGCCGCGCCGTGACGGAGGATGAAACGGAGACGCCGGAGGGCTGGCACTTCTCCCCGGAGAAGCTGGTGGAGGCGGCAAAGGCCCAGGGGGCGGAGGGCTGGCTGGTCTTCCCGTTCTGCACCACCATGCTGGCCGAATCCCTGGGGGCAAAGCCGGTTTTGAGCCCGGAGGGCGCCCGCATCACCGAGACGCCCTACCGCAAAGCGGAGGAGATCCCCGAGGCGCCGGACTTCACTCTCCCGCGCTTTGCCGCTCTGGCCGCGGCCATGGACAGCGTGCGCGGCGGCGACATCATCTTCCAGGTGGACGGGCCTCTCACCGCCCTGGGGCAGCTCATCCCCATGGGCAAGCTCTTCGTCTCCCTGCGCAGGTCGGACGAGCTGCTGCGCAGAGCCGAGGACTGGGTCTGTCAGAGCGCCGCCTGGGCGGTTTTACACGGGGCGAAGCTCCTCTCCTTTGCCGACCCCGTGGCGACCCTGGACATGCTGGGGGAGAAGACCTTCACCGGGCTGTATCTGCCCTCCCTGCGGCGCATTCTCGAGCGCCTGCAGAAGGAGAACCCGGGCGTGACGGTCTATGTCTGCGGCAAGATGACCCAGAGCCTGCTGGACGCCGGGGCCGTGCGGCCCATGCGCAGACAGTATGAGGCGAAGACCTACGCCCAGGCGCTGCGCCAGTACTGCCGGAACCCGGAGGACGCCATGCTGGGCCACTTCTGCGTCCAGCTGCTCAAAGCCCCGGTCAGCACGCTGACGCTCTTTGTCTGGAACCGGAAATAAGCAAAGAAAAGACCGTGGACGCCAAATGCATCCACGGTCTTTACGCTTGTAAACAAAAGCCATTTTCCGTCATTGCGAACCAGTGACCGCTGTCACTGGTGTGGCAATCCGTATTCCCTGAAGCCGTCTGGAGAACGGATTCCCACGCCAGTGTGCGCACTGGCTCGGAATGACGCTTTTTTGCTGCGGCTCATTTTCCCGCCGCACAGAAGGGACAGCGGCGGCCGATGCACTGCTGGTTCTGGGCCGAGCGGGTGCAGACGGGCATGTGGCAGTCCATCCGGACGCCCAGCTTTTCCGCCGCGAAGGCCACGGCCTCCCGCAGCGCCAGATAGGAGTTGCGCTTGCAGCAGCGGGGCCCGCCAATCTCCGCCACCCGGGCCAGGGCGCGGGAGGTCATGGCGTTGGCCAGCCCCCAGGATTCGCCGGAGAGGGGGCTCGCCTCCGTCACCACGGAGACGAAGATGCCCGCGCTGATGCACGCGCCGCAGGCGCCCCAGAAGCCGCAGGTGCCGCCGGGGACCTCCTTCCCGCGGCGGTAGATCTGCAGCAGGGCCCGGTCAAAGGGCACCCGGCCTCCGGCGTTGCGGTAGGCGGTGAGCAGGGCCGCCCCCGCTATCACGTGGTGCTCCGGCCCGTGCATGTGGCAGAAGGGGAGATCCATCATGCGCTCCAGGATCTCGATGGGGTCGCGGCTCGTCTCCTTTTGGCAGAGGGCAAAGATGCTGTCCATACCGCTGGTGTGGCACTCGTCGCAGACGTAGTGGCCGTTGACGCAGCGGGCGCGGCTCAGCTCCCGCTTGTGGCAGATGGCGCACTCCATCTTCACATCCTCCAGCAGGTATTCCAGAGGCGCTTTGCAGATCAGACATTCGTCGGGCATGGCGGTCTCCTTTCCGGCAGGACGCCGGTTTTTCTTCAGCATACCATACGGAGGCAGCACGCGCAAGAGGGGCGCGGCATTGACAGACGGCGGGGAGAAACGTATAATGACAGTATCAGAAATCGCGATCACTTTTGACGCGGCGAAGGAGGAACACCATGAGAATCGAGTGCCTTCCGGTGGGCTATCTGCGGGCCAACTGCTACGTGCTCTGGGATGAGGAGACGAAGGAGAGCGCGGTCATCGACCCGGGCGGAAACCCGGAAAAGATCCTGGCCTTCCTGCAGGAAAACGGCCTGCACTGTGACCGCATCCTGCTGACCCACGCCCACGACGACCACACCAAGGGCGTCTACGGCGTCATCGAGGGGACCGGCGCCAGGGTCTGCATGCACCGGGGCGATGTGGGTCTCACCGTGCGGCGCACGGGGCTCTGCTTCCAGGAGCCGGAGGACACGATCTTCCTCCGGGAGGGGGATGAGATCCCCGTGGGCAAGCTCACGGTGCGCGTGCTGGAGACCCCGGGCCACACCCCCGGCGGCCTCTGCTTTGTCTGTGAGGACGCCCTCTTCAGCGGCGATACCCTGTTCAAGGGTTCCACGGGCCGGGCGGATCTGGGCGGCAACTTTGACACGGAGCTCCGCTCCCTGAAGAAGCTGGGCAATCTCAAGGGGGATTTTCGGGTCTTCCCGGGCCACGCCGACGCCACCACCCTGCAGTTTGAGCGGGACGCCAACCCCTACATGAAGCGCGGCATGGAGCTGCCCGACGAGGAATGAAGCTCCGCCAGGGCGCAAAAAGAGAGCGCAGTCTCGGTTTTCCGGGACTGCGCTCTCTTTTTGCGATTATTCCTCCGCCAGCTCACGCACGGCGCGAATGGCGGTGTCGATTTCCTCGGAGTTGTTGAAGCAGGAGATGCTGAAGCGGACGGCGCCGCCCAGCTCGTCGGTGCCCAGGGCCTTGTGCAGCAGGGGCGCGCAGTGGGCGCCGGGCCGCGTGGCGATGCCGTAGCGCTCCGAGAGCTCGTCCGACACCGCGGCGGAATCCCAGCCCTCGATGTTCAGCGCCACGATGGCGGTGCGCTCGGCCCCGGTGAAGTCGCCGTAGACCGTGACCCCGGGGATGGCGCTGACGCCCTCGTACAGGCGGCGCATCAGGGTTTTCTCCCAGGCGGCGATCTGCTCCACGCCGGTCTCCCGGATGAAGTCCAGGGCGGCGGAGAGGCCCGCGATGCCGTGGGAGTTGAGGGTACCGGCCTCCAGCCGCGTGGGGTACTCCGCGGGCTGGGTGCGGCTGTAGGACTGCACGCCGGAGCCGCCCACCTTCCAGGGGCGCAGCTCCACGCCCTCGCGCACGCAGAGACCGCCGGTGCCCTGGGGGCCCATGAGTCCCTTGTGGCCGGTAAAGCACAGCACGTCGACGCCCATCTCCTCCATGTCGATGGGCAGGGCGCCCGCCGTCTGGGAGGCGTCCACGATCAGCAGCAGGCCGTGGGCTTTGGCAATGCGGCTGACGCGCTTGAGATCGATGACATTGCCGGTGAGATTGGAGGCGTGGGTGCAGACGATGGCGCGGGTCTTCGGGGTGATCAGCGCCTCAAAGTCCTCATAGACGGGGCGGCCCAGCGCGTCGCAGCGGACGAAGCCCAGGGAGCCGCCCTTCTCCGCCTCGTGGCGGTAGAGGGGGCGCAGCACGCTGTTGTGCTCCAGCACGGTGGTCACCACGTGGTCGCCGGGCTCCAGCGCGCCGGAGATGGCGATGTTCAGCGCCTCCGTGGAGTTGCAGGTGAAGGCCACGTGGTCGGGCCGGGCGCAGTGGAACAGCTCCGCCAGCTTCACGCGGGTGTCATAGACGATGCGGGAGGCGGTCAGCGCCTCCTGGTGCGCGCCGCGGGAGGCGTTGCCCATGGTGTTGATGGCGCGGGCCACAGCCTCCGCCACCTGCGGGGGCTTTTTCATGGTGGTGGCCGCGTTGTCCAGATAGATCAGCATGGCTTACATCCTTTCAATGAAGGCTTCCAGCCGGGTGGAGAGCTGGCCGGCGTCGCTCTGGGAGTAGTCGGTCTCCAGCCCCAGGTAGGGGATGCCCTTCTCCCGCGCCCATTCGCGCACGGAGTGGGCCTCGATGAGGTAGGGGGTGCAGTTTTGCAGGTCCACCTCCAGAATGCCGTCGATCTTGTACTCCTGCACCAGGCGCTCCAGCAGCTGGAAGCGCTTCGTGTTGGGCGTCATGACAGCGCAGCCGATCTCCAGGTAGCGGGCTGCAATGGCCTGAACAATGTCGGGGGCGTCCGGGTCCACCATCTGCCAGGCGGCCTTGATGCCGCTGCAGTTTTCAAAGCAGACGGCGGTGCCGCCGCTCTTTTCCACCAGACCCACGGTCTTCTTCAGCACGCCGCCGATGGGGCAGCCCGTGACCAGCAGCCGCTTGTCGGAGGCGGGGACGGGCCGCTCGCCCGCATCGTATTGGGCGGTGACCTGCTCGGCCAGCGTGTCGAGCTTGGCCTCGCGGTCTTTGGCCTCAAAGAGGAAGCCGGCGCCGTCCAGCACGGAGGCCAGCTGTTCGCCCCGCATGGGCGGGGGTGTCATGCGCATCAGCTCCATCAGGCGCATGCGCTTTTCCCGTTCGCGGTTGCGCATGCGGGCGGCCTCGCGCAGGGCCTCGTCCGTGATCGTGAGGTCGAAGGTCTCCTCCAGATAGGCGATGAAGCGGCGCAGCTCCCTGGTCCAGCTGTCCAGAGCGTTGGGGTCGTCCCCCTGGGGCAGGTGGAGGATATAGGTGCGCTTGAGCTTGCCCAGCAGCTCGTACATTTTTTTCTTCCCGTCGCAGGTGGTCTCGCCCACGATCAGGTCGGCAAAGTAGGTGTAGGGGCATTTCTGGCTGACGGCAAAGCCGTAGCTGGATTTGATCAGCGGGCACAGGTTGCGGGGCAGGTGCGCCTCCGCCGCGGGGATGACCTCGTCGCTCATGCCGCAGAGACTCACCGGCAGGAAACCCGCCGCGTCCAGAATCTCCACCGGGGTGAAGGTGCAGAAGATGCCCGCCACGCGGCCGCCCTTTTCCTTGACGGCCTTGACGGAGAGAAAACCGTTTTGTCTCGCCTCGCCAAACTGGGAGAACTGCTCGGGCAGATCAAACATCGCAGGGCCTCCTTACGAAAGCATTTTCCGCGCCGCCAGCGCCGCGCCCACGGCCCCGGCATAGCGGGCCTCCGGACTGGAGACCACCTGCCGGCCCAGCTGCGCGGAGAGGGTGCGGATCAGATATTCAAATTCACACAGGCCGCCGGTGAGACAGACCAGGTCCGCATTCGACTGGATGCGGCTGGCCTGGGCGACCACTTTCTTGACAATGGAGTCTACCACGGCGAAGGCGATGTTCTCGCGCTTTTCGCCGCGGCCGATGAGGCTGATGACCTCGGACTCGGCAAAGACGGTGCACATGGAGCTGATGGAGGTGTTGCCCCCCTCGGCCGCCAGGGCGCAGAGCTCGGCGGGGCGGAGGGAGAGCGTGTTGGCCATGATCTCCAGGAAGCGCCCGGTGCCGGCCGAGCACTTGTCGTTCATCACAAAGTCCTTGACCATCCCGTCCTCCACGGAGATGAGCTTGGTGTCCTGGCCGCCGATGTCGATGATCAGCAGATCCTCGGCGTGAAAGAGGTGGCAGGCGCCGCGGCCATGGCAGGTGATCTCGGTGACGCACTTGTCGGCAAAGGGGACGGAGACGCGGCCGTAGCCGGTGGCCACGCAGCGGGAATCCTCCATGGGGATGCCGCTTTGGATGAGCTCGTCCCGGATGGCCTCGGCGGTGTCCACGCTGCTCCAGCCGGTGGGCTGCAGCATGCGGCGGACGACCTCCCCCTGCCCGTCCAGCACGATGGTCTTGGCACAGGTGGAGCCGATGTCGATCCCGATGGCGTAGGGCATGGTGTGTTCCTCCCGCTCAGAGATTGATGGTATAGATTCCGGAATACTTCAGCGCCTCCCGGTCCAGGGCGGCGCTCAGCGCCTCCCGGTCCTCGGGCGCGGCCTTCCAGGCCAGACCGCAGCCGGCGGTGATCTCCCGGGGGATCGGGATGATCCGCCCGGGAAGTCCGTTTGCCTGGCAATAGCGCTCCACCGCCAGGGCCTCCGTCACGTTGGCAAAGGAGATGACGAGCGCCGGGGTCTTGACGCGCATCAGGGCTTGATGACCAGGTCGGCCGCGCGCTGGTGCTCCACAATGTCATACATGTTGGAGACCTCGCCCACAGCCAGCTTCTCCTTGATGCCGTAGAAGTTCAGGCAGGTGCCGCAGCTGATGATCTCCACACCCTGGGCGGCCAGGTTCTTCAGATCCTCCAGCACGGGGGAACCCTCGCAGCTGAGATGCACGCCGCCGTTGTAGAAGATGACGGTGGAGGGCAGCTCGTCCAGCTGGGTCAGCGCGAAGAAGAAGGACTTGATGAGCACATGGCCGAGCTCCTCGTTGCCCTCGCCCATCTTGTCGCTGCCGACCACGACGACGACCTTCTTTTTGCCGGAGACGCAGACGCAGGCCGCGGCCTGGTCGGCCTCGGCGGCGGGGGCCTGGTTGGCCTTGACCACCTGGATGGTCACCTTGTACTGGCCTTCGCCCAGCTGCACGTTCTCGGCGGCAAAGCCCATGGCCTTGCCGGCCTTGGTGACGTTCTCGACGGCGGTCTCGTTGTCCACGAGGACCTCCACGGTCTCATCCGCGGTGAGAGCGTCGATGGCCTTCTTGGTCTTGACGACGGGCAGGGGGCACTTATCGCCCATGGCATTGACAGTAAGCATGTGATTTCCTCCATTTTATAAAATATTATTCTTGAAGTTTCAGCATTTTTGCGCTATGATGAAAAAAATACAAAGACGCTTGAAAAAATTGCAAGTGCAGTTTACGCCTGAAAACCGCGATTAGATTATACGGCAAAGGGAAAGGTGCTGTCAACAGCCGATGTTCGGGATTCGCCCCTGCTTTTGCCGCCTGCCGGTGGAGAAGGTGGGCGATTTCGGTCTGGAAAAAGGAGTTTGATGGCCATGGGCAGGACGAAATATACGGAAGAGGAACGGGATCAGATCCTGATCTCCTTCATCCGCGCCGCAAGGGAGATCCTGGATGAGGAGGGGATCGAGAAGATCTCCATCCGCAAGATCGCCGCGCTGACCGGGCTCAACAGCGCGACCATGTATCTCTACTTCCCCAACGCGGACGTGCTCATCACCATGGCGTCCATGAGCTATCTGGAGAAGTACTGCCGGACGCTTGCGGCGGATATGCCGCTGATGAGTACCAACCGGGACGCCTTCTTCCACTCCTGGGATGTGTTCAGCCGTTTCGCCTTTGAACAGCCGGAGATTTTTTCCCACATTTTCTACGAGCAGCACGCGGTCTCCCTCAACGACATTGTGGAGGAATACTACCGCCTCTTCCCCGACCAGCTCAGCGATATCCAGGGCAATGTCTACGACATGCTGCGCAGCGGCAGCCTTGCGGAGCGCGGCTGGATGGTGCTGCAGCCGCTGACCCATGAGCTGGGCATTTCCGACCGGGATGCCAGAATCATCAACGAGATGAGCATTTGCTATTTCCGCAGCCTGCTGGAGGAGCGCTGCCGGGAGGGCGAGGGCCAGACCGACAGCGAGAAGCTCACCCGCCGGATGCGCGATGCGCTGGAGCTGCTGCTGGGCCGGGCGCAGGCGTGAGCGCGGCAGACGATCAAAAGGAAAAAAGAGACAGGGCGTTCCCCTTTCGTGGAGCGCCCTGTCTCTTTTTTGCCCGCAGCGTCCCGCGGCGTCAGATTGGGCCGAACCCGGGTCACGCCGTCCGCCTTCCGATGGATAAGAATGCTGCGAGCATAGCGGAAAGGGCGGGAAAAAAAGAAAACGCCCGGACTTCCCCCGCGGGAACCCGCTCCGCGGGCAGAATCTGTGCAAGAAAATGACAAGAAGGGCAATTTGCTCTTTACCTGCCGGGAAATCCCTGCTATAATCAAACCATAGCCACCAAAAACAAAGAGAAGGAGACTAATAAAATGAATAAAACTGAACTGATCAAGAAAGTTGCCGCCGAGAATGAGCTGACCCAGAAAGAGGCCGCCGCTGTTGTGAACAGCGTTCTCGGCTCCATCATGGACTCCCTGGCCGCCCACGAGCCCGTCAGCCTGTTCGGCTTCGGCACCTTCTCCTGCAAGCACCGCGACGCCCGCCAGGGCCGCAACCCCGCCAATGGCAAGACCATCGACATCGCCGCCAGCAACACCCCCGTGTTCAAGGCTGCCAAGGTCTTCAAGGACAAGGTCAACTGATTTCAAAGAGGGAATTTCCGACGCCCGCCCATCGGCTTCATGCCGATGGGCGGGCGCTTTTTGGTACCCGAAAACTCCTGATTGAGCCCGTCTGCTGCCGAGGGAAATCTAAACAGCCACTGGAAAAGCCCGGCGGGAAGCTTCCCGCCGGGCACATTGGTTTTTCGCAGGTGTTCAGTTGATGTCGAGATCCACGGTGACCTCGTAGTAGTCGCAGGCGTGGGCGTTCCAGTTGGAGACGCCGGCCTTGGAGATCATGCTCATTTCGAGGAAGGAGCAGAAGACATAGCCGTTGTCGTCCAGAATGGTCTGCTGCAGCTCAATGGCAAGCTGAGCGCGCTTGGCGGTGTCGAACTCGGTGGAGAGCTGGTGGAGCAGATCATTGACGTGCTCGTTCTCATAAGCGCCGAAGTTATAGCTCATGCCAGGCACGCAGGAGGTGGTGAAGAAGTACTGCGGATCGCCGGAGGGGGCGGTAACGAGGGCGGAGGCGTAGATGTCAAAGGAGCTCATGTCCGCCAGGAACTCGCGGCGGTTGGCGGTGCAGTTGATGTCCACGTCGATGCCGATATTTTTCAGAGAGGCCTGTGCGGATTCGGCAAGCAGGGGCAGCTCCGCACGGCTGGGGTAGGTCAGCCAGCGGATGACCAGCTTCTGGCCGCCTTTCTCGCGGATGCCGTCGCCGTCGGTGTCGACCCAGCCGGCGGCCTCCAGAACGGCTTTGGCACCCTCGGGATCATAGCCCTGGGTGTTCAGGTGCTCGCTGCCGAAGGTGGAGAAGCCCTTGGGGAAGGGGCCGTAGCCGGGTGTTCCGTGGCCCTCCAGCAGGGCTGCCACAAAGCCCTCACGGTCAATGCCCATGACGACGGCCTGGCGCACGGCGGGATCCTGGATGACAGGGCTCGTCATGTTCATGCAGCCGAAGAAGGCGCGGGAGGTCTGGATGCTGGAGAACTGGAAGTTGGGATTTTCAAACTTGGGGTAGGCGTCATAGGCCACGCCGTAGGCCGCGTCCACCTCGCCGCCCTCCAGGGCCAGGGCCAGGGTGTTGCGGTCGGAGATGGTCCGGATGGTCAGCTCGTCCAGCTTGGGGATGCCGTCCCAGTAGTACTCGTTGGGAACCAGGGTGATGTGGTCGTCCATCAGCATATCGACGGCCTTGTAGGGGCCGGTGCCGACGGAGATGCCGGTCTCAAAATCGGAGGCGTCCACGTCGATGATGCAGGCGTAGGGGTCGCCCAGGTAGTTCATCAGGGCGGGGTTCGGCTCGGAGGTGACGATGGTCAGCACCTGGCCGTCGGCCTCCATGCTCACGATCTTGGTGTTGCCGGGGGCGCGGTCGTGGTTCTCCAGCAGGTGCTCAAAGCACTGCTTGACCGCGGCGGCGTCCATGTCGCGGCCGGAGGAGAACTTCACGCCGTCGCGCAGTGTGATGGTCCAAGTGTTGCTGCCGTCATTCTCCCAGGAGGCGGCGAGCCAGGGCTCCAGCTCCATGTTGTCGGTGTAGTGCACCAGGGTCTCGCCCACACCGTAGCGAATGCAGGGCCAGCCGTTGTAGGTGCGGTGCGGGTCGATGGTCTCTTCCCAGTTTTCCGCGTTGAAAGTGGTGTCGCCGATGATCATGGTCTTCTTGGCGGCAGGGGCAGGGGCTGCGCTCTGGGCTTCATTGCCGGAAGCGGCCGATGCCGGGGCACTGTTGCTGCTGCCGCCGCAGCCGGCCAGCAGACCGACCGCGAGAACCAGAGCGAGGATGATGGCAAGGGTTCTTTTCATGTTTTCTTGTCCTCCAAACATATTGCTTGTTTCCGCAAAATCCGATATACTGGAGGCGGCAGAGGCGGATTCTCCGCCGCTCGCCAGTTTCCTCAGGCGGCTTCCCTGTTGCTTTCCGATGGCTCACAGGGAAGTCGCTTTTTGGCGTTTGGGATTACTTGAAGGCCGCGATGGTGAAGATCGGCGTGGGATTATAGAACTCGTCAATCTCCCTGTAGATGCGCTTATACACGCCCATGTCCACCGTGATGCGCTCAAAGCCCGCCTCCACCAGCAGCTGCACATCCCACTGGGGCCGCGGCATCTGGTAGGCGCCCACCTCCATGGTGATGGCGTCGTT
>JBGUNL010000137.1:0-8186 GCA_045117295.1 Candidatus Limivicinus sp.
CGCCCGGGCCGAAGCGCAGTCAAAGCTCTCCCGCAGCCCGTCGGGGATCTCCTCCGCCCGGGCGTGCAGGCACCGGACGTCGGCAAAATCCAGCTTCTCACAGGTGTCCCGCAGGAAGCCGATGCGCTTGTCCAGACTGTCCAGCAGGGTGAGCTTCAGCTCGGGACAGGCGATTTTCAGCGCCAGGCCCGGAAAGCCAGCGCCCGTGCCCACGTCCACCAGGGTCTTCCCCCGCAGATCCGCCAGCTGCAGCAGCGCCGCGCAGTCCAGAAAATGCAGGCGCGCCACGTCCTCCTCCCCGGTGATGGCCGTCAGGTTCATCACCCGGTTGGTCTCCTCCAGATTCTCATAGTAGATCCGGTAGCGCCGGAGGGCCGTCTCGTCCAGGGGCAGGCCCAGCTCCCGGAAGCCCTCCGTCAGCAATTGATCCAGCATGTCATTCTCCCTTGTCGGTGTAGAAATTGTGGTGGCCGATGACCGCCGTCAGCTCCAGGGCGGAATCGAACCAATAGCTGCCGTAGGCGGGGTTGACGAAGTAGAGGCTGTCGCCCACGGTGTTGGCCCCCTCGAGCACCAGGTAAGCCGCAATCACCGACTTTTCCCCCGGGTCCTCCCGGATGCCGCCCAGGGCGATGGGCTCAAACTGGATGGTGTGCTCCGTGTCGTAGATGACCTCGAAGACGGTGGAGGGGAAGAGCTCGCTCTCCACGCGGTTCATCACCACGTTGCCCACGCCGATCTGGCCGTCCAGGGGTTCGGACTTGGCCTCGGCGTTGATGATGTGGGCCAGCCAGTAGACATCGTCCGTGGGGAAGTTGAGCTCGTAGTAATCCGCCCCGCCGGTGAGCAGCAGCATGTTGGCCGAGGAAAAGGCGATGGCCCCGCTCTCGTCAAAGACGGCGTCCAGATGCAACAGCTTCTGCACTGCCCGGGACGGGAGATACAGCTCCCCCTCCCGCACGAGCCAGTCCTCCGGCGCCCAGACGTAGCGCCCGGCGGCGGTGTAGTACTCCTGCCCCCGGGTGCCGCGGACAGAGAGATTGTCGATGTGCAGGGAAAAGGAATCCGCATCCCCGCTCCAGCTCATCTCCTGGTCAAAGAAGGCGCAGAGAGCCCGCACCGGCACATAACAGCAGCCGTTGCGGTACCAGGCCTTGGCCAGCAGCAGCCCGTCCATGGTCATGGGCATGGCCTCACAGCCCGCCGCCGACGCCTTTTCCGCCGGCAGGGAGAGCGGGGCGGGCGCCTCGGTGGGCTGCGGCGCGGGCACGGGCTGCTGCCGGGCGGCACAGCCCGTCAGCAAAAACAGCGCCGCCAGCAGCGCCGCCGCTTTACGCATGCTCCGCCCGCCAGGCCTTCAGCGCCCGGGCGATCTGGTCGGGGCAGGAGGTGGGCTTGCCGCCGCAGCGGATGCCCTCCAGCCGGGAGATGACCTCGTCCACAGGCATGCCCTGCAGCAGGCTGGAGATGCCCTTGAGGTTGCCGTCGCAGCCGCCGGTGGCGGACACGGAAACCACCTTGTCGTCCTCCACCTCAAACTCCATCAGGCGGGAACAGACCCCCCTGGGGCGATAGGCAAATTTCATGGGAAATCCCTCCAAAAACGTTTTTTTCATGATACCATGCCCGCCGCCGCTTTGCAAGCGGGACAAGAGCCTTGCGCCCGAACGGGCGGCGGTGTACAATGAAAAAAACCGGCCATGCCGGAAAGGGAGGCGAAGACTATGTTTCAATTCTGGGGCGACGGCTCCGCGGCCTCGAAGGCGCTGGTGGACGCCGTGCGGGTGCGCAGCACCGAGAACTTCAACTGGACCTTTATCTTCATCCTGGCGGTGGTGTTCTACGTCTACTGGACGGAGATCAACAAGAAAAACTTCGACGCGGTGTTTGCGGGCCTGGCGCTCTACGGGGTGCACTGGCTCTACGAGATCGCAAACGCCGTCATCGGGCATTTTGCCTACCCCCTGTGGACGGTGTCCAACCAGTCCACCACCTTTATCCTGCTCATTGGCGTGTGCTGGGAGCTGTCCATGATGTTCTCCCTGGCGGGGATCATCTCCTTCAAGATGCTGCCCGCGGACCGCAGCACCCGGTACTTTGCGAAAAACGGCCGCCGGGGCGTGGACTGCCGCCTGGCGGGGGCCTTGTCCATGGCGCTGCTGTTTGCGCTGTTCGAGTCCTTCCTGGCGGCCACGGACAACGGATCCTTCCTCTGGGTGTATCAGTGGTGGGGCGTGCTGCCGGTGTTTGTGACCACCTACGTGCCCTTCTTCCTGGCGGCAAACTACGTGCCCGACATGGCGCCGAAAAAGCGCCGCCGTTTCCTGATCGGCCTCTGGGGCCTGGTGGCGCTGCTTCTGGCGGTGCTGATCCCGGCGGGGGTGATCTGATGCGCATCGCGGTGGCGGCGGGAGAAGAGAAGGTGCCCGAAACGCTGGAGGAGAGTACGCGGCTGCTGGTGGTGGAGACCGGGGACGATACGATCCTGGCCCAATTGCCGGGGCCGGACGCCGCGGGCTTTGCGGAGCTTGCCCTCCGGTACGGCTGTGAGGCCGTGGCCTGCGGAACGATCACCGACCCCGCGGTCTTCCGGCGCCTGGCGGACAGCGGCGTGACCCGCTACTGCGCCGCGGGGCTTGCCCCGCTGGAGGCGGCCCGGGCGGCGGAGGCGGGGACGCTCCCCATCCAGCGGCGCTTCGGAGAGAGATAAGAAGACCCCGCAAAAAAAGCAGGAGCACATCCGTGCTCCTGCTTTTGCGTTTTCTCTGTTTTACGCCGCGGCCTCGAACTCACAGATATAGCCCATGGTGCCGGAGTAGAAGTCCGGGTAATCGGCACAGGGGTCGTTGCGGTTGTCGTTGTAGGCCCAGCCGTTGTGGTTCCACAGCATGACGTAGTCCTCGGCCACCTGGTCGTTGACGTCCACGTAGGTGGGCTCGCCGGGGGCCCAGGGCAGAATGCCCTCGTCGCCGTACTCCCACTGCATCTCGCCGTTGACGCGGTGGCAGCCCACCCAGACACGGCTGATGCCGGCCTCTTCGGCCAGGCGGATGACCTCCTGCAGCTCGGCGTCGCTGCCGATGACCACCAGATGGCCGCCGAGATCGGCGCACTTTTTCTGAGCGTCGGTCCAGCTGCCGTCCTCCTGGAAGACCCGGTAGCTGTGCTCCGCGGGAGCGGGGGCCTGGGTGGGGGCGGGGCTCTCGGGCGCGGCCTCGGCCTCAGGATCGGCAAAATCGTCCGGCTCCGCGGAGAGTGCGGGCTCCTCTTCCTCCTCGGGCAGGGAGGCGTAGGGGTCCACCGCCACAGGCTCCACCAGGTTGTCGGGCTGCATGCGCTTTTCCTCGTAATCCTTCAGCATGGCGTTCATGATAATCGCCGCAATCACCATCACCGCGCACAGCACCAGAATGATGGCCAAGGGTTTCTTCTTCTGTTTATTCACCTGAATGCATCCTTTCTCTTGCGGCGTCACGTCCGCGCGCGTCAGTCGTAAAACTCGCAGATGTAGCCCATGGTGCCGGAGTAGAAGTCCGGGTAGTCGCGGCAGGGGTCGTCCCGGTTGTCGTTGTAGGCCCAGCCGTTGTGGTCCCAGAGCATGATGAAGTCTTCCATGAAGCCCTCGTCCTCAAAGGTGGGCTCGCCCCGGGCCCAGCGCACAAAGCCCGCGTAGTCGGCGTTCTTGCCGTCCCAGGCGTAGGTGTCACTGTCCCGGCTCGTGCGGTGCATGCCGATCCAGACGCGGCTGATGCCGGCCTCCTCGGCCATGCGGATGACCTCCTGCAGCTCCTCCTCATCGTCAATGGCCACCAGATGGCCGCCCAGGGCGGCGCATTTGCGCTGGGCGTCGGTCCAGCTGCCGTCGTCCACCAGCACCTGATAGCTGTGCTCGTTTGCGGGGGGCAGCTCCACCTCAGGCACGACCACGGGCTCCATGGTGATGCTGGGGCCGGGAGTGGCGCTGTTGAAGGCCTCAAAGGGGATGGGCGTCAGCGTGGGCGAGGGCGCTTCGGTGGGCGGCGCGGAAACCGCGGCGCCCCGGCGGGAGGTACCGCCGATATTGGGGATGGCGTTGAAGACCACCGCCGCCAGCAGCAGCAGGCCGCACAGCACCAGGATCACGGCCAGGGGCCGTCTCCTGCGTTTGCGGATCTCCTCCTGGATCTGCCTTTCCCGGTCGGACTTGAGCTTGTACTGCACGGCGGGGGAGGAGCGGACCGCGCCCTTGGCCAGGGTCACGGGGGCCAGATCCTCATCCGCGGCGCCCAGCTTCGGCACGGCGGGGGAGGAGGTGCTCTTCATCTTCCGGGCCAGCAGCTCCGCCTGGGAGGCGGAGAGCACGTCCTTCCGCTCGCCCTTGGCGGCGGGCTTGTAGACCTTTACACCGTCCTCGGGCTCCTCCTCGGGGAAGTCCTCGGCAGTCTCGATGGCGGTGTCCTCATCCCGTTCGATGATGCCGACCATCATGCGCTCGACCTCGTCCAGATCGTCGTCGCTCTTTTTGAAAATCGCCTCAGCGCTGGGCACGCCGCGAAGATAGAGATTCTTCACACAGCTGTCCACCACGGCGCGCAGCTCCTCCAGAGTCTGGTACCGCTCAGAGGCCTTGAAGCGAAGGGATTTTTCGATGATGGTGCCGAGTCTGCGCCCGGCGCTCTTGGGGGCTTTGGGGTTGCCGCCGCCCATACGGCGCAGCTGGGGATCCTCACACTCCCCCTCCAGGGGGAGCTTGCCGCCGCTGACGGCGCAGTACATCATCAGGCCGATGGAATACACGTCGGAGGCGGCGGAGAGCTGGCCGTTCCAGTACAGCTCCGGCGCTACAAACTGCAGCTCCTGCCCCTGCCAGGGGGCTTTTCCGGCGGGGCCGATGGCGATGGCGCCGTCGGAGGCGACAGAGATGTTCTCCGGGTACAGACCGCCCCGGCGGCCGCGGGAGCCCACTTCGGCGACAACAGCGCGGCAGAGAGCCGAGACAAAGGTGCACAGCTCCTGCTTGTCCATCTGTGCAATTTTTGCGCCCAGAGCTTTGCCCGGGTCAAACTCCGCTTTTGCCATGCTGGTCCTCCTGTCGCAATGGGTGTCGCTATTGCTTATCGTAGCACAGCAAAAGTGTTATGTCAACGAAAAAACCGCAGGATTCCTTATTTTTCCATGGAATCCGACAACTTGTCGATGGCCTTGGTATACTGCTGCAGAACCTTGTTGGGATGGCCCTCCAGCCCCTTGCAGAGGCGCAGAAGACGCTCCGCCGCGGCCACCAGTTCGGCAAAGATCCGGGAGGCCTTGCCCGAGGGCGCGGCTTTGGTTTCGATGGGCCGCGGCTGGGCGATGAGGTCGAAGTCGTCCCGCAGCAGATCAAAGACGGTGCCGCTGTAAGGGGCGCAGGCCCGGTAGCCCAGCTCCTTCTGCAGGCATTCGGTAAAGCTCTCGGCGGCGTCGGGGTCCCCGTGGTTGACGAAGACGCGGGAGGGGGCGCTGTCAAAGCCCTTGAGCCAGGCCAGAAGCCCCATCTTGTCGGCGTGGCCGGAGACGCCGGGCAGCACGTCGATGACGGCGTTGACCTCGATATCCTCGTTGAAGAGCTTGACCTTCTTCAGCCCGTCCACCAGGATGCGGCCCAGGGTGCCCTCGGCCTGGTAGCCCACGAAGAGGATGCGGCACTCCGGCCGCCAGAGATTGTGCTTGAGATGGTGGCGGATACGCCCCGCGTCGCACATGCCGCTGGCGGAGAGGATGACCTTGGGGACGCGGTCCTCGTTGATGGCCTGGGAGTCGGCCTTGGTGACGGCCAGCTCCAGACCCGGGAAGTAGATGGGGTTGACGCCGGAGCGGATCAGCTCCTGCATGTCCTCATCCAGAAACGAGGTGTCACACTGGAGAAAGATGTTGGTGGCCTCGATGGCCAGGGGGCTGTCCACGTAGACGGGGAAATCCGGGTGGCCCTTGACCAGCTCCTTCTCCTTGATTTCCCGGATGAAATAGAGCATCTCCTGGGTGCGGCCCACGGCAAAGGAGGGGATGACCACGTTGCCGCCCTTGTCCAGAGTCTCCTGGATGCGCCGGGCCAGCTCGGTGACATAGTCCACCCGCTCGTGGCTGTGGAGCCGGTCGCCGTAGGTGGATTCGATGACCAGATAGTCCGCCTGGGAGACGAACTGGGGGTCCCGGAGGATGGGCTGGTCGGCGTTGCCGATGTCGCCGGAGAAGCAGATCTTGCGCTGCTCATCCCCCTCGCGGAGCCAGATTTCAATGGCGGCGGAACCCAGCAGGTGGCCCACGTCGGTCAGGCGGATGGAGACGCAGTCGTTGACCTGGGTGATGCGGTTGTAGGGGCAGGGGATCATGTGGGACATGATGCCGTCCACGTCCTCCAGATCGTACAGGGCCTCCGCCGGGGCGTCGCCGGAGCGCTGGGCCTTGCGGTTCTGCCACTCCGCCTCCTGCATCTGGATGTTGGCCGAGTCGCGCAGCATGATGTCGCACAGCTGCACCGTGGCGGAGCTGGTGTAGACGTAGCCGCGGAAGCCCCGCTTCCACAGCAGGGGCAAAAGCCCCGAGTGATCGATGTGGGCGTGGGTCAGCAGGACGAAGTCCAGCTCGCCGGGAGGGACGGGGATGGGCTCGTTTTCAAAGAGATTGCGGCCCTGCTCCATGCCATAATCCACAAGACCCTTCTTGTCGCCCACCTCCAGGTAGGTGCAGCTGCCGGTGACCTCATGTGCCGCGCCGAGAAACGTGATCTTCATAGGGGGGGACCTCCCTCTTGTTTTCTGATTCTATTTTACACCCTCCCGGTGGACTGCGCAAGGACGGGACTTCCTTTTTTCACGGTTTCTGGTATGATGAGGAAAAGGAGAGGGGGGAGCGTATGGAACGCTATCGGAGTCTGAATGCCTGGCTGCGGGAGACTTTTGGGGAAAAGCTCTATAAGCTGGCCCTGGACGGGGGCTTTACCTGCCCCAACCGGGACGGGATGCTGGGGACAAAGGGCTGCAGCTTCTGCTCCGGCGCGGGCAGCGGGGACTTTGCCGAGAGCTGCGTGCATGGCGTGGCCGAGGCCGTGCGCCGCGCGAAGACCCGGGTGGAGGGGAAAAAACCCGGCGGCCGGTACATCGCCTATTTTCAGAGCTTCACCTCCACCTACGGCCCCGCGGACAAGCTGCGGCGGCTGTTTTCCGAGGCCATCGCTCTGCCGGATGTGGCGGTGCTGTCCGTGGCCACCCGGCCCGACTGCCTGCCGGAGGAGACGGTGGCCCTGCTTGCCGAGCTCAGCCGCGTCAAGCCCGTGTGGGTGGAGCTGGGGCTGCAGACCGTCCACGCCGAGACCGCCCGGCGCATCCGCCGGGGCTATGAGCTGCCGGTATACGACGACGCGGTGAGAAGGCTTCAGGAGGCGGGCATCCCGGCGATCACCCACATGATCCTGGGTCTGCCGGGGGAGAGCGACGAGATGATCTGGGAGACGGCCCGGCACATCGGCGACGTGGGGAGCTGGGGCGTGAAGCTCCAGCTGCTGCATGTGCTGGAGGGAACGGATCTGGCGGCGGAGTACCGGGCGGGGGAATTTGAGACTTTGACGCTGGAGGAGTACCTGCCCATCCTGACGGGCTGCCTGGAGCGCCTGCCGGAGGAGACGGTGATCCACCGCCTCACCGGGGACGGGGCCAAACGGGAGCTGATCGCGCCCCTCTGGAGCGGGGACAAGAAGCGGGTGCTCAACGCCATTGCCCGCTACCTGGACGAGCACGACGTCCGCCAGGGGGCGAAACGGGGCGCGGAGTAGAACCGCGGCGCTTGCAAAAATGCAATTATCATAGTATAGTTTTTTTATAGGTAGAGCATTTGAAAAAGGAGGTGGGAGTTCCATGCTTTGCGGGCAGTGCTTCGGCGAAATCGGCGGGGCGGGCGTGTGCCCGGTCTGCGGCTTTGACAACGCGGAGCAGCGGACAAAATACCCTGTGGCTCTCCGACCCGGCGCCATCCTGAACGGTCAGTACGTGGTGGGTCGCGTGCTGGGACAGGGGGGCTTCGGCATCACGTACCTGGCCATGGACGACCGGACGAAGACCCGGGTGGCCATCAAGGAGTACTATCCGGCGGAGTTTGCCGCGCGGGTGCAGGGCGGCACCATGATCCAGGTGCTCTCCGGCAACCGGGAGGAGAACTTTGCCTACGGAAAGGAG
>JBGUNL010000138.1:0-12309 GCA_045117295.1 Candidatus Limivicinus sp.
CGTTGCCAGCCCCCTGATGGAGACCTCCATCAACGGCGCCAGAGGCGTGCTGATCAACATCACCGGCTCCGAGGATATGGATCTGGAGGATGTGGAGACCGCCGCCAGCCTGGTGCAGGAGGCTGCCCACCCCGAGGCCAACATCATTTTCGGTGCTACCTTCGATCCCAACCTGGAGGATGAGATCCGCGTGACCGTCATCGCCACCGGCTTTGAGGACGCCTCCGTCAACGGCGAAGCTTCCGCTGCCGCCGCTGCTCCCGCCGCCCCGGTGCAGACGCCCGCCTACACCCCCGTGCGTCCCGCAGCTCCCGCCCGGGAGAGACCCCAGGGCCTCTTCTCCGGCGCAGCCGAGAAGGCCGCCGCCGCGGCGCCCGCCGCCCCGGCCGCTCCCGCCCAGGAGCCCAAGGCGCCCGCTGCGGAGGAGGATCCCTTCGACAGCATCTTCAAGATCTTCAACACCAAGTAATAGAAAAGCACAAAAAACAGCTCTCCGGTTGGAGAGCTGTTTTTCGTTTAAAGGAAACGGATGTATTCTTGAACCCAGCTTTGCACCAGCTCCTCCGCCCGGTCTTCCTTCCCGGGCACCATGGGCACGATCAGCGTGTCTTTGTCCCGCTCCATAGCCTGGCGCACCATATCCGCCGCGGCGGGGAAGCGGGGGCCGAGGCCGCAGCGCCGCTGTTCCTCACGGACAGAGTCGGCGTCCTTGAGTACCCCGATGATGGGCAGGGAGAGATTGAGGAAGTTTGCAAGCGCACCGCGAAACTGCGGGATCAGCAGCTCATAGCCGCCGATCGAGTCCACCATGGCGAAGGGGTAATACTCCGCCTGCTCCAGCAACTCTACCGCCTTTTCCCGGAAGAGGTCGTTGTCCCGGACGGGCACCGGGCCGGAGAGATCCAGATAGCGCCAGCCGCTGTAGAGGGCAAAGTCCGCCGCGGCCGCACCCGGGAACAGATCATAGCCCAAAAGCGTCCTATCTGTATCGAAAGCCGGCTCCGTCACAAAACCGCCCGCGTAGCCCAGGGCGGCAGGGCCCAGACAGCGGCGCAGCAGCGCGGTTTTGCCCGCGCCGGCTGGGCCGGTGAGAAAAAGATGCCTCTGCATGGCAGCGCCTCCCAGAACGTGATGCCGCCATTATATCGCGGGCAGGGCTTTTTGTAAAGAAAGGCACCGCCTGTGCTTTTGCAGTTGCACGGAATCAGGGAATGGTTTATAATAACAAGAGCCTGCAGGAAACAGACCCATGCAGAGCGGAACGGAGAACCATATGAAGCTTGATCATAAAACCATTCTGGTGACCGGCGCCGCCGGCTTTATCGGCGCCTTCCTGTCCGAGGCCCTGTTAAAGGAGCACGAGGGCGTGCACGTGGTGGGCATCGACAGCATGAACGACTACTACGAAGTCTCGCTCAAGGAATACCGCCTGCGGGAGATCGAAGCACTCGCCGCAGAGCGGGCCGCCGCCGGCTGCAGCTTCTCCTTCATCCGCGGCAACATGGCCGAGAAAGCAGTGCTGGACAAGCTCTTCCTGGATTACGAGCCGGACATTGTGGTCAACCTCGCCGCCCAGGCGGGGGTGCGCTATTCCATTGATCACCCGGACGTGTACATCGAATCCAACCTCATCGGCTTTTACAACATTCTGGAGGCTTGCCGCCACTCCTACGACGGCGGGAAGAAGGGCGTGGAGCACCTGGTCTACGCCTCCAGCTCCTCGGTTTACGGCAACAACAAGAAGGTGCCCTATTCCACCGACGACAAGGTGGACAATCCCATCTCCCTGTATGCCGCCACCAAGAAATCCGACGAGCTGCTGGCCCACGCCTACGCCAAGCTCTATGACATCCCGAGCACCGGTCTGCGCTTCTTCACGGTCTACGGCCCGGCGGGCAGACCCGATATGGCCTACTTCGGCTTTACCAACAAGCTGCGGGCGGGGGACACCATCCGCATTTTCAACTACGGCAACTGCAAGCGGGACTTTACCTATATCGACGATATCGTCGAGGGCATCCAGCGGGTGATGGCAAAGCCCCCCGAGAGAATGCGGGGGGAGGATGGGCTGCCCGTACCGCCCTACATGGTCTACAACATCGGCAACAGCCACCCGGAAAACCTGCTGGACTTCGTACAGATCCTCTCGGAGGAGCTGGTGGATGCGGGCGTGCTTCCCGCGGACTATGACTTTGAAGCCCACAAGGAGCTGGTGCCCATGCAGCCGGGCGACGTGGAGATCACCTACGCCGACACGGAGCCGCTGGAGCGGGATTTCGGCTTCCGGCCGTCTACCCCTCTGCGGGAAGGCCTGCGGCGCTTTGCCCGTTGGTACAAGGCATACTACAAAGTATAAGGAGAACGTGATATGAAAATCGCGGTTGCGGGCGTCGGATACGTGGGCCTTTCTCTGGCGGTGCTGCTCTCCCAGCGGCACGAGGTCATGGCTGTGAGCACCACGCCGGCCAAGGTGGAGAAGATCAACAGCGGCGTTTCGCCCATTAAGGACAAGGAGATTGAGGATTTCCTGGCCCACAAAAAGCTGAACCTCACGGCGACGGTGGACAAGGAGGCGGCCTATCGGGACGCGGAGTTTGTCGTCATCGCCACCCCCACCAACTACGACCCGAATCTCAATACCTTCGACACCTCCGCCGTGGAGGACGTGATCGAGACTGTGCTGCGGGTCAATCCCACGGCTTATATGGTTATCAAATCCACGGTGCCGGTGGGCTATACTGTGCGGGTGCAGAAGCAGTATGCCTGCGGCCGGATCCTGTTTTCCCCGGAATTTCTGCGGGAAGGGCGGGCCCTGTACGATAACCTCTATCCTTCCCGCATCATCGTGGGCGCCCAGATGGAGAACGCCGAACTGCAGGCGGCGGCCCACCGTTTCGCGGAGCTTCTGGAGGAGGCGGCGGAGAAGGAGCACGTGGACGTCCTGTTCACCAACCCCACCGAGGCCGAGGCGGTCAAGCTTTTCGCCAACACCTATCTGGCCCTGCGGGTCAGCTTCTTCAACGAGTTGGACACCTATGCCGAGGCCCGGGGTCTCAACACCCGCCAGATCATCGAGGGGGTCTGCCTGGATCCCCGCATTGGCTCCCATTACAACAATCCCTCCTTTGGCTACGGCGGCTACTGCCTGCCCAAGGACACCAAGCAGCTCAAGGCCAACTATCAGGACGTACCGGAGAATCTGATCTCCGCCATCGTGGAGAGCAACCGCACCCGCAAGGATGTCATCGCCGACAGCGTCCTGCGCAAGGCGGGGTTCTTCGACGGCAGGCGGGACTGCGTCATCGGCGTCTACCGCCTCACCATGAAGGAGGGCTCGGACAATTTCCGGGCCAGCAGCATCCAGGGGGTCATGAAGCGTATCAAAGCCAAGGGCGTGCAGATGGTGGTCTTTGAGCCCACCCTGAAGGAGGACAACTTCTTCAACAGCCCGAAGATCGACGACCTGGAGGAGTTCAAGAAGCGCTGCGACGTCATCATCGCCAACCGCTTCAGCCCGGAACTGTGCGACGTGGAGGACAAGGTCTACACCCGGGACCTGTTTTCCAGAGACTGAAAAAAAGAGAGCCAAAAGGCTCTCTTTTTTAGTATCCGATGATGCTGTCGACGCCGTAGTACTTGGCCATGTAGACGTTGGGCCAGTCGGTGGAATCCTCGGTGTTCAGGTAGGGCAGGCCCTCCAGGGCGCTGTACTTGGTATGGGCGTAAGGACGGGGGACCTGCAAATCGGTCTCGCCGTTTGCGGCGGCCTCCTCGATGAGCTCCCGGTTGAAGTCCAGCAGATAATCCGTGCGCAGAATGTCCCGCACCCCCACGGCGACCATCCAGACGGTAAAAATCAGGCAGACCGCACACAGGCCCGGCAGCAGCTTCTTCCCTGCGCCCTCCAGCAGCGGCGGGAAGAGCAGGGCGTTGGCCGCCAGCAGCAGGACAAGCCCGATATAGGTGCTGCGCCCGGCGCAGTAGAGGGCGAAGGTCAGCACAAAGTGCCCGGCGAGGGAGCCCAGCAAATAGATCAGGGCCAGGATGCGCCGCCGCAAATCCATCCCGGATTTGACGGCGAGGAAGGAAAAGAGCCCGAAGCTGACGAGCAGCGGCCAGAAGCGGAGATAGAACAGACCCGTTTCGGAAAAGTTACCCAGCAGTACGGAAAAGCGCATCTCCGCCGATTTGTTGGCGGCGGTGGCCGGGGCCAGCATCATAAAGAAGAACCCGGCCAGCGTGAGAAGCAGGGATACCGGCATCCAGAGGGGAATACGCTTTTTGTCATAGAAGGTCCGCAGGACCAGAAACACCAGCGCCAGGAAAATCAGCGCCACGGAGGCATTTTCCGAATAGGCCCCCACCAGAGGGGAGAAGAGGACCAGCAGGATCTGCGCCGCGCGGGAGGGCTCCGTGTCCTGCAGGAAGCTCTTGGCCCATGGCAGCAGCCACAGCAGGCAGAACACCGCGCACCAGAGATAGTTGACCGAGCCGTCCAGCCACAGAAAGACCTGGCCGAACTCCGGCTGCAGCACCCAGAGACAGCCGAACACGCAGGCGGCAAGCAGGGCGTTGTGCTCGCCCCTTGGAAGTGCCGGGCGGCAGATCAGGCGCACCAGCAGCGCGAACATCAGGGCGTTTGCCGCGTTGAAGACCGACTTCGGGAGCATCAGAAAAAGCTGCACCAGGGCGTGGGCGATCAGCCGGCCGTTCATGGTCTGCCGGTGGGCGGCCATGGAGGGGACAATCTGGGACAGACTCGTCATGCGGCTGCCGTCGGCGAAGCTGAAGCAGTAGCGGAAGTCGTCCGCCACCAGAGCCGTGTGCAAATTGCAGTAGAGCAGCAGCAGGAACACCGACGCAAACAGCGCCAGCGACGTCCCTTTTGCCGTATTCAGCTTTTGCAGCTTCTGTCTCATCTGCATGGCAAACCCTCCCGCAGTTCAATCAGCGGCCGAAAACCCAGAGATGCGTGACGCCGAAGGCCTCACGGATAAAGTAGTTGAGCATCACAAAGAAGTAGCCCCAGGGGGCGGCGACGCCGGCGGCGTCCGGGACTCCCAAATTGCGGGCCATGGTCTTGGCCCGGTAGAGGTGGTAGGCGCTGGAGACGATGGCCACATGGCCGGCGGGCTCGTCACCGCGCGCGCGGATGATGGCGAAGGAGTTTTCCAGGTTCTCCTCCGTGGAGGTGGCTTTGGGCTCCATGAGGATGCGCGCCGGGTCAAAGCCCTCGTTTACCAGCCAGTCGTACATGGCCTGGGCCTCGGTAACGGTCTCGCCCGGACCCATGCCGCCGGAGACGATGGCCACGGAATCGGGGTAGCGCTCCAGATAGTCGGCCGCGCCCTCCAGTCTGCGGATCAGGGTCAGGGAGGGCTGATCCCTGTACACCGCAGCGCCCAGCACGATCAGATAGTCCCGGCCCGGATCCCTGTCGGTCCGGGCGTTTTTGATGACAAAGGACTCCACAAAGCAGAAATACGCCAGCCCCACACAGGTCAGCGCCACTACAACGCGCCAGAGGGCCACCGGCAGATAGCGGTGCAGTACGATCAGGGCCGCCGTGAACAGCATCGCGTAGGCCCACCAGTTGTAGCCCCGCAGCGTAAAGCGCAGCAGCAGGGCAAAGGCGGTCAGCCCCGCGGGGACCGCCAGCCATCTGTGTTTTTTCATTCGCTCAGTTCCTCCCAGCGTTCGTACAGTTCCAGCAGCGCCGCCTCCAGCTCCTCTTTCTCGGCGGAGATCTCCATGAGCTTCTGGTAGTCGGTGGCGTATTCCTCGGCCTCGCGGTCCTTTTCCGCAATCTTTTCTTCCTGCCGGGAGATCTCCTTTTCCAGCTTCTGCAGCGCCTTGTCGTTGTTCTTTGGACGCTGGACTTTCGGTTTTGTTTCCTTTTTCAGTTCCTTCTCCCGCTGCTTCTCGTTCTGGACAAAGACCTGCTGCCGCTCCCGCCAGGCGCAGTACTCCCTATACCCGCCGCGGAAATCTGTGATGACCCCGTCATGCAGGGCCCAGATGCGGGTGGCGAACTTCTCGATAAAATACCGGTCGTGGGAGACGAAGAGCAGGGTCTGCTCATAGTCGGAGAGCGCGTCCTCCATCCACTCGCGGCTGGCGATATCCAGGTGGTTGGTGGGTTCGTCCAGAATCAGGAAGTTGACGTCCCCGCCCATGAGCATGCAGAGCCGCAGGCGGCTTTTCTCGCCGCCGGAGAGGGCACCCACGGGGGTCATCACGTCTTCGCCCCGGAAGCCGAAGGCGGCAAGACGGTCCCGGGCCTGTTGCGGCGTGCAGCGGCAGTCGTAGAGCATGGTGTCCAGGGCGGAGCGCTGTTCATTGGAAAAGCCCACCAGCTGGGGCAGGTAGGCCGTGCGCACCGTGGGGCCGAGATAGAGATACCCCTTGTCCGGCGTTTCCTCGTTCATGATGAGCTTGACCAGCGTGGATTTGCCGGTGCCATTGTCCCCGATGAGGGCGATGCGCTCCCCGCCGGTGACCAGAAGTTCCAGACCGGAAAAGAGCACCCGATCCCCAAAGCCCTTTTGAATGCCGTCCATGACCAGCACCTCGTCGCCCACGAACTCCCGCTCCTTGAACTTCACGTTCAGCTTGCGCTGTTCGGTGGGCTTCTCGCTGCGGCTTAGCTTTTCAATGCGCTTTTCCATGGAGAAGGCGCGCTTGTGCAGCTTGTCGTTGCCCATGAAGGCCCAGAGGTGCATCTGCTCGGCTGCCCGGGTGAGCTGCTCGATCTTGGCCTGGTCCTTTTCGTATTTCTTCAGCTTCTCCTCAAAGCGGTGCTGCCGCTCCCGGACATAGAAGCTGTAGTTGCCGCTGTAGAACTCGGCCTTGCCGTCGTTGATCTCCACACAGCGCTGCACCACCTTGTCGAGGAAGTAGCGGTCGTGGCTGATGGCGAGGACGGTGCCCTTGAAGTGCGTGAGATAGTCCTCCAGCCACTCGGTGGCGCGCAGATCCAGGTGGTTGGTGGGCTCGTCCAGCAGGAGAATATCGGTGTTTTCCAGGATCAGCCGGGCCAGGTTCACCCGGGTCTTCTCCCCGCCGGAGAGAGAGTCAAAGGGCTGGGAGAGCATGGCGGGCGGGATGTCCAGACCGTTTGCCACCCGGCTGCGGTCCACGTCCATCTCATAGCCGCCCAGACGGCGGAAGTCCTCCTGCAGCCGGTCATACTCCCGCAACAGGGCGGGGGACTGGTCGCGCTCCATCTGCTCCGTCAGCTCCTCCATGCGGTCGGAGATGGCGTAGAGCCTGCGGTGCGCGTCCTTGAGCACCATCTCGGTGGTCCAGCCCTCGGGGTAGACGGGGATCTGGGAGATGAGGCCCATGCGCTTTCCGGGGGCGACGGCGATGTCCCCCTCGTCCGCGCGCAGCTCGCCCGTCAGGATGCGGAAGAGGGTTGTCTTGCCGCAGCCGTTTTGGCCCAGAATGCCCACCCGCTCCCCGGCGGTGACCGTGAAGGAGAGCCCGTCCAGGACATTGCGGCCGATCTCAAAGGATTTGACCAGATTGTTTACGGAAAGATCTGTCATAATGAACGAATTCCTTGGTGGTTAAGTTCAGGGCTCCATGTTCTCCACGGCCCATTTGAGCACCTCGCTGGTGGCGCCGCCGGCCTTTGTGAGGCCGAAGCCGCCGCGCTCTACCAGGGTGACGAAGGCGTAGGGGTGCTCCTCGTCGTCGAGAAAGCCCACAAACCAGGAGTGGGAGTCCCCGTCGCCAAGCTCCGCCGTGCCGGTCTTGGCACAGATGGCCATGCCGGGGAAGAGCGTGTCGGCGTTGTAGTGGGTGACGGCGTTGTTGCGCATCAGCTCTTTCAGCCGCTCGGCGGTAGCGGGCTTGACCAGGTCGCTGACCTCGGGCGTGCCGTCGTTGATCATGTGGGGCTCGATGAGGGTGCCGCCGTTTGCCACGGCGCAGAGGAAGCGCAGCATGGAATAGGGACACACCATGTCCGTGGACTGGCCGATGCCGGACCAGCCGGTCTCCGGGTCGCCCACGAACTCCAGAGGATAGCTGCCCCTGGCGGTGGGGATGCCGTCCAGACTGTGGCTGTCGAGAAAGCCGTAGTCGGTGACGTAGCGGATCATGCACTGCTGCCCCAGCGCCACGGCGATCTGGGAAAAGGCCACATTGCAGGAGTTGGCCAGGGCCTGCTCAAAATTCTGGGTGTAGTGGTCGGCGATGCAGGTGATTTCCACCCCGGCGATCTTGATGCCGTTCTCGCAGTACCAGCTGCGGCTGTCCAGATCGCGCAGGTTTTCAATGGCGGCCGCGGCGGTGATGAGCTTGAAGATGGAGCCGGGGGTAAAGGAGGCGGAGATGCAGCGGTTGATGTAAGCGCCGTCCCGGGGATTGTTGCTGCCGTCGATGGGATCCACTGAGGGGGTGGAGACCATGCCCAGCAGCTCACCGGTGCGGTAGTTGCACACCAGCATGCAGCCGGTGGAGTTCTCCCCCAGGGCGAGATAGATCTGCCGGTTGAGCCGCGCGTCGATGTTCAGCTCCAGCAGCTGATCCTCGGAGCGGGTGGTGCCGGTCAGCAGGCTGAAGGTCTGGGAGTCCCCCCAGAAGCGGGTGAGAAGCCCGGTGCCGGTGCGGCCCCAGTAGTCGCCGGTGACGTGGTAGTTGGCGGCGCGGGTGACGCGCTCCGGGGAGAAGTAGTTGTCGGTGCCGTTGAAGTAGGCCAGGGTGATGCCGTTGCGGTCCACGATCTGGCCGGTGGAGCCGGAGTTTGCACGGGAAAAATACAGGGCCCACTCCTTGCCGTGATCCACGTAGCGCAGCACGTACACCGCCATGCCGCAGATGACCAGGGCCGCCAGCAGCAGCACCGAAAAGGCGCGGTTTGTTATTTTTTTCGTGGCTGCCACACCTCCCAGTCGGCTAGATTCTCGTCGATGTCCTCCTCTTCCTCCTCATACGTCGCGGGCCGGACGGCAAAGCTGGCGTCCCGCCGGTTGTCGGCGCTCTTGATGAAGGCCATCAGCATCCAGCAGGAGAGCAGGGACGTGCCGCCCCGGGACACGAAGGGAAAGGTGACGCCGGTAAAGGGCAGAATGTCCAGCGAGCCGAAGACGTTCATGGCAAGCTGCGCCAGCAGCATGCTCATGGCGGCGCAGGCGGCGATGGAAGTATAGGCGGAGCGGCCCTGCCGCGCGGTGCGCACGGCGAAAAAGGCCAGCACCAGCACGGCCAGCACCATGATGACCCCGATGATGAGCCCCTGTTCTTCACAGACCATGGCAAAGACCATGTCGGTATTGGCGGCAAAGATGCTCTTGAGCCAGCCGGCCCCGGCGCCCTTGCCGTAGAGCCCGCCGGAGGCGGCGGCGGACATGGCCCGGGACTGCTGAAAGCCCGCGCCGTAAACGTCGTCCCACACGTGGCCCCAGGTTGCAAAGCGACGGGCCACATAGGGCCGCACGCTGACGGCGAGAAAGCCCGCCATGCCCGCGCCCGCGATGGCCAGCAGCACCGTGGCGATGGAGCCGGAGCGCAGGAAGGAGATGACGAGGAAGGTTACAAAGAAAATCAGCGCCGTGCCGAAGTCCCCGATCAGGGCCAGGGAGACGACGAAGAAGGCGGAGAGAAAGATGAACAGATACAGGTTCCGTCTGCGGAAGAGCTTGTCCAGCGTGGAGGCGCCCACATAGATATATCCCACCTTCACCAGCTCCGAGGGCTGAAAGGAGAATCCCGCAAACTGCAGCCAGTTTCTGGCGCCGAGGACGGCGTCGCTGAAGACGATGTTGACCAGCATCAGTGCGATGGACACAATGGTCACCATCGAGCGGGCGGCCATGGCGCGGTCCAGCTTGCGCAGCCACAGACCCAGCAGCAGAAACAGGGAGACTGCCGCGATGATCAGCACGATCTGTTTTAAGAGATCCTCTGGCGTGGAGGAGGCGGCCACGGAGAGGCCGAGGCTTGTGAGGAAAAAAGCCAGGGTCTCGATCTCGAAGCCGGAGCGGTCCACCACCCGCATGGCAAAGTAGCAGGCCCATTCCAGCGCGATCAGGGCCACAAAGCTCAGGGCAATGGCCTTGAAATGTTCGCTTTTGGCGGACATGGCGTGCTGCCCCAGCAGGCAGAGCTCAAACACCGTCAGCTCCAGCAGGGTGCCGGCGGGGGAGACCCCGTGCCCGGCGGCGGTGCGCTTTTTTTCCAGCTTCTCCTGCTTTTCCGGGGTGACCTCCCGGAAGCGCAGCTTCTGCCCGCCCACGTTGATTACGTCCCCGGTCTGCACCGGCAGGCCCGCAGGCCCGGCCTTGGCGTTCTTGATCCAGACGCCGCCCTTGGAAAAGATGTCATAGACGCGCCAGCGCCCCTTGTCCCCGCGGCGCAGCACGGCGTGGACCCGGCTGACGCCCGCGTCCACCAGGCGCACGTCCGCGTTGAGGGAGCGGCCGATGATGTTCTCCCAGTGGGTGAGGGTGAAGGTGTCCTCCCCGTGGCGGAGATAGCCCCAGGTTTCCGGCTCGTAGTGTTCGGAGAGCATGGAGCGGATGCAGCGGATGATCAGCGCGATCGCCAGCAGAATCAGCACGTATTTGCTCATGGCGAGCGTATAATCGGCAAGACCCTCCGTAAAAACACCTCCCCGCCGGAAACGCAGTATTACATAACCAAATTATTTTACCACAAAGCACCGCTTATTGACAAGCGGGAGCGCGTCAACTAAAATAGCGGCATGAAGAAGAAAACACTTCTGTGGATTCTGGTCTTCGCGGTGCTCGTCATCGGCGGCCTGCTCTGGGTTCGGCATCTGGGCGGCGCCGGCGGCATGATCGCGGTGATCTCGGTCGACGGAGAGGAGATGGAAAGGATCGACCTCTCGAAAGTCCGGGAGAGCTACGATCTGGAAATCGTCACCGCCTGGGGCCGTAATTTGATCCACGTGGCTCCCGGCGCCATTTCGGTGACGGAGGCCGACTGTCCGGACCACATCTGCGTGCAGATGGGCGAGCTGACCGGCGGCGGACTCCCGATCATCTGTATGCCGCACCGGCTGGTCATTGCAATCGAGGGCGGTGATTTCGATGCCTAAGACCAGAAAGCTGGTGCTGATGTCGCTGCTGACGGCCGCGGCACTGACGATCTTTGTCATCGAAAACCAGATCCCGCTTCCGGTTCCCATTCCCGGGGTGAAGCTGGGCTTGGCCAATATTATCACCCTGGTGGCCATGCTGCTGCTGGGGAGAAAGGAGGCCGGGGCCATCCTGCTGGTGCGGGTGCTGATGGGGGCCATGTTTGCGGGCAGCCCCTCCACGCTGCTGTTCAGCGCGGCGGGCGGGCTCTTTGCCTATCTGGTCATGTGCCTGACCACGGGGGTTTTCTCCGACAGCCAGCTCTGGATCGTCTCGGCTCTGGCGGGTGTGGCCCACAATGCCGGGCAGCTGCTGGCCTGCGCCCTAGTGGTGAAGACGCCCGGCGTCCTGGCCTATGCTCCCATCCTCGCGGCATCCGGCGTGATCACCGGCGTTTTCACCGGCTTTGCCGCCATGTATCTCATCCGCGCGCTGCGCGGCATGAGGATTTGACACAGACGGGAAAACGGGTATAATAGCAATATCCCATTCTTTTTGAAAGGCAGATTGAAAACGATATGAGCGAATGCACACACGATTGCTCCACCTGCGGCAAGGCATGTTCCGAGCGCACGGCGGAGAGCTTCCGCAAGCCCCTGCGCGAGGGCGCCTCGGTCAGGAAGGTCATCGCGGTGGTCAGCGGCAAGGGCGGCGTGGGCAAATCCCTGGTGACGAGCCTGCTGGCCTCCGAGATGCAGCGCCGCGGCCACAACTGCGCCGTGCTGGACGCGGACATCACCGGCCCCTCCATCCCCAAGTCCTTCGGCATCCATGAGCACTGCATGGGCACCGAGGAGTATCTCCTCCCTGTGACCACCCACACCGGGCTGCAGCTGATGAGCATGAACCTGATCCTGGAGGACGAGACCGAGCCCGTGGTGTGGCGCGGCCCCGTGATCGCCGGCGCCGTCACCCAGTTCTGGACTGACGTGCTGTGGCAGGACGTGGACTATATGTTTGTGGACATGCCTCCCGGAACGGGGGATGTGCCCCTGACCGTGTTCCAGTCCCTGCCCGTGGACGGGGTGGTGGTCGTGGCCACGCCCCAGGAGCTAGTGGGCATGATCGTGGCCAAGGCCATCAAGATGGCCCGGATGATGAGCAAGCAGGTGGTGGGCCTGGTGGAGAACATGTCCTTCTTCCGGTGCCCCGACTGCGGCGGCGAACACGAGATCTTCGGGCCCAGCCACGCGGAAGAGAC
>JBGUNL010000139.1:0-12863 GCA_045117295.1 Candidatus Limivicinus sp.
TGCATCGGATTGTCTCCTTGTTCAAATGGTTTTTCGCCGCGGCGGAACACAGTGCTCACAGGGCACCTTCGTCTGGCACAGGCCGCAATCCTCCCGCGTCGTCACCGCAGGCATCTTTTCTACCTACAGTATAGATGGTTTGATCTCCGCTGTAAAGATGGTTTCTTTTCTCGAAAACACCTTAGCTTTATTTTGATTTGCGCTTACCGTGTTTGCGGCAGGATTGGAAATCATCGATGATAAAGCAAAATCCGAACCCATCTCCGATCGAGAAGATGTGGTTCGGATTATCTTGCTTTGGTGGAGATAAGTGGGATCGAATCCCCTCCGGGGACTAGGCGCTGCGCGCCGTTGCCGCCTTTTATTGAAACAAGAGGTCAGCGGTTCGTGGCATCCCCCGCACCAAACAAAAAAACCGAGGACATAATCCTCGGTTTTTGCTTGGTGGAGATAAGCGGGATCGAACCGCTGACCTCTTGAATGCCATTCAAGCGCTCTCCCAGCTGAGCTATACCCCCGTGAGCAAGGAGTATATTACCAGAAGCCCCCCCAAAAGTCAAGGACTTTTTTTCGAAATGGCAGGATTTTTTTGGCAACGCTGGAAAGCGCTGCAAACGCTTGTTTTTTCAGAAGGGCCAGGTGGGCAGCCAGGAGCGCAGGATGCCGGACCGCACCGGAAGTCCCGCCAGGCACGGGAAAAACAGGACGAAAACCGCCAGACTCAGGGCGGCGAAAAGCCCCACATACATCCTCCCCCGCTTCACGTTCCGCTCCATCAGGTCGAAGCAGCGTCCCAGGGAGAGGGCCAAAAACACCGTGCAGGGGAAATAGTGGTAGGCAAAGGTCAGCCGCGGCACCAGCACCCAGGGCAGCAGCTGGGCCAGATACCCCAGAAGGATAAACTGCGAGGGCTGGTCGCGCCGGGCCAGGGCGAGATCAATCAGGACAAACAGGCTCAGCAGCCCGCCCCAGCAGAGCACCGGATTGACAAAGGCCCCGAAGCTTATGTGTCGGCCGTCCGGGAGATAGTCGAGATAATACAGGATGGGGCGGATATCCAGCAGCCACTGGTACCAGTGGGAGGAATAGGGGTGCGTGGCCACCAGCTTGGAGTGGTAGTTGAACATATAGCTCTGGTTATCCAGCACCATCTTGATATACGCCGGGCTGAACGGGTTGGTCTTCCCCTCGGCAAGGCCATAGGGCAGGTAAGACAGGTCGTAGATCAGCACCGGGATCAGGACGAAAAAGACTACGCAGAAGCCGCAGTTTTTCAAAAAACCCTTGAAATCCAGCGCCCCACGCCGGGCGCTGCCGATGCACCACAGAGCCCAGATCACCGCGAGGCCCGCGCCGGCATAGAAGCAGATCCACTTGCTGGCGGCGCCGAGGCCGAAGGCGATCCCCGACAGGGCAAGATACTTCTTCCCCTCCCCGCTGACGAAGAGGTACATAAACAGGTACATCAGCAGGATAAAGAAGACCGCGTAGACGTCAATGGTGGCGATGCGGGTCTGCACAAAGTGCATGAAGTCCGTGGCCATCAGGGCGGCGCAGGCAGTTGGCGCCCATCTGCCGCCGAAGAGTTTTTTTGCAAAGACATAGAGGATCGGCAGCATCAGCACCCCGAAGAGGGTGCCGGAGAAGCGCCAGCCGAAGGGCGTCATGCCGAAGAGGGAGATGCCCAGCCCGATGATGATCTTGCCCAGGGGCGGATGGGTGATCTCATAGGGGTAGATCCGGTTGAGGTGTTCCCAGGCGGTGCGGGCGTGGTAGATCTCGTCGAAGTAGCTGGAGTTGAAGAAGGTCTGCTTTTCGGGCACCAGGCTCTGCTCGTCGCAAAGGGCCTCGTCCTCCGACTGCAGCGGCACCGTCCGGCCGTCCTCGGTCTGGGCCACCACCTCCCCCAGCCACACATTCCCGTAACCGTGGATGCGGATAACGCCGCCGGTGCAGAGATAGGCCAGCTCCACCCGGTGCCATTTGAGATTCTCGGCATGGGTCTGGTCAAAAGCTGCCAGATCATAGTGATCCGTACCGTCGGTGGTATAGCTGATATCATAGGCGCCGATGCCGACGCCGGTGTACAGCATCAGGCGGGAGACCGTGCCGCCGCCCAGGTCCAGAGTGAGCTCCGCGTCCCGGTTTTCCATGTTGACAAAGCTCTCCGGCGCGGCGGTGCTGCCAAGGCGCGTGAAAGCGACCGCGCCGTAGGCGAGGGTGAGCACAGCCATGAGCAGCGCGTCGGTGCGGTCCAGGCGTCTGTTGTTCGGTTTTTTATCCCGGAGGGCGCAGCTTCTGAGATCCGGCAGCAGGAGGAAGAAGGCCGTCAGCAGCAGGAAGCAGGCCGCAGGGAGGAAATAGCGGGTGATAGAAGTCATAACAGTCACAGGTCGGCCCCGGGGTTTTCCCGGGGCCTCACGTTCTTTCTCAGGCTTTCAGCGCGTCGTGCAGCTCCTTGACGGAGGGCAGCACATAATCCGGCTTGCGCTCGGCGGCGTCCACCATGGCCTGATCCGTCTCGCCGGAGAGGACCAGCACGGAGACGCTCCCCGCGTTCTGGGCCACGGCGATGTCGGTATAGATCCGGTCGCCCACGGCGCAGATCTTCTCATTAGGAATGCCGGTCATCTCGCTGATCACGTCGATCATGTTCCGGTTGGGCTTGCCGATGTAGGTGGGCTCTTTTCCGCTGGAAGCGGTGAGCAGGGCGCAGATGCTGCCGCAGTCGGGCAGAACCTCGTCGGCGGGCATGGGGCAGACCCAGTCGGGATTGGCAGCGATGAAGGCCGCGCCCCGTCTGAGGAAGTGGCAGGCCCGCTCCAGCTTCTCATAGCGGAGCTCCGTGTCAAAGCCCTGGACCACCACGTCCACGGTGTCCGCCTCGGTGTGGCCGTTCTCGTCGTTGACGAGATGGACCCCGTAGCTCTTGAGCTCCCGGTAAAAGGCCTTGGTGCCGGCCAGGTACACCCGGGCGCCGGGGTGGCGCTGGTTTAAGTACATGCCGGTGGCCATGCCGGAGGTAAAGACATTTTCCCGCAGGCAGGGAAAACCCAGGCGCTGCAGACGGGTGATGTAGTCCTCCCCCGCGCGGGAGGAGTTGTTGGTCAGATAGATGTATTTTTTCCCCAGCCGCGGCAGATCATGCATCAGCTCGATGGCGCCCTCGTAGACGTCGTCGCCCAGGTACAGGGTGCCGTCCATGTCAAAGAGAAAAAGTTCGCAGTTTTTCAGTTTATCCATAGATACTCCGTATTATCTTTTCTTGTTAACGGATTGCCACGGCAGTGTGCGCACTGCCTCGCAATGACGAATCCGTTTTTGTTCAGTCTTCGCCCCAGAGAAGGGCGCACTTGACGGCCTTGGACCAGCCGCGCAGCAGTTCTCTGCGCTTGGTCTCGTCCATCTCGGCGGTGAAGACCCGGTCCACGGCCCAGTTGTTCTTCACGTCCTCCAGACTCTTCCAGTAGCCCACGGCCAGACCCGCCAGGTACGCGGCGCCCAGGGCAGTGGTCTCAATGCAGCGGGGACGGTATACGTCGCAGCCCACGATATCCGACTGGAACTGCATCAGGAAGTTGTTGGCGGAGGCGCCGCCGTCGACCTTCAGCTCCGCGATGGGGATGCCGGAGTCCTTTTCCATGGCGCGGACGATGTCGTGGGTCTGGTAGGCCAGGCTCTCCAGTGTGGCGCGCACGAGATGGGCGCGGGAAAAGCCGCGGGTCAAACCCACCACGCAGCCGCGGGCCCGCTGGTTCCAGTAGGGGGCGCCGATGCCGGTGAAGGCCGGGACCACATAGCCGCCGGCGGTGTCGGGCACCTTCTCGGCAAACTGCTGGCTCTCCTTGGCGGAGGTGATCACGCCCAGCTGGTCCCGCAGCCACTGGATGGCGGCGCCCGCCACGAAGATGCTGCCCTCCAGGGCGTACTGCACCTGGTCGCCCGTGGAGGCGGCGATGGTGGTGACCAGACCGTTCTTGCTCTCCACGGGCTCCATACCGGTGTTCATCAGCAGGAAGCAGCCCGTGCCATAGGTGTTTTTCATGGTGCCCGGCTCAAAACAGCACTGGCCGAAGAGAGCGCACTGCTGGTCGCCCGCGGCGCCGGCGATGGGGATCTCCCCGCCGAATATCTCAAACTCGGTCTTGCCGTAGACATAGGAGCTGGGCTTGACCTCCGGCAGCATGGAGGCCGGGATGCGCAGCAGCTTCAACAGCTCCTCGTCCCACTGCAGGGTGTGGATGTTGAAGAGCATGGTGCGGCTGGCGTTGGTGTAGTCCGTCACATGGACTCTGCCGCCGGTGAGCTTCCAGATGAGCCAGGTGTCGATGGTGCCGAAGAGGAGCTTGCCCGCCTCGGCTCTGCGGCGCGCGCCGGGCACATTGTCCAGCAGCCACTGGATCTTGGAGCCGGAGAAATAGGCGTCGGGCACAAGGCCGGTCTTTTTGCGGATCTCATCCCCGTGGCCGTCCTTCACCAGCTTGTCGATGATGTCCGAGGTGCGGCGGCACTGCCAGACGATGGCGTTGGCGACGGGCTCGCCGGTCTCCCTGTCCCAGACCACGGTGGTCTCACGCTGGTTGGTGATGCCGATGGCCGCGATGTCCACCGCGGTGACGCCCAGCTTGGACATGGCGGCGTGGGCCACCTCATAGGTGGTGTCCCAGATCTCATTGGCGTTGTGCTCCACCCAGCCGGGATGCGGAAAAATCTGCTGAAATTCCTTGTTGACCACCGCGCAGATGTTGCCGGACTTGTCAAACAGAATGCACCGGGAACTTGTGGTGCCCTGGTCCAGGGCCATGATGTACTTCATGGGAACAGCTCCTTTGTATGTATAGGTTTGTTAGAAACAGGCAAAATCGTTTCAGTGAATGATGGCCTTGATGAAGGCCGGGCGCTCCACCGGTGTGTCCGAGAAAGCGTAGCAGGCGCGCAGAAGTCGGGCGGCCTCCTCCGCTTTGGCCTCGCTGGGCGCGTGGATGACGGCCAGACTCTCGCCCTTTTCCACCTGGTCCCCCACCTTCTTGTGCAGGACCAGGCCCACAGAGAGGTCGATGGAATCCTCCTTGGTGGCGCGGCCGCCGCCCAGGTGCATGGAGACCAAGCCCACCTGTTCGGCCTCAATATGCCGCACAAAGCCGGCCTGCTCGCTGGGAACCTCCAGCTGCACGGGGGCCGCAGGCAGGCGGACGGGATCGTACACATCCACCTTCGCGCCGCCCTGGGCGGCCACCATCTGCGCCAGCTTCTCCAGCGCGGCGCCGCTCCGGAGGGCCTCCATCAGCATTTTCCGTGCGGCATCGATATTGGGCGCATAGCCCACTTCCGTCAGCATGCAGCTGCCCAGGGTAAGGCAGAGCTCCAGCAGGTCGCCGCCGGTCTCACCCTTCAAAACGGAGATGGCCTCCTTGACTTCCAGGGCGTTGCCCACGGCGCAGCCCAGGGGCTGGTCCATATCCGTGATGACCGCGGCGCACCGGCGCCCGGCCAGCTTCCCGATCCGCGTCAGCCCCTCGGCCAGCTTCCGGGCGTCCTCCTCGGTCTTCATAAAGGCGCCGCTGCCGCACTTGACGTCCAGCACGATCACGTCCGTGCCGGCGGCCAGCTTCTTGGACATGATGGAGGAGACGATCAGCGGGATGCTGGGTACGGTGCCGGTCACGTCCCGCAGGGCGTAGAGCTTCCGGTCCGCCGGGACAATGTCCGCCGTCTGGCCCATAAGGGAGATGCCGATGGTGTTGACGTTTTCGATGAAGCGCTTCTCCCCGATATCGATGCGAAAGCCCGGAAAGCTCTCCAGCTTGTCCAGGGTGCCGCCGGTGTGGCCAAGGCCCCGGCCGGACATCTTGGCGATTTTCAGCCCGCAGGCCGCCACCATGGGGCAGAGGATGAGACTGGTCTTGTCCCCCACGCCGCCGGTGGAGTGCTTGTCCGCCTTGACTCCGGCGATCATGGACAGATCCACCGTCTCGCCCGAGTGCATCATGGAGCGGGTCATGTCCAGCGTCTCCCGGTCCGTCATGCCGCGCAGCAGGATCGCCATGCACATGGCGGACATCTGATAGTCCGGAATGTCCCCGCGGGTATAACCCTGGATCATGAAATCGATCTCTTCCGTGCTCAGTTCCCCGCCGTCGCGTTTCTTTGCCAGCAGATCGGTCATCAGCATGATGGTACACCGCCTTTGTTCTTTCAGATTGATACTTTATTATATACCAAATCCTTCCCCATCTCAATAGCGAAATACCAGATAATCCATGCCCTCGATCCGCCGGAGCACCGCGCCCTTCGGCGCTGAGCGGAGGCGTGCAGGGAGGGCCAGCAGGGTGCTGATCCCGTCGTGGGCGGTGAGGGTTCCGTCGCCTCTGCGCAGCCAGAGCAGATCCCCGCTCTCCTCCCCCACCGGCGCGGGCCAGGGGCAGCGGTCCAAGCCTCCTGGCTGCGGTTCCGCATTGTTATGTAAACCTTTTGGCTCTGTTTCCAATGTTTTCACGTTATCAGTTTCTGCGTTATGTAAACTTATTTTCTCTTGTTGTTCGGACGCGTACACAATCCGGGCGGGGAGTCTTTTCCGCTCCAGGGCGCTGAAACGGCGAAGCAGGCAAAGCCCGTCGTCCTTTGGCTCCATCAAGCCGAGACAGGCGCTTTCTCCCTCTCCGTGCACCCAGAGCCGCAGCAGCCGCGGCGGTGTGTCCGGCAGCTCCGCCTCAAACACGGTATAGAGTCCGCTGACGCTCTCCCGGAGGGTCCCGGCCCTCGCGCCGTCAATCCGGATGGGATAGTCCATTGCCGCACCTCCCTTTTATGCAAAACAGTCCCGCCCAAAGCCTATAATGATCATCGGATAGCGAAATCAATCGAGGATTCGATTGATTTCGCTGTCAAACGACAGGTTTGACAACGAATGATTTGAAAAATCATTCGCCCGATGTTCATTGCAATGAGTATTTGGCAAAACAGCCATGCTGTTTTGCTGCGCCGCAAAGCGGCGCGGCGAAAAGCTTATTTGCTTTTCGCCATCATTTAATCATTATGGGCGGGACTGCCGGAAAAGAACTTACGAACCAGACAGACCGAAGCTGACGGCCAGGGCGCTGTCTACCGCGCTCATGGTGCCCGCGTCCAGCTTGCCCATCCGCCCGCGCAGGCGGGATTTGTCCAGGGTGCGAATCTGCTCCAGCAGGATCACGCTGTCCCGGTTGAGCCCTCCGCCCCCGCTGCGGGCCGAGAGGGTGATGTGGGTGGGCAGGTTGGCCTTGCCGGTCTGGCTGGTGATGGCCGCGGCGATGACTGTGGGGCTGTGCCGGTTTCCGGTATCATTCTGTACGATCAGGACCGGGCGCATGCCGCCCTGCTCACTGCCCACCACAGGGCTGAGATCGGCGAAATAAATATCTCCTCGTTTGACCATGGGGTTCACTCTCCAAAGAATTGTCGCCCAAACCATTGTATGTAGGGTGCTGCTATCAGTCTCCCCTGCGCGCACAAAAAATATACGCGGACAAATCCATTGATCTGTCCGCGTGATTTGGAATTTTGTGTCAGATGGCGGGAAAGCCCCCGTCCACCGCCAGCACCTGGCCGGTGGTATAGCTGGCCTCCGCCAGATATAAAACCGCCCGGGCGATCTCCTCCGCCGTACCGAGGCGGCCCAGGGGGATCTCCTCCGCCAGCAGGTCCAGGGTCTCCTGTCCCAGCACCTGCACCATGTCGGTGGCGATGACGCCCGGGGCCACGGCGTTGACCCGGATGCCGCTTGGGGCGAGCTCTGCCGCGAGAGATTTGGTCAGGCCGATGACGGCGTGCTTGGTGGAGGAATAGGTGGCCTCGCAGGAGGCGCCGAAGCGGCCCCAGACCGAGGACATGTTGACGATGCAGCCCTCATGCTCATGCAGCATCCGGGGCAGCACCGCCTGGATGGTGTTGTAGCAGCCGCCCAGATTTACCGCGAAGATGCGGTCCCAGGTGGCCCGGTCAATATCCTGAAACTGCTGCTGCCGGGCAATGCCCGCGTTGTTGACCAGCAGGGAGACGGGACCCAGTTCCCGCTCCGTGAGCGCCACCATGGCCCGCACGGCCTGCTCGTCCGCCACGTCTGCCCGGCACCACACGGCCTCACGGCCCTTTGCCCGCAGTTCTTCACACAGGGCGGACGCCAGATCCTCCCGCTCCACGCAGTTGATGCAGACCGCCCAGCCCGCATCCGACAGGGCCTCGGCACAGGCCCGGCCGATGCCCCGGGAGGAGCCCGTGATCAGCGCGACCTTCTTCATGTCGCCGCCTCCTGTCCCTCTCCCGCAAGGAAAGCCTCGATCTTCTCCCGGCTGTAGGCCGAGAGCTCCGGCGTCTTCATGGCCTTCACCTGCTCTGCCGGCAGCAGCTCCAGGATGCACAGCTCCACCCGGGTGGGCCGGAGGGGAAAGTTTTTCTTCACCCGTTCCGAGCCGCGGATGGCGGCGATGGCCAGGGGCACTCCGGCCTTCTGGGCGATCTTGAAGGACCCGGCGTGGAAGGGCAGCATCTCATCGGTCTTGCTGCGGGTGCCCTCGGGGTAGATGACAATGGAGCAGAAGCCCTTTTTCAGATAGTCCGCCGCCGTGAGAATGGTCTTGAGGGCCTCCCGGTCGTTCTCCCGGTCGATGGGCAGAAAGCCAGCGCCGAAGGCCAGCTTGCCGATATAGGGCAGCTTGAGGTTGGAGGGCTTGGAGATGAAGCACAGGTTGAAGTCCTTGAGCTTTGCCGCCGTCACCACCGGGTCAAAGCCGGAGCGGTGGTTGCACACCAGCACGAAGCGGCCCTCTTTCGGCAGCTTTTCCGTGCCCTTGACGGCCGCGCGCACCCGGGTCCAGCTGCAGAGCCAGTTGGAAATGGAGGCGATGCCCCGGCGGTAGATGGGCCTCTGCCGGTCGATGGGTTTGGTGTCGTCCACGGTCTGAGCCACCGCCACCCAGAACAGGGTATACAGGATATTCAGCGCCGCAAAGCAGCCCACAAACAGCAGCGCCCCCTGCCAGAACGCAAAGCCCGCCTGCCACACGGCCAGAGCCGCGGCCGCCAGACTCAGCAGGAAAAAGATCAAAAGCATTGTTATCACCGTCCGTCACGTGATCTGCGGGCTTTCCGGCGCCGCAGGGAAATCTATGCCCTATTGTAGCGTTTCGCGCAAACTTTTACAACTTCTTTTTCCAGCCTCTTGACCGGAGTGCGGACAATGGGGTAATCTGCTGGTAGCGGGAAAGGAGGATGCGCATGGACGAGGAATACACCCTTTTGCCGAAAAACAGCCTGCCGGAGGGCGCAGATTTCTGCATCACCCTGGACAGCGACTGTATGGAGCCCGCCTTTGCCCGGGGCCAGACCCTCTTTGTCACCCGCAGCGTCTCCCCGCGGGAGTTTGCGGCAGGGGTCTTTCTCTACCGCGGCCGCATCTATGTGCGCCAGTGGTGCGAGGACTACGCGGGCAACCTCCATCTGCTCTGCGCCAATCCCAGGCGGGAAAGCGAGAATCTCATGCTCAGCCGTTCTCAGCGGGGCGCCTGCCTCTGTCTCGGTACGGTTCTGCCCGGGGACCCCCTGCCCCGCCCCCTCTATCACCCCTGAAAAAAGCGCTCCTTGTTCAGGTTCGCTTCAGCCGGATCGGGTATACTGGATCCTGGCAAATGATGAGAGGAAGCGATCACCCATGAAAATCTTAATCATCGAAGACGAAAAACTGCTGGCCGATTCCATCCGCACCATGCTGGAAAGCAGGGGCTTTCAGGTGGAAGCCGTCTACGACGGGGAGACCGGCGCGGACTACGCGGAGCTTGGCATCTACGATCTGCTGATCCTGGATGTGATGATGCCCGGCATGAACGGATATCAGGTGGCGCGGAAGGTCCGCTCCCAGCGCCTCGGCACGCCGATTCTGATGCTGACGGCCCGCTCCAGTCTGGAGGATCGGATCGAGGGGCTCAACGCCGGGGCTGATTACTACCTCACCAAGCCCTTTGACATGCGGGAGCTGCTGGCCTGCATCAACGCCCTGCTGCGCCGGCAGGGGAATCAGGTGGACGAGCTGGTCTTCGGCAACACCGCCCTGGATCTGGCCACCTCCATGCTGGTCTGCGGGGAAAAATCCGTACGTCTCTCCGCCAAGGAGTTTGATGTCATGCGCCTGCTGCTGCAGTACAAGGGGAACAACCTCTCCAAGGAGGTCATCCTCGCCAAAGTCTGGGGCTACGACTCCAACGCGGTGGAAAACCACGTGGAGGTCTATGTGGGCTTTCTGCGCAAAAAGCTCCGGAGCATCGGTTCCAACGTGAAAATCGAGGCGCTGCGGCGCCTTGGCTACCATCTGGAGGTGGAGGAAGCTTGATCAAAAAGCTTCGCGTCAAATTCGTCTGCATCAACATGCTCATCGTCACCTGCATGCTGATTCTGCTGTTTACCACACTGTTCGTCTATATGCACCGCGGTCTGGTGCGGGATCAGCTGGCCGCCATGACCCGGGCGGCGGAGGGCCCCGTGCTCAAGCACGCCCCCGGCAAGGGCGGCGGGGACGACGCCCGCTCCCCCGCCATCGTGCTGGAACGCGGCCGGGACGGCAGTCTCATCGCCGCCGGCAGCGGCAGTTATGATTTCACGGATCAGGAGGCGCTGGAGGCGCTATGGGCCGACACCCTGGCCGCCGGGGAGCAGAGCGGGTTGCTGCGGGAATACGGGCTGCGCTATTATGTGGCCCAGACCCCCTTCGGCCAGAAGCTGGTCTTTGCCGACACCGCCGTGGAGCGCGCCACCATGCGGCATCTGGTAAAGGTCTGCATCACGATCGGGCTTGCCAGCTTCGCGGGCTTTTTCCTGCTGAGCGTACTGCTGGCCCGCTGGGCCATCCGCCCGGTGGAGGAGGCCTGGCGGCAGCAGAAGCAGTTTGTGGCCGACGCCTCCCATGAGCTGAAAACGCCCCTGACGGTCATCATGGCAAACGCGGAGCTTCTGCAGCAGGAAGAGTACAGCCCGGAGCAGAAGAAGCAGTTCTCCGCCAGCATCCTCACCATGTCCGGCCAGATGCGGCATCTGCTGGAGCGGCTGCTGGATCTGGCGCGGCTGGACAACGTGCACGATACGCCCAGCTTTGACCCCCTGGATTTCTCCCAGCTGGTGGAGGAGAGCCTGCTCCCCTTCGAGCCGGTCTTCTTTGAGCAGGGGCTCACGCTGCAGAGTCAGGTGGAGCCCGGCATCCTGGTGCGCGGCAGCGAGCAGCTTCTGCGCCAGGTGGTGGATATCCTGCTGGACAACGCCCAGAAATACGCTCTCCCCGGTGAGGTGGACCTGCACCTGCAGCGCAGCGGCGCCCACGCCTGTCAGCTGCGCCTCTCCAATCCCGCGGAGGAGCTGAGCCGCAGCGAGTGCCGGGACGTCTTCAAGCGCTTCTACCGCCGGGATGAGGCCCGCACCTCCTCCGGCAGCTACGGCCTGGGGCTTCCCATCGCAGAAGGAATCGTCACCCGTCTGGGCGGCCGGATCGCCTGCGACTGGGCCGACGGGGAAATCACCTTCACCGTCACGCTCCCTGCAGAGAGTGCATGATTTTTATGTATATATTTTTATGTATATATTTTTATGTCTTTTGTTTTATGTTAACTGCCCGGGCTTGATCCCGGGCGGTTTTCTTTTTCGATCGGCTTTTCATACGCTCGCTTTTGTGCTATGATAATAATATCGTCATGAAAAGGACAGGAGGATGATCCCATGAAAAAAATGAACGCACTTTTCACCCCCAAAAAAGCCCTTGCCAACCGCACTGAGCAGGCCGTGATGGAACTTCTGCCTGTGGACGAGAAGACCCTGCGCCGGGCCGCCAGGCTGCTGGAGCCGAAGAATCTCAAACGTCTGGGGTTGGCCGCCGCGGGCGGCTCCGTCCTGTTCTCCGCCCTTGGCACCGCGGGCCGGGACCGCATCTACCGCGCCGCTGTGGCCCGGGAGCTGAAAAAGCAGCTGGAGCCCGTCAACAAAAAGCTGGACGCGCTGGAGCAGCAGAACGAGGAACTGCGCCGGCAGAATGAAGAGCTGCAGCGGCAGCTGGCAAAAGCATAATTTTTTGCAAACCATATTATGTCGACCTTTTGAAAGCGGCATTGCATTTTCCTGGCAGAAAGTATATACTACATGTCAGCAAAGCTTGAAATAAACGGAAAGGAACGCGGACACTATGAAAAAAACACTCTCTCTGCTGCTGATGCTCTGTCTCCTCTTCGCCCTCTGCCCCGCCGCCGCCTTTGCGGAAGAGATCGTCGGGGAAAACCCGGATGTGGTTACCGGTGATTTTGGCGACGTTTTCCGCTATGTTTACAACAAGTATCACGCCGTGCTGTTTATCCACGGGGAAGGCCCGCTGGTGACCGGCGACCAGGAGCCCTGGGATCAGTACAAGGATAAGATCCGCCGGATCGTACTGGACGAGGGCATCACCTCCGTTCCCGCGGGCGCTTTTTCCGGCTGTAAAGAGCTCGCCAGCGTATGCTTACCCCTCTCCATGGAGACGCTGGATTCCGGCGCTTTCGCCGACTGCGGGCTGGTCAGCTATGTGATGAGCACCGGCAGCAGGACGGAGCTGGGCAAAAAGCTGAAGGAGGCCAATATCGAAGCCTTCCGCTGCGCCGAGGTCACCCGCACCAACGCCAAGAGTCTGGCCGACGAGATCAACAATCTGGAGGCCCCCTGGTTCCAGGTGGATTACTACTATCCCGGCGTGGACAAGCGCACGCTGGAGGAGATCAAGCAGCAGGCCTTCTGGGACGCTCTCGATGCCTTGGCAAAGGAAGAAGGCTGATTCTCTCCCCGGCCTTAAAACACTCTGAACTGCCACCGGGGGGGGGGGG
>JBGUNL010000140.1:0-2478 GCA_045117295.1 Candidatus Limivicinus sp.
CCGCTGCCTCCGGCGCAGAGGCGTCGGGGAGCGCGGGAGACGGAGCCGCGTGCTCCTGCCGCCAGGCGGCGGCGCCCAGGAGTCCCGCCAGCAGCAAGACGGTCACAAGCACGATCAGGGTATTGTTCCGGCGCATGGCAGGGCCTCCTTTCACAGGTGTTGTAACTGAAATATTATACCGCTTCTCCGGCGCGGCTGTCAATTGCGCCACGCCCCGCGGCTTGCAGTTTTCGCAGGGGCTTGGTATAATAAATTATAAGATCTTTCCCATGGAGATTTCTTGTTCACAAATTGCGGCCTGCGCAATGCGCCCCCCTATCTTTCTTTCGTCTTGCCGAAAGAAAGACAGCGCCGCGCCCGGTGGAAGAAAGAAAGGGCGCCAACGCGATCAACTGCTGTACAGCTCTATGGCTCGGCATCGCGATCGTCGGAACACGGTACAGCTCCAGTGCAAAGTCTATGGCGGGTCAAACCCACCGAGCCGCATGCAAAAGCGGGGTGAAGTCCCTGTCAGAAGGTCCATGGAGCGTCAGCGGTATGCGTGGCTCCAAACCACGCCTCACTGCGCAAGCGGCGACCCTGGTTTCGCCCTTGGGTTCCCCGCCTTTGCGTGGAGTCCAGAGGACACTTCCTCTGGTCGCCTTTCTTTGGAGTCCAAGAACCGTTTCTTTCCGCGAGAGGAAAGAAATGGGTCTTGATCTGCGCAGGGCAGTCACGGCGAACACGCAAACAGTTGGAGATAAATCTATGCCTTCATCCCTTTCGGAAAGGAGCGGCTATGAAAAACATCCTCATGCTGGGCACCGGCGGCACCATCGCCTCCGAGATGACGCCCGCGGGGCTCACCCCGGAGCTGACCCCGGCGCAGCTGCTGCGCTATGTGCCCGCCATCCGGGACCTCTGCCGGGTGGACTGCCTGTCCCTGTTCAATCTGGACAGCACCAACATCACCCCCGCCCACTGGCTGAAAACCGCCGAGGCCCTGCGGGAGAACTACGACCGCTACGACGGCTTCGTCATCAGCCACGGCACCGACACCATGGCCTACACCGCCGCGGCGCTGAGCTATCTGGTGCAGGGCTCGAAAAAGCCCATCGTGCTCACCGGCGCCCAGAAGCCCATCAACTATGACTCCACCGACTCCAAGCTCAACCTGATGGACGCCTTCGTCTGCGCCTCCTCGGGAAAGCTGGCCGGGGTGAACATCGTCTTCGGCGGCCGGGTCATCCTGGGCACCCGGGCGCGGAAGACCTGCTCCAAGAGCTTTGCGGCCTTCTCCAGCATCAACTACCCGGACATCGGCATTCTGCTGGATCACCGGCTGCTGCGCTATCTGGAGCCGGAGGCGCTGGAGGCGCCGGTCTTCTCCGACCGGCTGGATCCCAAGGTGGCGCTGGTGAAGATGGCCCCGGGCACGGAGCCGGAGCTGCTGGACTTTCTGCTGGAGCGCAATCACGCCCTGGTGATGGAGTGCTTCGGGGTGGGCGGCCTGCCCGCCTATGAGGACGACCGCATCCTCCACGTGGTGGAAAAGCACACCGCCCGGGGGAAGTTCATCGTGGTCACCACCCAGGTGCAGAACGAAGGCTCGGACCTGTCGGTCTACTCCGTGGGCCACGATCTCAAGCGCAATCCCCTGGTGCTGGAGGGCTACGACATGACCACCGAGGCCCTCTACGCCAAGATGATGTGGATCCTGGGCCGGACGCGCGACCCGGCGGAGGTCTCCCGCCTCTTCTACACCCCCGTGGCCCACGACATGCTGGCCCGGTACGAGGCGCAGGGGAGCCTGTAAGGAAGGATAGTATATGGAAACAATTGTCGTCATCGGCGGGGGCGCCGCCGGCATGGTCGCCGCCCTCACCGCCGCGGAGATCCCGGGCCGCCGGGTGGTGCTTCTGGAGCGGCAGCAGCGGGTGGGCCGCAAGCTGCTGGCCACCGGCAACGGCCGCTGCAATCTCACCAACACCGGGGCCGCCCCGGAAAACTATCACGGGGAGAACCCGGACTTTGCCGTGCCCGCTCTCGCCGCCTTTCCGCCCCGGGCCGCCCTGGAATTCTTCCACGGTCTCGGCCTTGTCACCACGGAGGAATACGGCGGGCGGGTCTACCCCCTCTCCAACGCCGCGGGCAGCGTGGTGGACGTGCTGCGCTTTGCCCTGGAGGCAAGGGGCGTGGAAGTAAAAACCGCCTGCCCGGCCCGGGAGCTCAAGCGGGACAAGGGGGGCTTTCTCGTCGTCACCGACGGGGAAGCCCTGCGCGCCGACAAGCTGATCGTGGCCTGCGGCGGGGCCGCCGGGGCCAAGCTCGGCGGCGTGGCGGACGGGTATGAGCTGCTCAAACAGCTGGGCCACAAGCGCACCGCCCTCTATCCCGCCCTGGTGCAGCTGACCACCGCGCCGGAATACCCCCGGGCCCTCAAGGGCGTGCGGGCCGACTGTGCCCTGCGCCTGCTGGCGGGGGACGCGGTCCTCGCCC
>JBGUNL010000141.1:0-2359 GCA_045117295.1 Candidatus Limivicinus sp.
GACAGCATGATCGTCAACGAGGGCTCCAGCGGCGCCGCCTACTCCAACGTCTTCCTGTACTCTGTCAGCGGGGACACGCTCAGCCCGGTGGAGGGCGTCATCACCTTCTTCCCCGGGGATGAGCGGGACAGCTGCTACCACCAGAAGGGCCACTGCGACTATGAGCCGCAGCCGGACGACACGAAGATCTCCCTGGAGGAGTACAGCACCATCTGGGAGGGCTGGAAGTCCGTCTGCTACATCCCGCCCCTGACCCAAATCGCATAAGAAACAAGCCCGCCGGACGGCTTTTGCCGTCCGGCGGGCAGCCTTTTGCCGCGGAATCGGGAGACTTTCAAAAGACAGAAAAATGTAAAGACAAAGAAAAAATCCTGTTGTTACGAAATCCGACAGAAGCTTATGAAAAACCGCCAAATAATGGGATGACTGATTGTGAAACATCCACAGTTTCCGTGCCCGGCCCGGTCCGCTTGTTGACAATCCGTTCAAAATTTCATAAAATAATGACAATCTCAGGCGGAGTTAATCCGCCTTTTCTGCTATTATGAAAGTGGGGGGAGAGAACACACACAATGAGAGACCTGAAACATCTGACCTATTTCGAAAACCTCCTGCAGGAGGCCAACAATGCGCTGGTTGTCCAGGCCAAAAAGGACGGAAAAATCTGCGTCGCCTACACCTGCGAGAACGTCCCCGAACCGCTGCTGAACCTGGGCGACTGCGTGTCTCTGCGCCTGTTTGCTCCGAATACCGGCTCCATGGATATCGCCACCTATTACATGACGAACCTCCTTTGCGAGCCCAGCCGCGCCCTGCTGGAGCGCGCCATTGAGGGCGGCTTCAACTTTGCCGACTGCGTCATCACGCCCGACGGCTGCACCATGATGAACCGCGCCGTGGAGAACATGGAGCTGCTCAAGACCATGGGCAAGGACAACCCCCGCTTCTTCCACGAGTATATGGAGATCGCCTTCAAGAACACCGAGAACGACGTGAAGCTGGCGGTGCTGCAGTGCACCAACCACATCCTCACGCCCCTGAAGGAGAAGTACGGCGTGGACGTGTCCGACGCCGCCATCCGTGAGTCCGTGGAGCGGCACAACAAGGTCTGCCGCCTGATCCGCGAGATCAGCGAGTTCCGCAAGGAGGCCAATCCCCGCATCACGGGCTATGAGTTCCACGTGTTGTGCCTGGCCACCTACGTATGTCCCAAGTACCTGATCCTCGACAAGCTGGAGGAGACCCTGGAAGAGCTGAAGACCCGCGAGCCGGACGAGAAGAAGTGGCGCGCGAGAGTGCTGCTGGTGGGCTCCGAGGTGGACGACAGCGGCCTTGTCAAGCTCATCGAGGAGTGCGGCGCTTTCGTCTGCTGTGACCGCTTCTGCTTCGGCTCCTTCCCCGGCCGCGTGCCCATTGAGCTCAACGACGAGGAGGACGCGCTGACCCAGGTCTGCCGCCACTACATCCAGCACTGCCAGTGCCCGCGCATGATGAACCAGGAGAAGGTCTACGGCCGCAAGAAGTATGTGGCGGATCTGGCCAAGGAGTATGGCGCCGACGGCGTCATTTACGAGCAGGTGAAGTTCTGCGATCCCTGGGCGTACGAGAGAATGCTGGGCTCCTCCATGCTGTCCACAGACTACGGCTACCCCGTGCTGAGCGTTGACCGGCCCTACAACGTGGCAGCCTCCGTCGGCCAGATGCGCACCCGTGTGCAGGCCTTTGTGGAGAGCGTGGAGATCAAGAAGATTCAGAGAGGTGGGAAAGCATGAAAACGGTGCCGAAGATCGTCAATCCCGTCAAGCGCGCCGGCGAGCAGTCGCCCGGCAAGATCTACAATGAAAAGCTGAAGGTCCGCGCCCGCCGTGAGTGGCGCGGTGTGAAGGACACCTTCTACGATTACACCCGCTGGCTGTATCTGATGGGCGTGCTGGGCAAGTTCATCATCGTGCCCCGCAACGTCAAGGGCTTCTTCCGCTACCGCTGGATGATGAGCTATCTGTTTGTCCCCCACGGCATGGACAAGTTTACCATCGGCCTGCGGGATGAGGCGCTGCGCATCGCCCATACCTCCTTCAACTTCGTCATTGCCGACGTGACCCAGGCTATCGCCAACTGCTTCCGCGGCGACCGCCGCGTGGGCAACGACAAGGCCTACTCCGACAAGTGCGTCATCACCGACGAAAACTCCATGGTCACCTTCATGATGGGCTTTGACACCAAAAAGGTGCACACCATCCTGCGCGAGGTGCCCACCATGTTCGCCTCCAACATCTTCCACCAGTTCAACGTCATGCACTATCTGGACGTGGCCCAGCTCTACGGCCTGCCCGGCGACGTGTGCCCCATGCCCGAGGCC
>JBGUNL010000142.1:0-3070 GCA_045117295.1 Candidatus Limivicinus sp.
GCTCGGGAAACCCGCATGGCCTCCACGCGCAAATCCTTTACGGCCAGGGCCTGCCAGCACCAGATCACCGCGAGGGCGAAGCCCAGCGGCGGGAAGATCCGGTTCAAAGCCGCCAGCACCAGCGCGCTGACAAGCAGCGCGCCAAGGGGCAGGATCATCGCCAGCAGGGCGCCCGCACGCCTCTCCCCGCTTTCGGTCGCGGGAAAGCGCCGCCGGAGAAGCGTTTCCAGCTTTGTGATGCTTTTGCCCATCCACACCACCGGGTGCAGGAAGGCCAGGCGCTCCGGATCCCCCAGCAGCAGATCCAGCGCAAAGCCGCAGAGCGCGGCCAAAAGAATGCTCATTTCGTAAAGTCAACCTCTCGCAGCACCCGCAGCCGTCCGGCCTCCCAATCCAGAAGCCAGCCGCAGCCGCAGGGGCACTGCCATTTGTAATAGGCCCGTTGGGGTTCTCCAAAGCGGTCCAGCAGGGCCATCTGGGTTCCGCCGTGGGCCACCAGCACCACTTCCGCGCTGTCCCGCTCCGCCTTCATCACGCCGTCAAACGCGCCGCAGATCCGCGCGGTAAACTCCCGTCGGTCCTCCCCGCCGGGGCAGCGGCCTTCACAGCCGCCGTCCACCCAGGTGCGGTAGTCCGGATCGTGCTCCATCTCCCACCAACCCCGGCCCTCGAAGTCGCCGAAGTTCATCTCCCACAGCCCCGGCACTTCGACGAGCTTTGACGAAGGAAAGAGGATCGCAGCCGTCTCCGCGGCGCGCTTTGCCGGGGAGATGTATACCCGCGCCGGGGCAAAGTCCGCCGGGCGCAGGGCCGCCCGGCCCTTCTCGGAAAGCGGCGTGTCCAGCGCGCCCTGATAGCGTTTTTCCTCCCCCAGGGCGGTGAGCCCATGGCGGATCAGCCAGATCCTCACGGCCACTCCCCCTTCATCAGCTGCGGCAGTCCGCAGCAGACCCGGATCACCGTGTCCGCCCGCGCCGCCAACAGGCAGGAGAGCCTTCCCGCGGCCTCCCGCTTCTCCCGCTCGGCGGGATCCAGGGGCACCAGTCCCCCGCCCAGCTCCGTCTGGAGCACGACGCGCTTCTGAGCCAGCCGGTCGGCGAGAGATGTAAGATCCTCACAGGGCACCAGCTCCTGTACATCCCGCACGGCGCAGGCGGCAAAGGTCTCCGCGTCCAGGCCCAGGGCCTTTTGGATATAGGTCTGTTTTCCGGCGTAATAGGGCCCAAAGCAATAGATCACAGCCATTTCCTCCCGATCTGCGTCAGCACCAGCATGCCCAGCATCCAGAGCTCCGCGGTCTGCAGAAACCAGCCCGCCAGATCTCCGGAGACGCCGCCGAAGCCCCTCTCCGCCGTATGCCGATAAACAGCCAGAACCGCCAGCGCGGCCAGCACCGCCAGGGCTCCGCCGCTCCAGATCAGCAGCGCGGCAAAAACCGCGGCCTCCGCCGCCAGGACGGCGCCCGCTTTTTTCTTGTCCGAAACGTCCGCAAAGCTGCGGGCAAGGCCGCTGCCCTCCCGCAGGGGAAAGCGCGTCAGCGCGTAGCCCGACAGGCTGCGCGACAGGCCGAACAGCCCGATCCACCCGGGAAGGCGCAGCGGCTCCACCGCCGTGCACAGCGCAAACGCCGCGACAAAATAGGCGCACAGCCGAATGGCCGCGAAAGCGCCCAGATGCGGGTCCTTCAAAATCTCCTGCCGCTTCTCGATCCCCACGTGGCTCGCCAGCGCGTCGCAGGTGTCGGCATAGCCGTCCAGGTGGATGCCGCCGGTCACCAGCACTGGGAGCAGGCAGAGCCCGGCTCCGCGCAGCAGATCCGGCAGGGCCAGCGCCCCGCAGAGCCGCAGCCAGCCCCAGCAGCCGAGGCCGATCAGCACCCCCACCAGCGGGAAGGCGCAGAGGCTCCAGCGCATATTTTTATCGTTCCATTCGATCTGCGGCATGGGCAGGGCCGAAAACATGGAGAAGGCCACGACGACGGTTTCCAGTACGATCACGGCAATTCTCCTTTCAGCACATTCGGCAGACCGCAGACGACCTCCACGGCCAGAGCGGCCCGCTCCGCCAGACAGCGGTTGAGCAGCGCCAGATTCTGTATATAAGCGAGGGTCTCTCCTTCGTACTCCGTTCCACCGGAGAAAATCTCATTGCTCACCACGGTCAGGTTCCGGCAGCGCCGGATCAGGGCGTCCAGCCCGCGCCGCACGGCGTCCATTCCACCGCCTTCGGGGGAAAACATCTCGTTTGCCAGGAGGTTGGACAGGTCCTCCAGCAGGACGTTCGCGTCCGCGGGGAGTTCCGCCCCCTCCAGATCCAGGGGCCGTTCCAGGGTTTCAAAGCCCAGGCCCCGGCGCTGCTGCCGGTGGCGCGCAATGCGCTCCAGGCTCTCGGGATCCCCGGCCGCCATGGTGGCGAGGTAGATCCTTGTCCCCGGCAGCCCTGCCGCCAGGCGCTCGGCAAAGGCGCTCTTGCCGCTGCCGGAGCCGCCGATGATAATGGTTAACATAACTTGTCCTCAGTTCTGGGGCGTGTAGGCGTCGATGCCCAGGCGGTCAAAGGTCTGCCCGCTGCCGTAGACGGCGAGGGCCAGATCCAGAAGTCCCAGCAGGGCCACCGCCCCGCTGCCCTCTCCCAGGCGCATCCCTGCCGTGATCGGCGCCTGCAGCTCCAGCGCCTCCAGAAGCATCCGGGCGGCGGGTTCGGCGGATACATGGCTTGCCAGCATGGCCTCCCTGGCCGCCGGGCAGAGCCGCGCGGCACAGAGGGCCGCGGCGGAGCAGATGAAGCCGTCGATAATCACGGGCAGGCGGCTGGCCGCCGCGCCGAGAAAGGCCCCGCAGAGGGCCGCCATATCCAGGCCGCCCACCTTTGCCAGCACATCGACGGGATCGGCAGGATCCGGGGCGTTCCTCTCCAGCGCCGCGTGAATTGCCTCGCGTTTGCGCAGCAACCCCGCGTCCGAGAGGCCAGCCCCCCGGCCGGTGACCATTGCGGGCGTCAGGCCCAGCAGAGCGGCGCAGACCGCCCCGGCGGTGGTGGTGTTGCCGATACCCATTTCACCCAGGAGCAG
>JBGUNL010000143.1:0-12242 GCA_045117295.1 Candidatus Limivicinus sp.
GAGAAAAACCCCATCCCCGGCGTCGGGGGCGAGCATTACGTCCCCTATGAAGAGCGCACCGGCGACAGCTCCGTGGTGTTCTTTACCCGCGATCTGTCCGAGGCGGGCTTGCAGAAGATCTTTGACCGCGTGGGCTCCGTGCTGGAGGGCAGGGTGGCCGTCAAGCTGCACACCGGCGAGGCCTACGGCCCCAACTTCCTGCCCCGCCCCTGGGTGAAAGAATTGCTGAAAAACCGTCTCCCCGAGGCGACCATCGTGGAGACCAACACCTATTACGACGGCAGCCGCTACACCACCGCGCAGCACCGCGAGACGCTGAAGATCAACGGCTGGACCTTCTGCCCCGTGGACATCACCGACAGCGAGGGGACGACCACCCTGCCGGTTCAGGGCGGCAAGTGGTTTGAGGAGGCCTATGTGGGCATCACGCTGCCGGAATACGATTCCCTTTTGACGCTGACCCACTTCAAGGGCCACACCAGAGGGGGCTTCGGCGGCAGCAACAAGAACCTGGGCATCGGCTGCGCCGACGGCCGGATCGGCAAGAAGCTCATCCACACCATGGCCGGCTCCGATGAACAGTGGAGCATCGGCAATGAGGAGTTTATGGAGCGCATGACCGAGTACACCAAGGCGGTCATCGACTACTTCGGCAAGAATGTCTGCTATATCAATGTCATGCGCAACATGTCCGTCAACTGCGACTGCGACGGCGTGGATGCCGAGCCTGTGGTGACCCCGGACGTGGGCATTCTGGCCTCCCTGGACATCCTGGCGGTGGACGCGGCCTGCGTGGATCTGATCTACAGCCTCCCCGAGGGCGGCGGCAAGGATCTGATCGAGCGGATGGAGTCCCGCCACGCCATGCGGCAGCAGAGCTACATGAAGGAGCTTGGCATGGGCAACGACCGCTACACCCTCATTGATATCGACCATGACGACGCCGTCATCACCGCACACGACGCCGTGAAGGGCCTCAAGCCCGAGTGGGTGCCCGACCGCTTCAACGTCTTCTGGGGCAGGAATCGCCGTCCCTGATACCCCGCTTTCAAAAGTCCCCGCATCGTATGATGCGGGGACTTTTGCGCTGTGCGGTTGTGAGCGGGGGCTTTGTGTGGTACAATACAGAAAAACGGAAGGGGGGGCGAAACGATGGAGACGGATCGGAGCATGGCCCGGAAGATTGCCGCCGCGGCGGATCGGGCCGGGGGCCGGGTCTACTACGTGGGCGGCTGTGTCCGCGACGGGCTGCTGGGCCGGGAGAGCAAGGACATCGATCTGGAGGTCCACGGCATCCCGGTTTCCAGGCTGGAAGAGATCCTGGACGGCCTTGGTGAGCGGATCGCCAAGGGCGCCAGCTTTGGGGTCTTCGGCCTGCGCCACTGCGGACTGGATATCGCCATGCCCCGTTCGGAAAAGGCCACCGGCCGGGGGCACAAGGACTTCGCGGTCTTCGTCGACCCCTTCCTGGGGGAGGAAAAGGCCGCCCGGCGGCGGGACTTTACCGTCAACGCCCTGATGCAGAACGTGCTGACCGGCGAAATCCTGGACTTCTTCGGCGGGCGGGATGATCTGCAAAACGGGATCATCCGCCACGTGGACGATAACAGCTTCGGGGAGGATCCGCTGCGGGCCTTCCGCGCCGCCCAGTTTGCCGCGCGCTTTGACTTTGCCGTGGCGGAGGAGACCCGGACCCTCTGCGCCTCCATGGCGGTGGACGCTCTGGCGGGGGAGCGGGTCTTTGCCGAGCTGGAAAAGGCTCTGCTGAAGGCGGAAAAGCCCTCGCTCTTTTTTGAGGAACTGCGCCGGATGGGGCAGCTGACCGTCTGGTTTCCGGAGGCGGAGGCCCTCATCGGCGTGCCCCAGCGGCCGGACGCCCACCCGGAGGGGGACGTGTGGACGCACACCATGCAGGTGCTGGACGCGGCGGCCTCCCTGCGTCAGCGGGCGGAGAACCCCCTGGGCCTGATGCTCGCCGCCCTCTGCCACGACTTCGGCAAGGCTGACACCACCGAAAGCATGGACGGCGTGCTGCACGCCTACGGCCATGAGAAGGCGGGCCTGCCGCCGGCGGAGCGTTTCCTGGGCCGCCTCACCGGGGAGAAGAAGCTCAGGCAAACTGTCAGGAGCATGGTGCTGCTGCACATGGAGCCCAACAAGCGTCTGGCCGACGGCGCGGGGGAGAAGAGCTTCATGCGCCTGTTCGATTCCTCCGTCTGTCCGGAGGATCTGCTTCTGCTGGCCGAGGCGGATTTCCTGGGGCGGCGTGCCCCGGGGACAGACGGCGCGGCTCTCGCGGCGGCATACGCGGAGATGAAGAAGCGCCTTTGGGCGCTGCTGGACGTCTATCGGGAGCGTATGGCGCAGCCCGGGGTGTGCGGGAAGGATCTGGTGGATGCGGGCTTTGCCCCGGGGGAGAACTTCCGTCTGGCGCTGGCCTACGCCCACAAGCTGCGTTTGGCAGGCCTGTCAAAGGAGGACCAGCTGCGGCAGACCCTGGGCTACCTCCGCTCTCTGTCGAAAGAAAAGACCACGTGAACCCACGTGGTTTTTTCATCTTTATTCCTGAATCTCCACGGCAAGGCCGTTGAGCTCCACGCCCGCGTCGGCGGAGATGAGCAGGTACTTGTGCCCGTCGATGATCCTCGACTGGATCAGGTAGCTGTACTTGGGATCCACGCTGATCTTCACCTCGGGGGTGGCGATCTCCATGCGGCTGGCAGAGGAGATGTTGGCCGGGCGCAGGGGCGTGTCCTGACCCAGCGTATCAAGACAGCGGCGGCAGAAGGCCTCCGCCGCCTCCGGGGCGGCGCCGCTGTTTTCCAGGATGTCGCCCATCTCCTCGGGGGAGAGAACCAGCGGCTCAGGGTCCCTGCTCTCCCTGTGCAGGGTGATGCGCTCGGACAGCTGCTCGTGCACGGCCTGCACCACGTCAAAGCTGCAGTGCTGCTCAAAGGTTTCGTTGAGAATCTCCCCGAACAGCTCCTTCTGCCGCCCGGCGGAGAGGGGCACCTGGGTGCGGAAGACCGCGTCCACAAAATCCCCATGGATCTCCGCGGTGTTCTTGGAGTAGAAGAGGGCGTTGTAGATGTTGGCTGCCCGGTCATCAAAGGTGGGAAAGAGAAAGCCCAGCTCCGGGGCGGCGACGACCTGGCCCATGGCCGCGCTGTGGAAGCGCTTCTCTTCCGGCTGGTAGCCCAGCTCCGCCTTTCCCTCCTTCACCGGGCAGATGGCGCAGACCAGGTATTGGTAGAGCTCGCCGCTCTCGTCGTCCCGGCTGCCGTCCCTGGAGTAGTGGGGCACGTCGTACACGTCGTAGGCCAGCAGGATCAGGTAGTTTCGGTCCTCCATGTCGATGGCGTCGATGATGCAGCGATAAAAGGAATCCCGAAGCGTCTCGTCCTGCAGCTCAGATTTGCGCAGGGCGGAGAGCAGGCGGTGCTCCTCGCTGTCCATCACCTGCCGGGTGGCAAAGGAGATGTCCAGCAGGTTCTTGCCCAGGGCGCCGGACAGGGACTTCTTCAAAAGCCCCAGGTATTTCTCCGTCTCCGTCTGGCTCAGCAGACCCAGGGATTCGTCAAAGGTGGAGATGATCTCCTTATTCGTGTTTACATAACATCCGTATATATGCTGGATGTTGTTGTGATCCGGGCGAAAGCGGCGGCGGATCTCGCCGAGTTCTTTCTGATTCATGGCGGCTCCTTTTTGTAAAATGCAGGGGCTATGTTACCACAGGCCGGGGCAAATGTCCAATGGAAAAAGCGTCTGACAGGTCAGACGCTTTTGAGCTTTTCATTCAGTTTTCGGTAAATCCTTTGCACGAACCAGGGTTCAGAAGAGGCGGCCAGGGCGCCCTCCAGGGTAAACCACTGCACGCCGCTGTTCTCCTCCTCGCAGACGGTGAGCGGGTCGTGCTCGTCGGCCTCGATGAGATACGTGACGTTTAAGTGCAGGTGGCTGGGCACATACTCCCCGCGCTTTTCGTGCCCGTCCACGGTGAGTACCTCGAGGGAGTAGATCTCGTCGGAGACCAGCCGGGCGGACTGCACCCCCGTCTCCTCCCGCACCTCCTTCAGGGAGACCCGGGCCAGGTCCTCGTCCCCGTCGGCGTGCCCGCCGGTCCAGGACCAGGAGTCGTAGATCCTGTGATAGACCATCAGCACCCTGTCCCGCTTTTCATTCACCACCCAGGCCGAGGCCGTCATGTGGGCGATGAGATTGGAGCGCAGCCAGGCGTCCGGGTTCTTTTTCAGAAAGTCCAGAATCACGGCCTTGTCCCGCGCCTCCTGTTCGTTGAAGGGGCGGTAGGCCTCCAGGGCGGATACGGTATCCATGAACATCACTCCGATACGGTGTATAGATCTCTGCGCAGCGCCTGGCCGACCGGCAGCAGGGCGCGCTCTTCCTCGATGCGGGCAAGATCCAGATTCGCATAGAGGATCTCCCCGCCCTCCCCGGCTCTTGCCAGACACACGCCCGCCGGGTCATAGACGGCGGAATGGCCCCAGCACTGGTAGCGCACCGCCTCATTCCGGGCGGCCTGGGCCCCGGCCACGAAGAGCTGGTAGTCCACGGCCCGGGCCCGCAGCAGCAGCTCCCAGTGCTTCGGCCCGGAGCTCAGATTGAACTGGGCGGGGACAAAGACCAGCTTCGCGCCCCGCTGCGCCATAGCCCGGAACATTTCCGGAAAGCGCAGGTCGTAGCACACGGCGACGCCCATGGGCCCGAACTCCGTGTCAAAGACGGTGATTGCATTCCCGGGGAAGAAGCTGGCGGATTCCCGCACGTGCATGCCCAGCACGTCCGCATCGTAGAGATGGACCTTCCGATGCCGGGCGATCTGCTTTCCCTCCCGGTCAAAGACAAAGCAGCTGTTGTAGCAGCAGTGGTCCTCCATCTCGGGGATGGAGCCGCCCACCACGTACACGTGCAGCTGCCGCGCCAGGGCGGCGAGGCGGGCCGTGACCTCCTCGTGGCCGAGGCTGGCCTCTGCCTGGAAACTGCGGGCGGAGTAGGGGCAGAGGAACATTTCCGGCAGGACCACAAAGTCCGCGCCGTGTTCGGCGGCCTCGCGGAACATCCGCTCCACCCGGGCCAGGGTCTCCCAGCGGTCTTCGGCGGCGGTATTCTGACAGATGGCAACTTGGATCATGGCAGCGTCTCCAGATAGCCCCTCACGTCGAAGGGGACGGTCTTCTCCTCTTTGCGCAGATACAGCGGATGGTGGGGGTGACCCTTGGCGGAGCGCTTTCCCGCCGAGAGCCAATGGGCGCCGAAGGCCTCGCCGATCTGCACCATCTCCCGCACGCAGCCGGGCAGATAGGGGCGCTTCTCAATGATGGTGCCCCAGGCGGCCCACACGGCGGGGGAGACCCCTTCGCCCACGTGGGAGAGGATGTAGCGGAAGGCGTCCATGTTGGCCCGGTGCAGCCGCGCGTTGAGCTCCCGGTCCATGTCTTCCGGTCGGGTGGCCCGCTGGGCGTAGACGTTGAACATGATCCAGCTGTCGTAGCCGTTGCCCTCCGCGATGCGGGCGACGGATTTGAGGGTGTTGTCCAGATTCCCGGGCTCCGCGGTGGAGGGGTTGATGCCGATGCAGATCAGGGGATCGGCCCCCCGGGTGCCCAAAATGTAACGGTATTCGGTGTAAAAGTCCGGCACGTAGAGCCACTCGTCCCGGTCGTAGGCGTCCCCCTGTCCGGAGAGGGAGAGGGCCGTTTCAAAGTCCAGGATCTCAATGGTCTGGCTGGGCGAGCTTGGGATGTGCATGTGTTTCTCTCCTATCCCAAAAGAATCAGCAGCAGGGGAAGCGTGAGCAGGGAGAGCAGGGTGGTCACGATGACGCAGTTGGAGGCAAACGTCGGCTCATGCCCGTACTGCAGGGTGAGGATGGGCACCACGATGCCCGTGGGGCAGCCCGCGATCACGATACAGGTTTTGAGCAGTAGGGGCGAGAGGCCCAGCGGCCGCAGCAGGACCCACACCAGCGCCGGGGCCAGCACCAGGCGTACCAGGGCTGCCAGATAGACCCGCCGGTCCTTCAGCGCGGCCGCCAGATCCTCAGACCCCATGGTGATGCCGATGACGATCATGGACAGGGGCATGGAGACCCCGGCGGCGGTGCCCATCAGCCGGGAGACAAAGCCCGGCACCGGCAGGCGGAAGAGGAACACCGCAAGGCCGGCGAGCGTGGCGTAGATGCAGGGGGAGAGAATGTCCTTCATCCGCACGCCGCCGCCCCGGCCGCCCGCGGTGCCCAGGCGCCACACCCCGTAGGTGTAGAGCAGCACGTTGAAGGGCAGACTGGTCAGCCCCGCGTACAGCACCGCCGTGGACCCGAAGAGGGCGCTGAGCAGCGGCAGGCCGATCAGCAGGTTGTTCATCACGCCCATGCAGAGCTCCGCGGGGGCGGGGTCGCCCAGACGCTTCCCGGCGAGCTGGACCGTGACCCGGGCCAGCACGTAGCAGACCAGAATCATCAGGCTGATGGCCAGCAGCACCTTCGGCAGCTCCGCGGGGCTCAGATCCCCGCCGACGCAGAAGGACTGGAAGATCGTGGCCGTCAGGAAGATGTTCACGATCAGAAAGCTGGTGGCGCGGGTGTAGCCCTGGGGGATCACGCCGCCCCGGGCGGCGAAGAAGCCCACCAGCATCAGGGCCATAATGACAAAGCAGGTTTCAAAAAGAGAGCTCAGTTCCATAGAATGCCAAAAACGGGACGTCGCTTACAGGCCCAGGTAGGCGCGCTGCTCGTCGGAGAGGGCGTCGATCTGAACGCCCATGGCCCGGAGCTTTCTCCTGGCCACGGCCTCGTCCAACTCCCGGGGAACGGGGATCACACCGGGGGAAAGTTCGCCCCGGTGAAGGGCCAGATACTCCGCGGACAGGGCCTGGACGGCAAAGCTCATGTCCATGATTTCCGCCGGGTGACCGTCGCCCGCGGCCAGGTTCACCAGTCTTCCCTCGGCGATGGTGAAGAGGGTTTTGCCGTTGGGCAGCACGTAGCCCTGGATGTTGTGGCGGGCGTCGTACTTTTTCACGGCCAGCTTCTCCAGCCCCGCCATGTCCACCTCCACGTCAAAGTGTCCGGCGTTGGTGAGGATGGCGCCGTCCTTCATGGTTTCAAAGTGCTCCGGCGTGATGACGCCGCTGCAGCCGGTGACCGTGACGAACAAATCGCCGACCTTCGCCGCCTCCTTCATGGGCATGACCTCGTAGCCGTCCATCACGGCCTCCAGGGCGCGGACGGGGTCGGTCTCGGTGACGATGACCTTGGCCCCCAGGCCCTTGGCGCGAAGGGACACGCCCTTGCCGCACCAGCCGTAGCCGGAGACCACCACGCGCTTGCCCGCCACGATCAGGTTCGTGGTGCGGTTGATGCCGTCCCAGACGGATTGGCCGGTGCCGTAGCGGTTGTCGAACATGTGCTTGCAGTCTGCCTCGTTGACCATGACCATGGGGAAACAGAGCGTCCCGGCCTTGGCCATGCTGCGCAGGCGGTGGATGCCGGTGGTGGTCTCCTCGCAGCCGCCGATGACCCCGGGGATGAACTCCCGGTACTTCGTGTGCATCAGGTGTACCAGATCGCCGCCGTCGTCAATGATGATGTTGGGGCCTGGCTCCAGCACCCGGCAGAGGTTTTCCTCATACTCCGCCATGGTGCAGCCGTAGTGGGCAAAGACCTCCATGCCGCCCTGCACCAGGGCCGCGGCCACGTCGTCGTGGGTGGACAGGGGATTGGAGCCGGTGACAAACATCTGCGCCCCGCCCATCTCCAGCACCCGGCAGAGGTAGGCGGTCTTGGCCTCCAGGTGGACCGACAGGGCGATCTTCAGCCCCTCAAAGGGGCGGGTCTTCTGAAAATCCTCCCCGATGCTCTTGAGCACGGGCATGTTCCGCATGACCCAGTTGATTTTCATCTCGCCGGAAGGGGCGAGGGAAGCGTCTTTGATCTGGCTCATAAAAGCCCTCCGTTGTTTTATATTTACAATCTAACAGTTTAACACGCCTTTGCCCGCCTGACAAGAAAAAACATACGGCCCGCCCGGGACTGCCTTCCCTCTTTCCCCGGTATTTTCCCGCGAAAAAAACCGGGAATCAACAGCAGGGAATGACCGCCTTCTCCAATTTCCATAACTATAATAAACGTATCTTATGTAAACTTTAGGAGGGGTTCGGATATGGATTTGGGAGGACAGGGGAGAAGCGCCTTGCCCGGCGGGAAGGCCCTCTTTGCGGACCGGCGCTTTCTGCTGGCGGCGCGGGGCGCGCTGTATCTGCTGATGGGGGCGGTGATGGCCTGCGCTCGGGTACAGCGCAGCGGCGCGCCCTTCGGCATGGCCATGGTGGCCTGCTCCGGACCTGGGGTCAGCGGCGCCTGCGCCCTGGCGGGGGCGTCCCTGGGGTATCTGGTGGGCGGCGGACTGGAGTGGGGGATCCGGTATATCGCCTCCTCGGTGCTGGTGTACACGGTGGCCTTCGTGTTCCATGAGCTCCCCCTGTACAAGAGCACCTGGTTTATGCCCGCGGCCACGGGTCTGGTGATGGGGCTGACGGGTTTTCTCGGCGGTTTTTCGTCCTCTGCCGGCGCGGTGCCCGCCGCGGCGGAGCTGTTTTTGGAGGTGTGCCTGGCCTTCGGCGGCTGCACCTTTTTCCGGGAGGCCCTCTCCAACGGGCTGAAGACCTCCGAGGCGGCAGAGCTGCGGCACGCCGTGTCCCTGATGATCATGGCCTCCTGCGCCCTGATGGCCCTGGAGAGGATCGTGCTGTTTGAGACCGTCTCCGTCGGCCGGGTGCTGGCCCTGCTGCTGGTGATGGCCTCCGCCATGAAGGGCGGCATGCTCACCGGCGCCGCCGTGGGGACGGTGCTGGGCCTTGCCATGGATGTGGCGGGGGATGGGCCCATGTTCTACACCATGGCCTATGCCTTTACGGGGCTGTTCTCCGGCGTCTTCGGGCGGCACGGGCGGGTGCTGTATGTGTTGTCCTTCATCCTGTCGGGGGCGCTGGCGGTGGTCTGCGCCTGGGAGTCCGGGCCTTTTATCGGGGCGCTGTTTGAGAGCTTCTGCGCCTCGGTGCTCTTCATGATCCTGCCCTCGGTATGGCTCAACCGGGTGGGGGTAGTACTCCAGTGCGCCGATCGGGGCCGGGGGGAATCCGGTCTGCGGCGCTTTGAGGCCCTGCGGGTGCAGCGCCTGGGCGAGGCCTACGGCGAGCTCTATGAGGCGGTGCGGGACAACGCGGCGGAAAAGCGCAACGATGAGAACGTGGCCCGGGTCTTTGACCGGGCGGCGGACGCGGTTTGCATCCGCTGCCGGTACAAAAACCGCTGCTGGAACCAGGACTATGTGGACACCCTCTCGGCCCTGAATGACGCCACAAAGGCCATGCTCCAAAACGGCAGTCTGGAGCTGGAGGATATCCCGGAGCATTTCCGCAGCCGCTGCGAGAACATGGCGGCCTTTGTGGCGGCGGTCAACGGCGAACTGCGGGGGCTGACCTACCGGCGGCAGCTCCGGGCGCGGCTGAACGAAAACCGCTGCGTGGCCTGGGGCCAGTACGCGGACGTGTCCGAGATGCTGGGGCAGATCGCCCGGGAGCTGGGCGGCCTCAGCGGGTCGGAGCCCCTGGCGGAGCGGCGGCTGCTGCGGTATCTGCGGAGTCTGGATATCGACGCGGACGTCGCGGTCTACCGGGATGGGGGCGGGCGGCTGCACATGCTGATCGAGAGCGGTCGGCTCTCCCCGCTGTTTCGGGAGGATTATCTGGAAAAGCTGTCGGAAATCGCGGGGGCCCGGCTCTGCGAGCCGGTCAAAAGCGACGGGGACAGCCCGCGGCTGGAGCTTACGGAGGCGGAGCCCCTGGCGGTCACCGTGGGCATTGCCGCCATGAAGAAAAAGGGCGAGAAGGTCAGCGGCGACCGGGGCACCTATTTCAAGACCGACGCGGGGGTGCTGTGCGTGCTGCTCTCCGACGGCATGGGCGCCGGGGACGAGGCGGCGGAGGACAGCCGCCGGGTCATCGCCATCCTGGAAAAGTTCCTGCGGGCGGGCATGGACCCGGCGGTGGCCATGAAGATCTTAAACTCCGTCCTGCTCCTGCGGGACGGGGAGAGCTGGGGCTTTGCCACAGTGGATCTCATGTGCGTCAACCTCTTCACCGGGGAGACCTGCTTCTATAAATACGGGGCGGCCCCCTCCTACGTGCTGGGCGGCCGGAGCATCCGCCGCATCAAGGGGGAGACCCTGGCCGCCGGGCTTTCCGCCGGGGAGGGCACCGCGCCGGACGTGGTACGCATGCGCTTAAAGCCCGGCTGCACCGCCCTGATCGCCACGGACGGGGTCCTGGCCGACAGCGAGGACGGCTGGCTCCGGGAGATCCTTCTGCAGGACTTTGCGGACATGAAGGCCCTGGCCCGGACGGCTCTGAAGGAGGCGGAGGCCCGCTACGGTGCGGAGGACGACATGACCGTGGTCGCCGTGCGCGTGGAGGCCCGGGCATGAGGGGGACGCTCCGGGACGGCCTTGCCGGGATCCTGACTTCCGTCGGGCGACTGGCGCAGCGCCTGCTGTTTGCCCCATCTGATCTGCCCGCAGTGCCGGCCCTCCGGGGGAAGATGCGCACGGCGGTGGTGATTCCCGCCCCGGACGAGCGCTTCTCCCAGGCGGTCTTTATCCTGCGGGACGAGCCCCTGCGGGAGAGCGGCGTCAGCCGCGCAGCTCTTTTGGAGCAGGCGGCGCAGGCCGCGGAGGAGGCCTGCGCCGCGGCGCTGCCGAGACAGCGGCGGAGACTGCGGCCGGGGATCTTCTTCCTTCTCGGCTGTGCAGCGGCCCTGGCCCTCCTGGGGCTGTTGGGCCTGTTATAGGCATTGAAGCGCGGCGCCCTCTGTGTTATAATAAAACAACACAAAAGGAGGCGCTGCACATGGAACTGAAGCTGGATACAAGCAAGACCTATGCCATCGCCCTGGAGGGCGGCGGCGCGAAGGGCGCCTATGAGATCGGCGTCTGGAAGGCGCTGGAGCAGGCGGGGGTGAAGTACAACGCGGTCTCCGGCACCTCGGTGGGCGCACTCAACGGGGCCCTGATGGCCATGCGGGATCTGCCCCGGGCCATCGCCTGCTGGCGGGACATCCATCTGAACAAGGTGATGGATCTGGGCGCCCTCTCGGAGGAGGACGTCAAGCGCTTGATGAGCGGCGAACTGGGGGAGCTGAACCTGCAGGAGCTCTTCGGCAAGGCATTGGATATCGTCCGCAACCGCGGGCTGGACGTGGCGCCCCTGCGGGCCTGGGTGCGGGAGGTGGTGGACGTCAGACGGGTGAAGGAGTCCGACGTACAGCTGTACATCTCCACCGTCTCCCTCACGGATCGGAAGGGGCTGGAGATCCACGTCAATGACCTGCCGGAGGAGGAAATCTGCGACATGCTGCTGGCCTCGGCCTACCACCCCAGCTTCCGGCTGGAAAAGCTGGGCGGGAAATTTTACACCGACGGCGGCTTTGTGGACACGCTGCCCCTGCACGCGCTGGTGGAGGCGGGGTACAAGGACATCATCGCCGTGCGCATCCCCGGCCTGGGCGTGGAGCGGCGCTTCCGGATCCCCGACGACGTGAGCATCACCTACATCCAGACCTGGTCCGACCTGGGCTTTGTGCTGAACTTTGACGCGGAGCAGGCCCGGCGGGATCTGGAGATCGGCTATCTGGACGGCATGCGCGCTATCTGCGGTCTGGCGGGACGCCGGTATTATCTGGAGCGCGGCATGACGGAGCGGGAGGCCCTGGACTGGCTCCTGGACCACCGGGAGGACGCGGACCAAAGTCTGCGGGCCTTCCTGGAGGAGGAGCTGCCCCGTCAGGCCCGACGGCTGGATGTGGAGACGGGCGACTACTTTGAAGTGATGACGGCCCTGCTGGAGGAGCGGGCGGAGCAGAAGGGAATCGACCCCCTGGTCATTTACACTGACCGGGAGCTGGTCAAACTGGCGGAGTAAAGGATCCTTTGTCCCACACCTCATCCGGCCCTGCGGGCCACCTTCCCCTCAAGGGGAAGGCACGTTTTGCGTGTTGTTCAGGCTTCCCCTCGAGGGGAAGCTGTCGAGCGCAGCGAGACGGATGAGGTGGAAACCAACTTATACATGATCGGCGGCCTGCAGGCCGCCGAAAATTTTTGCCTTTTGTTGAAACATTTTCCCGCGCTCATGCGTTTTTAATGGTGAGTGCACTTGAAAGACTGCTTTCC
>JBGUNL010000144.1:0-3848 GCA_045117295.1 Candidatus Limivicinus sp.
CATGCGCGGCAGGAGCGGCACGTTCTCCCGGTACAGGATATGGGCCAGACGGTAGGTGCTGATGGCTGTGAAGGCAGGATAGCAGAGGACGACCTCGTCGACGCTTTTTGCCGCGGGGTCCCCCTGATAGGCGGCGAGCAGGTCTGTCTGCAGCTGGCGTCTGATCTCGGGGAGATTTGCCAGCAGGGCAAGAACGATCTCCTCCGAACGAAGCGTTAAGGGCACGCGCGCGAGGATGTTCTCCAGCAGCGTGACCGCCTGCTCCAAAAGCTTCTCCCGCGACTCATTTTGCGGGGCGAAGCGCGGAAACAGCGCATGAATCAACAGATCGGTGAAGCGCTCGGCCTCCGCGCGCAGGTTTCTGTAATCCCGCGCCTTGCTTTCGCCGGGAGCTTCCGCCCGAGCGAGCTCGTCGGCGGTGTGCCGGATCAAAAGGGAGAGGGTCTGATCCATATCAATCCGCAAACAGCGGGGTGGACAGATAGCGGTCGCCGGTATCCGGCAGCAGGGCGACGATGGTCTTGCCTTTGTTCTCCGGGCGCTTGGCCAGCTGGATCGCGGCCCAGACCGCGGCCCCTGAGGAGATGCCGACCAGCACGCCCTCTTTCCGTCCGACCAGCTTGCCGGCGGCAAAAGCGTCCTCGTTCTCCACGGCGATGATCTCATCGTAGACGGCGGTGTTCAGCACCTCCGGGACAAAGCCTGCGCCGATGCCCTGGATCTTGTGGGCGCCTGCCGTCCCCTTGGAGAGGACCGGCGAACCTGCGGGCTCTACCGCCACGACCTTCACGGCGGGATTTTGCTCCTTGAGGTATTCGCCCACGCCGGTGATCGTGCCGCCGGTCCCGACGCCCGCGATGAAGATGTCCACCTTTCCATCTGTGTCTGCCCAGATCTCCGGGCCGGTCGCGGCTTTGTGGACGGCGGGATTGGCCGGGTTTACAAACTGCCCGGGGATGAAGGCGTTTGGGATCTCTTTCGCCAGCTCGTCAGCTTTTGCAATGGCGCCCTTCATGCCCTTGGCGCCCTCGGTGAGCACCAGCTCCGCGCCGTAGGCCTTCATCAGCTGTCGGCGTTCGACGCTCATGGTCTCGGGCATGACGATGATGATGCGGTAGCCGCGGGCCGCCGCGACAGAGGCGAGGCCGATGCCGGTGTTGCCGGAGGTGGGCTCGATAAGTACAGAGCCCGGCTTCAGCAGGCCTTTCGCCTCGGCGTCATCGATCATGGCCTTGGCGATGCGGTCCTTGACGGAGCCGGCGGGGTTAAAGTACTCCAGCTTTGCGAGGACCGTGGCCTCCAGTCCTTCTTCCTTCTCAATATTGGTGAGCTCCAGCAGCGGGGTCTTTCCGATCAGCTGATCGGCGGATGTATAGATGTTAGACATGATAGTTCCTCCTGACCAAAATAATATGTGTTTTTTGTGTTGGCGTATCTGGTTGGAATCTACATCGTTTGGTCAGAAGGAACATAGGGATCAACTCCTAGGTGTGGTATTCATACCCGGGGCAAGATGATTCTGCCGCTGCCGCCGCAGTATGCGGTGGTCAGATCGATGACGCGCTGTGCAGTCTCATGCAGCAGCTCATCCGGCGTGGCCTCGTTGCCCTGGATGATGTAAAAGATGTTGCGGGCGGATTCTTCGACCTTGGTCTTCTCCACCTGGCGGACCTCCAGGCGGCAGAGCACCTCATTGGCATCGTCACAGTAACAGTATTCGTGCGGTGCGACAGGCACAGGCTCCGTCTGGCCGATGGGCACAAAGCGTTCGCTGCCGTCGGTAAAGCGCAGGGTGACGTTTCCGTCCACCCGGTCGATGTTATGTGCGCCGAGGGCCAGCTTGCTCTCCAGGGAGATCAGGTTATAGATATCCACCGCCTGGTTGATGTAGAACATGCCGTGGTTCTTCTTGAGCAGCTTGATGAGGTTTTCGCTGGCGGGGATGTTCTTGCGGCGCTTGACCCCGGTCTTGTCATGCAGGATGTTGAAGCCCTCCAAAATCGGGTCGGCGTGGACGTCCAGCTCCGCATACGCCTCAAACAGCTCTTCCAGGCGCTTGTCGCGGTATGCGGCCCATTCCGGATCCTCGCCGTGATTGTCGAGACCGCAGATTACTGCGAACACAATCTTGACCCCGGCGTCCAGCACGGCCTGTTCCACAAAAAATTCCATGTTTCTCCTCCTGTTATGCGAGCGCTGCCGCGGCGGCAAAGCCCTTTTCCAGATCCGCGAGGATATCGTCGATATGCTCGGTGCCGATGGACAAACGAATGGTGTTGGGATGGATATCCGCGGCCTCCAGCTCCTCCGCGTTCAGCTGGGAGTGCGTGGTGGTGGCCGGGTGGATGACCAGACTCTTCACGTCCGCCACATTGGCCAGCAGCGAGAAAATCTCCAGCGCGTCGATGAAGGCGTGGGCCTCCTTCACGCCGCCCTTGATATCGAAGGTGAAGATGGAGGCGCCGCCGTTGGGGAAGTACTTCTCAAACAGCGCGTGATCCGGATGATCGGGCAGCGAGGGGTGGTTGACCTTCTCCACCTGCGGATGCCCGGCGAGAAACTCCACCACCTTTTTGGTGTTCTCTGCGTGGCGGTCGAGGCGCAGGGAGAGGGTCTCCACGCCCTGCAGCAGCAGAAAGGCGTTGAAGGGAGAAATCCAGGCGCCGGTGTCACGAAGAATAATAGCCCGGAGATAGGTAATGAAGGCAGCGGGGCCGGCCGCATCCACAAAGGAGATGCCGTGATAGCTGGGATTGGCCTCCGCAATGGGGGCAAACTTCCCGGCGGCCTTCCAGTCGAACTTGCCGGAATCCACCACGATGCCGCCGAGCGTCGTGCCATGGCCGCCGATGAACTTGGTGGCGGAATGCAGCACGATATCCGCGCCACGCTCAATGGGCCGGATCAGATAGGGCGTGCCGAAGGTGTTGTCGATCACAAGTGGGATCTGATGGGCGTGGGCGATCGCCGCAATGGCGTCGATATCCGGAATGTCGGAATTGGGATTGCCCAGCGTTTCCAGATAGATCGCCTTGGTGTTTGGCCGAACGGCAGCCTTCACCTCATCCAGATCGTGCGCGTCCACAAAGGTGGTCTCAATGCCGTAGAGCGGCAGGGTATGGGCCAGAAGATTATAGCTGCCGCCGTAGATCGTCTTCTGGGCGACGATGTGGTCGCCTTTCTGCGCCAGGGCCTCGATGACATAGGTTACCGCAGCGGCGCCGGAGGCAAGCGCCAGCGCGCCCACGCCGCCCTCCAGAGCGGCAAGGCGCTTTTCCAGCACGTCCTGCGTGGAATTGGTAAGCCGTCCGTAGATGTTGCCGGCGTCTGTGAGGTTAAAGCGGGCCGCCGCGTGGGCGGAATTGTGGAACACGTAGGAGGTCGTCTGGTAGATGGGGACGGCGCGTGCGTCGGTGGCGGGATCGGCCTGTTCCTGACCGACATGAAGCTGCAGCGTTTCAAATTTATAGTTGGACATGATAGGTACCTCTTTTTTCATCATATTTCCGCTTTTATTACCCGATCAAAGCCCAGCGGAGCGGGTTTGATCGGGAGAGGAGGAACAAGGTCATCGGTCGATGGAGCCAAATTCATGCGGCTCCATGACCTTATGGCCTTGTTCCGACGTCATTCGACCGTTTCGGAAATTATGCCGAAGCAGCTGCTCAAAATAGTTCTTCAAATGAAATCACCCACTAAAAACAAAATAACCGGAGAGCCCGCCTGACTCCCCGGTCGTCTGCAAAGCAACAGGAGAACTCAAATGGGCAAGGCAAAGCGCACGCGCATCTCACAGCGCATGTCACAACACATCATGCAGTTGAAGCTCGCCTTACGCATACTGGCCT
>JBGUNL010000145.1:0-15329 GCA_045117295.1 Candidatus Limivicinus sp.
GTTTAGACATAGCTTCGCCCCCTATGTAAGTATTCTCCTACATAGGGGGCGTTTTGTCTATTGTCCGTTTTTACTGGTTCAGTTCAAAAGCCCGGGGCTCTTGCATTTTAAAAATCAGACCATGGCGTCCTTGATCAGGCGCAGCAGATCGTCGAAATCCTCACAGGAGGGGATGTCCGGATACTGGGCCTTGATGCTCTCCGGCGCGCGGAAGAGGAAGCCGGCCTTGCTGGCCTGGATCATCTTCAGGTCGTTGAAGCTGTCGCCGGCGGCGATGGTGTCATAGCCCACGGACTGGAAGGCCCGGACGGTGGAGAGCTTCGTCTCCTTGCAGCGCAGGCGGAAGCCCGTCACCTCCCCGTCGGGGGCGACCACCAGCTCGTTGCAGAACAGGGAGGGCCAGCCCAGCTTGCGCATGAGGGGCTGGGCAAACTGGGTGAAGGTGTCGCTGAGGATCACCGCCTGGGTGATGGAGCGCAGTTCATCCAGAAATTCCTTCGCGCCGGGCAGAGGATCCACGGTGGCGATGACGTCCTGGATCTCCTTCAGACCCAGACCATGCTCCTTCAAAATGCCGATGCGCCAGCGCATGAGCTTGTCGTAATCCGGCTCGTCCCGGGTGGTGCGCCGCAGCTCCGGAATGCCGCTGGCCTCGGAAAAGGCGATCCAGATTTCGGGGGTCAAAACACCCTCCATATCCAAACAGGTGATGTACATGTCTTCTTTTCCTTTCCTTTTTATTCTGCCCAGGAGGGCTCGGCCTTTTTGGCGCTTACATAGGCGGGCATGTCCGCGGGGGCGACGCAGTCGGTATGCCGGACGGGACGGTCCCGCAGGCCGCGCAGGTTCTCCGGCATCGGAGTGCCGCTGGCTTTCTCCAGCGCGTCCATCTGTTCAAACTCATCCCCGGCGGTCTCCACGCCGATGGCGGAGCAGACCGCGGCCGGGAACTTGTAGGGCGAGGCAGTGGAGAGGATCACGGTGGGGCCGAGACCGCAGGCCTTGGCCGCATGCCGGGCCACGGCGGTGTGGGTGTCGATGAGATAATGGGACCGGGACCAGACCTCGGAGATCGCGGAGAGCGTGGCGTCGTCGCCGCAATAGCAGGGGACAAAGCGCGTCTGCAGCTTTTCCAGCAGGGGGGCCGGGACCGTGTAATGCCCCTCGGCCTTGAGCTGCGCCATCAGGGAGGAGACCAGGGCGGAGTCGCCGCTTTCCAGATACAACAGCCGCTCCAGATTGCTGGAGATCAGGATGTCCATGGAGGGGGAGAAAGTCTTGTGGAAGGGACGGCGGCGGTCATAGACGCCGGTGCGGAGAAAGTCCGTGAGGACATTGTTGGCGTTGGAAGCGCAGATGAGCTTGCCCACGGGAAGACCCATGCGCATGGCCAGATACCCGGCCAGAATGTCCCCGAAGTTGCCGGTGGGCACAGAGTAGTTCAGCTTCTCCCCAAAGGCGATGCGGCCCAGGCGGACCGCCGCGAAATAGGCCGAGAAGTAGTAGGCCACCTGGGGCACGAGACGGCCGATGTTGATGGAGTTGGCGGAGGAGAGCCCGTCGGGCGTGGCCTCGAAGATACGCTTGACGCCGGACTGGGCGTCGTCAAAGTTGCCCTCCACAGCGCAGACCTTCACGTTGGAGCCGGCCTGGGTGACCATCTGGGCCTTCTGCACGGCACTGACCCCGTCCCGGGGATAGAAGACCAGGATGCGGATGCCGGGAACGTCCCGGAAGCCCTCCAGCGCGGCCTTGCCGGTGTCGCCGCTGGTGGCGGTGAGGATGAGAATGTCCCCCGCGTGGCCGCATTTGCGGGAGGCGGAGGTCATCAGATGCGGCAGCAGACAGAGGGCCACGTCCTTGAAGGCGGCCGTGGGGCCGTGGAAGAGTTCGAGAAACAGCTCGCCCCCCGCCTCGCGCAGCGGCGCCACCAGCGGCGTGGAGAACTTTTCAAGGTAGGCGGCGCGGGTCAGGGTCAGCGCCTCGTCCCCGGAGAAGTCCGGCATGAGGGCGGAGAGCACCTGCGCGGAGAGGGCGGGATAGTCCAGGTCACGCAGGGCGTTCAGATCCAGCTGCGGGATCTCGGAGGCCGCCATGATGTACAGGCCGCCGTCTGGGGCGAGGCCATCCACCACGGCCTGGGCGGAAGAGACGGCGGGCGAGCCGCCGCGGGTGCTGAAATAGAGCATACGATCACATCCTGTTGAACAGATTCAAAAAGAGTAAGGACAGCATAACGCGTCCGCGTGGAAAAGTCAAGTGTGTTTGAAATACGGACGAGATGGGCTTGCCGTGCAGAAGAGCAGCGGGCGATGCGCTTCGATCCCTCAGGCGCTGCGCGCCAGCTCCCTTTATCCAAAGGGAGCCAAGCGGGAGGGGCAAGCCCCTCCCCTACGGAGAGGGTTTGGAAGCTTGGGATGGGTTCGATCCCTCAGGCGCTGCGCGCCAACTCCCTTTTCAGGGGAGCCAAGGGAGAGGGGTGGGAGAAGCTCATTCCGGAAGACTGTGCGGGGCCTGACGTTTGAGATCTTTCGACTCCGCTGCGCTACGCTCAAGATGACAAGTTTGGGGGCTTCCTTTTTGCGGGAGGGGCAAGCCCCTCCCCTACGGGGAGAATGGGAGTCGGGGTGAGAATCAGAGGGTGTTGAAGTCCAGGCGGAGCTGGGAGCAGAGGGCCGAGAGCCAGCGGGCGAGGGCGTCCTCCGAGTGAAAGCAGGGGACCATGCCCGCGGGCGGGTGGAGCACCACGTTCAGCGCCTCCCCCTCCGCCTGGCGCTCCATGCGGGAGACCGGCATCTCCGTCTCAAAATGGCCCCGGCGGATATGCCGCAGTTCGTGCTCCAGCGTAGCCTGCTGCATGGCGGGGGAGAGACGGGAGTTGATGTAGATGTCAAAGCTGCCGTCGTCATTGGGCAGGGTGACCCCCTCCACCTTCACGGGGAGCGGGACCAGCCGGACATAGGTGTCAGTCATGGCGGCGCAGAGCCTCGATGATCTTCACCGCCTGGCGCACGTCCTCCGGCGAGGCGTCCTGCGCCAGCTTAAAGAGCATGCGCATGTCCTCCCGCTCCCGCAGGGAGGTCAGAAGCGCGCTCATCTCCTCATCCTGCAGGGGGGAGGCGTCCTCCGTCTCCCCGCGGAGATAGGCGGGGGTGGTGCCGAGAATGCGGGCGACGACCTTCAGCTGCTCCTCGCTGGGCTGGGACTTCTTCAGCTTCCAGTCCTGGCACAGGGTGGGGGAGCGGCCCAGCTCCCCGGCGATGAAGCGCTTGGTGATCCCGCGGGAGACGCGGAGCGCTTCAAATCTCTCATAATTGAACAAAGGTTTCACCTCATCTTTGTGCAAATCAACTGAATCTCAAAAAAGTACGAGCAGGGACTAGATAATCTGAATTAAATGCGATATACTGCAAAGCGAATCTGAAGAAAATAAGATCACAGACGGGGCTTCCTGGGCTTATCTTACGGTATTCCCGGCGGCTTGTCAAGAAAAATCTTATTTTTATAAGATAAAGGAAGTGAGGACTTGGAGCTGATCGCGGATGATCCGATTCTCCGCTGCATGGAGGCCGGGGGGTATCCGCCCTGGATGCGCGGAAGAAAACACAGAGAGCGGGCGGAGGACGCCCGCGGAGAGGACGAAGATGGCGAGCAAGAATAAACTCTGCTGGACCGAGGCGGACGTCAAGTGCCCCTTCTATCTGGCGGACGACAGGAAGAAGCGCAGCATCAGCTGCGAGGGCTACTGCGCGGGGACCGACGTGGTCAGCCGCTTCCGCACCCTGGCCCAGCGGGAACGGCACATGGGGCGCTACTGCGTGGGCGGCTTCGCCCGCTGCCCGGTGTACCGCTGCGTGTACCAGAACCGATACGGGGAGGACGCATGAGAGACTGGGGCGAGTGCCGACAGATGTTTGTCCGGGAGGGAAAAAGTCTGCGGGAGATCGCCCAGGAGGCGGGCGTCAACTACAACACGCTGCGGGATCGGGCCAGGCGGGAAAACTGGCGGGTGCAGCGGGACGGAACCGACAGCGCCAGCATCGACCGGGTGGCGCGGAGACTGCTGGAAAGGATCGAGGGGAAGCTCCGGGAGGATACGCTGGAGCCCAAGGATTTTAAAAGCGTATCCGGGGCGCTCAAGGAGCTCAATGAGCTCTGCGCCGGGCGGGAGAAGCCGGGCGGGGACAGCGGGACGCTGACCGTGCGCTTCGTGGGCGAGACCGAGGAAATGAGTCGATAGCGGGGGGACACAATGCCGGAATTGAAACTGCCGGAGCCCAGTGAAAAACAGAAGCAGTTTCTGCTGGATGAGCACAAATACGTGGGCTACGGCGGGGCCAGAGGCGGCGGCAAGAGCTGGGCCGTGCGGGTCAAGGCGGTGCTGCTGTGTCTCCGGTATCCGGGGATCCAGGTGATGATCGTGCGCCGGACCTACCCCGAGCTGCGGGAAAACCACATCCTGCCCCTGTGCCGGATGCTGGGCTGCTACGGGCCCGAGGAGGAGCGAATCGCCGTCTACCACGACGGACAGAAGCAGATTCTCTTTCCCAACGCCAGCCGCATCCTGTTTCGTTACCTGGAGCACGAGACCGACGCCCTGCGCTTTCAGGGCAGCGAGATCGACGTGCTGTTTGTGGACGAGGCCACCCAGCAGAGCGAGGAGAACATGGAGAAGCTGCGGGCCTGCGTGCGCGGGGTCAACCGCTTTCCCAAACGCATCTACTACACCTGCAACCCCGGCGGGGAGGGCCACGCCTGGGTCAAGCGCCTGTTCATCGACCGGCGCTTCAAGGAGGGGGAGCGGCCGGAGGAGCACAGCTTCATCCAGGCGCTGGTCACCGACAACCGGGCCCTGATGGAGGCCGACCCCGACTACGTCCGGCAGCTGGAAGCCCTGCCGCCCAAGCTGCGGGCCGCCTGGCGCTACGGCAGCTGGGAGGTCTTTGAAGGGCAGTTTTTTGAGGACTTCCGCATCGAGCCGGATGTGGAGGCCGCCCGGGCGGCGGGCTGTACCCTGACGGCGGAGGAGCTGAAAAAACAGGGGCGGTGGTGCCACGTGATCGCGCCGCTGGATCTCACGGCGGGGCCGAGGCGGGGCTGGCGCATCCTCAGAAGCTACGACTTCGGCTACGGCAAGCCCTTCTCCTGCGCCTGGTGGGCGGTGGATTACGAGGGCGTGATCTACCGGATCCTGGAGCTTTACGGCTGTACCGGAACCCCCAACGAGGGGCTGCGCTGGACGCCGGAGCAGCAGTTCCGGGAGATCGCCCGCATCGAGCGGGAGCACCCCTGGCTCAGGGGAAAGCAGATCGAGGGCGTGGCCGACCCCGCCATCTGGGACGCCAGCCGCGGCGAGAGCATCGCGGAAACGGCGGCGGCCTGCGGCGTGTGGTTTACCCCCGGAGACAACAAGCGCATCCCGGGCTGGATGCAGTGCCACTACCGCCTGCAGTTTGACAGAGAGGGCTACAGCAGGATGTACGTGTTTGACAACTGCAGGGCCTTCATCCGCACCATCCCGCTGATGATGTTCCACAAGTCCCGGCCCGAGGATCTGGACACGGAGCTGGAGGATCACGCGGCGGACGAGTGGCGCTACCTCTGTATGTCGCGGCCGGTCAAGCCCCTGGCGGAGAAGCGGGAGGCGGAGGTGCTGATCGATCCGCTGAAGAAATAAGGGCGGAGAGTGCGAGAGCGGATTGTCACACCGGCGTGCGCGCCGGTTCGCAATGACCTGTGAGGCGGGAGAATTGACACCTCATCCGCTCCAGTGTGCGCACTGGAGCACCTTCCCCTCAAGGGGAAGGCAATCAAAAAGGAGTACAACATGAATGAGACGATGATGTTGCCGGTGGATGAAAAGAGACTGGCGGAGTTTACCGGCATCCTCCAGAAGTACAAGGCCGGAAAGGCCAGCGTCGAGAGGCGCACGGTGGCGAGTGAGAACTGGTGGAAGCTCCGCAACAGCGCCGAGGAGCGCAAAAGCACCGAGGGACAGGGCGGCTTTCAGGCGGCCTCCGGCTGGCTGCACAACGTGATCGTGTCCAAGCACGCCGACGCCATGGACGCCTATCCCGAGCCCACGATCCTGCCCCGGGAGCCGGACGACCGGCAGGAGGCGAAGATCCTGGCCAAGATCCTGCCGGTGATTCTGGAGCAGAACGGCTTTGAGAAGACCTACTCGGCCGCCATGTGGCAGAAGCTCAAGACCGGGACGGGGGTCTACAAGGTGTTCTGGGACCCGGAGAAGGCCGGGGGCCTCGGGGATATCGCCATCGAGCGGGTGGACCTGCTCAGCGTGTTCTGGGAGCCGGGCGTGGAAAACATCCAGGAGAGCCGGTACTTTTTCCACACCAGGCTGGAGGACAACGAAGAGCTCTGCGAGCGCTATCCGCAGCTCAAGGGCAAGCTCAAATACACGGGCTTTGCCGCCACCCGCTTTGCCACCGACGACAGCGTGCCTGCAGACGGCAAGTCCACGGTGATCGAGGTCTACTACAAAAGGCGGGCCGGAGGCGGCAAGGTGCTGCACTACGCCCGGTATGTGGGCAGCACGGTGCTGGAATCCACCGAGAACGAGGAGGCCCTGCAGGCGCAGGAGACAGGGGAAGAGACGGGCCGGGGCCTTTACGACCACGGGCTCTACCCCTTCGTGTTCGACAGCCTCTTCCCCGTGGAGGGCAGCCCCTGCGGCTACGGCTTTATCGACCTGTGCCGCAACAGCCAGACCCAGATCGATCTGATGCAGACCGCCTTTCTCAAAAACACCATGGTGGGCGCCACGCCCCGCTACTTCCAGCGGGTGGACGGGGCGGTCAACGAGGAGGAGTTCCTCAATCTGGCAAACCCCATCGTCCACGTCAACGGCAACCTGGGGGAGGACAGCCTGCGCATGGTGGACTACCGTCCGCTGAGCGGCCACTATCTCAACATGCGCACCAGTCTTATCAACGAGCTGCGGGAGACCTCCGGCAACACGGAGACCTCCGCGGGCCTGGCCAACGCCGGCGTCACCGCCGCCTCCGCCATCGCCGCCCTGCAGGAGGCCAGCGGAAAGGGCTCCCGGGACGCCATGCGGGCCAGCTACCGGGTCTACGGCGAGATCATCAGCCTCTGCATCGAGCTGATCCGCCAGTTCTACGAGCTGCCGCGGCAGTTTCGGATCACGGGGAGACTGGGCACCGAGGACTTTGTGGCCTATGACAACAGGAGCCTGCGCCCCCAGGCCCAGGGCAGCTTCGGCCAGATCGATCTCGGCCTGCGGCAGCCGGTCTTTGACATCCGGGTGATTCCCGCCAAGAGCAGCGCCTACACGCGCCTGACCCAGAACGAGCTGGCCCTGCAGTTTTATCAGCTGGGCTTCTTCGCCCAGGAGCAGAGCGACCAGGCCCTGGCCTGCATGAGCATGATGGAGTTTGAGGGCAAGGACGAGTTGATGCAGAGACTGGCCGCAAACGGCACCATGCAGCGGGAGCTTGCGCTGTATCAGCAGTACGCCCTGGCGCTGACCCAGAAGTACGAGCCGGAGCGGGCGGAGGCGCTGATGGCCGGCATCACCGGCGGGAGAAGCGCCGCGATGGCAGCAAGGCCGGTTCATACCCGGGCGGGCCGGGAGGCCGAGCGCACGGAAAAGGCGAGAATCCGGGCCAGCAGCGCCGGACAGCCGGGAGGCGGAAGATGACAAGAGCCGTATATGACCGGGAGGCGCTGCGCCTGACGCTGGAGGGCCACGCGGGCGCGGGAGAGAAGGGACACGACCCGGTGTGCGCCGCGGTGAGCATGCTGAGTATGACCCTGGAGAGACGCGTAAAAGAGCGGGAGGAGGAGTACCTCCCGGCGGTGAGCCGGAGCCCCGGGCGCGTCACCGTGGCGTGCAGCCCGGAGCCCGAGTGGGAGACAAGCTGCCGGGAGTGCTTTGACACCGTGGCGGCGGGGCTGGCCCTGCTGGCCGAGGAACTGCCGGAATTTGTCTCCTTCCGGCAGGACGAGAGAGATTCGGGAGAGGAGGGCTTGCAGTGAGCCAGGAGACCATCATCCGAAAAGAGGAAAAAAGCGCGGCGGCATCCCCCGCCTACGCCGGGACCATGGCCGCCCTGCGGCAGGCGGAGAAGGAGCTGCCGGATTTCACGTCCAGCTATGACGGGGAGATCGGCAGGCTCTTTGAGAGGATCACGCAGCGGCCGCAGTTTACCTATGATGCCGGGAGCGATCCGCTGTACGGGGCCTACCGGGACCGCTACGTGCGGGAGGGGCGCCTTGCCATGCGCGACACCATGGGCCAGGCGGCCCACCTGACCGGGGGCTACGGCTCCAGCTACGGCCAGGCCGTGGGACAGCAGCAGTACGGCGCCTACCTGCAGAAGCTGGGAGACGCCATGCCGGAGCTCTACGGAGCGGCGCTGAAGCGCTGGCAGGCGGAGGGCGAGCAGCTCTCCGGTCAGCTGGCCGCCGCCCAGAGCATGGCGCAGACCGAGTACGGCAGAGCCCGGGACAAGGCGCAGCGCGCCGCCGAAATCGAGCAGAAGGGCTACGACCGGCGCCAGACCGCCTACAAGAATCTGGTGGAGATCATCTCCAAGAGCGGCTACGCCCCCAATGCCGGAGAGCTGGCAGAGGCCGGCATGAGCAAGGAGCAGGCGGACGCCCTGCGGCAGGAGTATCTGCGGGCGAACAATCTGCTGCCCGGAGGCGGCGGAGGCGGCTACGGCGGGATCAATTACTACGGCGGAGGCTCCGGATCGAAGGATGAGGGCGCCGCCGGGAAGAGCGTGGAGCAGACGAAGCTGGCCGCAAACGCCAAAGGCAGCGGCTCGGGCAGCGGAAAGAGCCGCAGAAAAATGTAAGGAAGCCCTTTATCCCCGCTGCAGAGGGGAAGGAAAATAAAGGAGAGAAAACATGGAAATCCAGGCACAAAACCCGATGGAGTCCCCGGAGCAGGCAGCACCGGAGACGGAAGCGGAGAGCGCGGAGAGACCGCAGGAAAACGAACAGACCCGGGAGACCGTACCGCAGCGGCTCAGCTGGGAGGAGATCCTGCAGGACGCGGAGTACCGGAAGTGCTACGACGCGGCGGTGCAGAGCATCGTGCAGCGCAGGCTGCGCGGCAGAGCGGATGCGGAGGAAACGCTCCGGGGGCTGGCCCCGGTGCTGGAGGCCCTGCGGGAACGCTACGGCGAGGAGAGCGACGCCGGGGTCCTTGCCGGAAAAATCCGGGGGGACGGCCTCTGGCAGGGCACGCAGATCAGCGCACATCTGGAGGCGCTGCTGCAGGAGGCGGAGCTGCTGCGGCAGACGCTGCCGGAGTTTGATCTGCTGCGGGAGCTGGAGGATCCGGGCTTCCTGCGCCTGACCGCACCACACAGCGGCGTGAGTCTATCCGACGCCTATTACGCGCGGCACCGGGCCGAGATCGGAGAGCGCGCAGCCCGGCAGAGTCTGGAGGCCTTCAGCCGGAGCCTCCAAAGCGGGGCCGCCAGACCCCGGGAAAACCACGGCGGGCAGCGCGCGGCCCGGCTGGAGACGGATGCACGGAGCATGTCCCGAGAGGAGCGCGAGGCACTGAAGAAACGCATCCGCGAGGCGGGCGCCCGGGGACAGAAACTCCCGGCAGGGGAGTAATACGTGGGGCCGAGCCCCCTCCGTCACGGCGGAGCCGTGACAGCTCCCCTTGCAGGGGAGCCTGCGGGAGGGGCAAGCCCCTCCCCTACAGGGGAGAACCGGGATTTGTACGCAGGGAAAATGGCCTCTCACTCACGGCGGGGCCGAGACAGCTCCCCTTACAGGGGCGCCAAGCGGGAAGCCGCTCGCCTAAGGAATGAATATAGGAGCCGGGGTGTATTCGATCCCTCAGGCGCTTCGCGCCAGCTCCCTTTATCCAAAGGGAGCCGCCCCGGTTTCGTCACGGCGGGGCCGTGACAGCTCCCCTTACAGGGGAGCCGAGTTTGTCCGTTCAGGACATAGAAAGGATGAAAGCATGAATCACAACACCTTTGATCTGCAGTTTTTCGCCGAGGCGGGGAGCCTTGTCAACGCCACCAACGGCTTTGTCAACGCCGCCACTGGCGAGCAGACCGCCTTTGACAACAGCCACAGCCTCTCGGCAGAGCTGAAGGCCTTCTACGACACGGAGCTGCTGGAAAACGCGCGCACCGAGCTGTTCTACGCCCAGTTTGCCAAGCGCCAGCCCCTGCCCGCCAACCACCACGGCAGCGTGGAGTGGCGCAAGTGGAACACCTTCGACAGAGCCGCAAAGCTCACCGAGGGCGTGATCCCCACCGGACAGAAGTTCGGCGTCACCGCCGTGACCGGCGCGGTGGATCAGTACGGCACCTACACCGCCATCACCGACAAGCTGGAGCTGCGCGCCTACGACGATGTGATCCTGGGCGCCACCGAGGAGATGGGAGCCTCCGCCGCCGAGACCCAGGAGGCCCTGATCCGCGACGCCCTGTACACCAACCTGAACGTCCTCTACTGCGACAAGATCAAGCGCGCCGACGGCTCCGTCAGCGCCGCGCCCGAGACCAAAAGCGAGCTCACGGAGGACGCCACCTATCACTGTCATCTCACCCCCGAGATGGTCAACAAGGCCGTCACCGTGATGAAGAAAAACCGCGTGCCCCGCATCGGCGGCAAGTACTACGCGGTGATCCACCCCTCGGTAGCCCACGATCTGAGATCCAGCGACGCCTGGATCGAGGCCCACAAGTACGCCTCCCCCGAGGAGATCTTCAACGGCGAGATCGGCGAGCTGCACGGCGTGCGCTTCATCGAGGACGTCTTCGCCCCGGTCATCAAGGAGGAGGGCGATTCCATCGCCGTCTACGCCAGCTACTTCTTCGGCAAGGACTCTTTCGGCATCATCGATCCCGAGGGCGGCGCGCTGGAGATGATCATCCACGACAAGGGCGAGATCGGCGGACCCCTGAACCAGTTCTCCACCATCGGCTACAAGTTCGAGACCAACGGCGCCACCATTCTGTACCCCGAGCGGCTGCTGCGCGTGATGAGCACCAGCTCTTTCAGCGCCGCCGACGAGGCCAATTGAGGAGGAAACCAAAATGGAAGAGAAACGCGTGGAAGTCTTTATCCCCAGAGGCGCTGACCGCGCCGACCCCAATTTCTTCGTCGGCATCAACGGCGTCAACTATCTGCTCCCCCGGGGCAGGAAGTCCATGGTCCCCCCGGCTGTGGCCGCGGAGATCGCCCGCGGCGACAGGGCGGCCGAGCGGCTCTACGAGAGCATGGCCGTCATGAAGAACAAGGGCAACTGACCGGAAAGCCCGGGAGGCGGAAGCCTCCCGGGGGAAGGGGTGAGGACAATGAAGGCAATCGACATGATCGAGCGGGTGGATCTGCTGGAGCCCAACGACTATTCCCCCGAGCAGAAGCTGCACTGGCTGGGCACCCTGGACGGGAAGATCTTCCATGAAGTGGTCCAGACCCACGAGGGGGCAGCCATGGATACCGCGCCCGTGTATCGGACCGGCCAGGAGGAGCTGCTGGTGGGCGCGCCCTACGGGGAGGATCTGTACTATTACTACCTGCAGGCGATGATCGCCGCCGAGAACAGCGAGACCCAGCGCTACAACAAGCGCATGACCATGTTCAACAGCGCCTACACCGGCTGGGCCGATTTTTACGCCCGGACCCACCGGGCCCTGCAGAGCGGGAAACACTTCGTGTTTTAGGAGGAGAAAATGGCTTTTCTGCCGGCACTGGGCTATGAATACAACGAGCGGGTGGTGACCGACACCTTCCGCGGTTACAACCACAATCTCAAAATCGGCGAGGGGGAGTTCTTCCGCACCGAAAACCTCACCAGCAAATGCTTCCCCCTGCTGGCCAGCCGCCCGAGGCGCGGGAGCGTCGCCCGTCTCACCGCCCCGGGCGGGCTGCTGGCCAAGGAGAAGCTGGCCTGGGTGGACGGCGGAACCCTCTTCTACGGCGGCGAGGCGACCCCGGTGAGGGGCCTGGCCCCCGGGGAAAAGCAGCTGGTGAGCATGGGCGCGTATCTGTGCGTGTTCCCGGACAAGGTCTATTACAACACGGCAAAGCCTGAGGAATACGGCAGCATGGAGGCGGAATACCGCTCCGCCGGGGCGGTGGAGTACAGCCTCTGCCGCGAGGACGGCGACGCATACCCGCAGCCCGCGGTGGCGGAGGAGGCGCCGGAGGACCCGGTCAATGGAGCGCTCTGGGTGGATACGGGCGGAAAGACCCACACCCTGCGCCGCTGGAGCAGTCTTTACGGGGAGTGGACGGCGGTGGAGAGCGTGTGCACCCGGCTGCGCTTTATCTCCGAGGGAGAGCTGCCCGGCCTGTTCCGGGCAGGGGACGGCGTGACCCTCTCCGGCGCGGAGGTCGACGCGGTCAACGGGGAGAAGATCCTCCTGGCCGTGGGCGGCGGAGAGGGCGAACGGGACTGGCTGGTGGTGACGGGCCTGCTGGAGGAGGTCGTCACCCAGCGGGAGGGCAGCGTGCGCCTGGAGCGCCGGGTGCCGGAGATGGATTTTGTCATCGAGTGCCGCAACCGGCTTTGGGGCTGCCGCTACGGCGTCAGCGGAGGCGAGATGCTCAACGAGATCTACTGCTGCGCCCTGGGGGACTTTACAAACTGGCGGCAGTACCAGGGACTGAGCACCGACAGCTGGACCGCCTCGGTGGGCTCGGACGGACCCTGGACCGGGGCGGTCAGCTACCTGGGCTATCCCACGTTCTTCAAGGAAAACCGCATCCACCGGGTGACGGTCTCCCCCATCGGGGCCCACAGCATCACGGAGACCGTCTGCCGCGGCGTGCAGCCCGGCTGTGCCAAAAGTCTGCAGGTGGTCAACGAGACCCTGCTCTATAAGAGCCGCGCCGACGTCTGCGCCTACCAGGGCAGCTTCCCCGAGGGGATCAGCGCGGCCCTGGGGGAGGAGCTCTACGGCGAGGCCGCGGCCGGCACTGTGGGAGACCGCTACTACCTGTCCATGAAAAACAGCGGGGGAGAGTGGGAACTGTTCACCTACGACCTGCGCCGGAGTATCTGGATGCGGGAGGACGGGCTACACGCCGCGGCCTTTGCCCGGCTGGGGGACGAGCTCTACGCCCTCACGGGAGAGGGAGAGCTGCTGGCGCTGCAGGGCAGCGAGGGAACGCCGGAGCCCTTCGTCCGCTGGGAGGCGGAGACGGGCCTGCTCACCTATCAGCTGCCGGAGCGGAAATACGTCTCGCGCTTCAACCTGCGGCTCAGCCTGGAGGAGGGCGCGGAGCTGACAGTGGACGTGATGTACGACTCCAGCGGCGAGTGGGTCCGGCAGGGGAGCATCCGCATGAAAGGCACCCGGACCGTCACCCTTCCCGTGCGCCCGCGGCGCTGCGACCATCTGCGCATCCGGCTCCGGGGACGGGGCGAGATGAGGCTTTACTCCCTGGCGAAAATTCTGACGATCGGAAGTGACGTGGGATGATCGAACCGCCGCCCATCCTGACGGGCGATACCCAACACCAGGTGCAGCAGCTGCGGGATTACCTGATCCGGCTGGCGCAGCAGCTCAACGATACGGGCCGGGACGGATAAAGCCGGAGCGGGTCATTCGCGGCTGCGCGCCGATTGAAAAAGAGGAGAAAAACGATGCTTGAAATCTATGTCAGCCGCCAGACGGCAAAGCTCTACACACCCGTCATCGCGGCCGACTCCCTGCACTATCTGACAGGGCGGGTGTACTTTGCCGGGGAGGACTGGGACGGCTTTTCCAAGTGGGTCCACTTCCGGCAGGGAGAGGGGCCGGGGGCGACGGTGTACGATATTGCCCTGGATGAAAACGACGAGATCCCGGCGGAACGGCAGCTGAATCTGACCCTGGGGGAGTGGCTGCTCTACCTGACGGGCACAAAGGGAGAAGTGAGACTCACCACCGTGCCGCTGGCGCTGACGGTGAAGGAGTCGGGGCTGATCGACGCGCCGCTGCACCCCATGCCCCTGAGCGTGGCCGAGCAGATCGACAGCAAGGCCGCCGCCGCGCTGGCCTGTGCCGGGGCGGTGAAGAGCGCGGCGGACGCCGGGGCCTTCAACGGCCGGGACGGACAGAGCTTTGTGATCGGGGGCTACTTCGACACCTTTGCGGAACTGCTGGCCCAGGTACCGGAGCCCCGGACGGGCCAGGCCTACGGCGTGGGCCTCACGGCGCCCTACGACATCTACATCTGGGACGCGGTGCACGGCGCGTGGAAGAACAACGGCGCCCTGCAGGGCTTGCCCGGCCAAAAGGGGGAAAACGGCGTCACCTTCCTGCCCCTGCTGGACGACGGCGGCAACCTCTCCTGGACCAACGACGGGGGCCTGGAAAACCCGGCGACCCGCAATATCCGGGGGCCCGCCGGAGCCGACGGCCAGACGGGCCCCGCGGGCCCGGCGGCGTATGCGTCCGCCGCCGCGGCCGGCTACACCGGGACGGAGGCCACTTTCTACGCGGCGCTGGCGGCCATCCCCTACCACAACGCGCGGCACCTGCCGGAGGGAGCGGACCCCATCACCGTGAAGACCGGCAACCTGGAAAACAGCGCCGTGACCCGGCAGAAAATCGCCGACCACGCGGTCACGCAGATCTACACCACCACCGTCGGGACCGGTTGGGCGCCCAGCGTGGGGACCCGGTTCCAGCTGATCTCCCCAGACGGGAGCGCCGTGAGCTATCCCATCGAGGAGGCGCCGGCAGCGCTGACCTCGGTGCGCAAGACGGCCACGGACGAGGAACTGACCGAGGGAACGGACTACAGCTACGCGGCGGGGGTGCTGACTTTCACGGTGGCACCCGCGGCGGGCACCAATAGCTACCGTGCCGCCTGGAGCGTGGAGACGGCGCCCTACACGCAGACGGTGACGGTGGAGGGGCTGGAGGAGACGGACGCGATCCTGATGGACGCGGTGCCTCCCCTTGACCCGGGCGAGGCGGAAGACGTGCTGGAGGCCTACGCCCTGATCTACAGGGCGGCGCCCGGCGCGGATACGCTGACGCTGTACGCGTCCGGTCTGCCCGGCAGGGCCATTCCCATTCAACTTTTGGCGGTGAGAAAATGAGCGATGTATGGATCACAAGACGGGGCGGCGGCACCAGACTGAACTTTGAGCTGACGGGCGGGATCGCCCCGCCGGCCGCGCCCAGGGAAAACACCATCTGGGTGGAGACCTCCGTGGGATTTCCGAGCTGGGCCTTTTCCTACGGGCCGCCGGTGAACCCCGCGGACGGCATGCTCTGGATCAAGACGGCGGACACCGGGCACGCGCCCTTCAACGCCCTGAAAAAGAACGCGCTGGTCCTCAGCGGCGCGGCGGCGTTTCAGTA
>JBGUNL010000146.1:0-1741 GCA_045117295.1 Candidatus Limivicinus sp.
TGTGGCCATGGACGTGTGCCGCACCGCCGTGCGTCTGGGCGCGGACAACACGTATATTATCTACCGCCGCTCCGAAGCCGAGCTGCCAGCCGACCCCGAGGAGGTCAAGGAGGCCATGTCCGAGGGCGTGAAGTTCCGCTTCCTCTGCGCCCCCGCCGAGATCGTGGGCGAAAACGGCAAGGTCAAGCAGCTCATGGTGGAGATCATGGAGCTGGGCGAGCCTGACGCCAAGGGCCGCCGCAAGCCCGTGGGCACCGGCAAGTATGAGTTTATCGACGTGGACAGCGTCATCTCCGCCATCGGCCAGCGGGTCGATTGGGGCTCGCTCGACGTGGGCGCCCTGCAGAAGAACAAAAACGGCACCGCCGTGGCCGACGCCCTCACCTACCAGACCGGCGAGCCCGACATCTTCGTCGGCGGCGACGTGTACACCGGTCCCAAGTTCGCCATCGACGCCATTGCCGCCGGCAAGGAAGCCGCCATCTCCCTGCACCGCTATGTCCACCCCGGTCAGACCCTCACCATGGGCCGTGACCGCCGCGTCTACAAGGAGCTGGACAAAGAGCACGCTCTCATCTCCCTGGGCGGCTTCGACACCGATCACCGCCAGGAGCCCGGCTACAACGAGGCCAAGGCCAAGTCCTTCGCCGATCCCCGCATGACCTTTACCGAGGAGCAGGTCCGCAAGGAGTGCGCCCGCTGCCTGGGCTGCGGCGCCACCAAGGTGGACGAGTACCTCTGCATCGGCTGCGGTCTCTGCACCACCAAGTGCAAGTTCGACGCCATCCACCTCAAAAAGGTCAGAGACTGGCACGCCGGCGCCTTTGAGACCATGCCCATCAAGGTCGCCGAGGGTCTTGTCAAGCGTACCGGCAAGATCATCCGCTCCAACGTCAGGAAGTAATGCACGAGCTTGGAATCTGCGATGCCATCCTCAAAACCGTGGATGGCATCGCCAGGGAAGAACAGCTCACGGCGGTGCACAAAATCACGCTGGAGGTGGGCATGCTCTCCGGCGTCATCCCCCGCTTCATGACGGACTGCTGGCAGGCCGTCATTGACGGCACCCCCTATGAAAACACCGAGCTTGCCATCGAAACCATCAACGGTCTGGCCCGCTGCGAGGACTGCGGCCATGAGTTCTCGGCCAACCTGGAGCGGCTCTACTGCCCCAAGTGTGCCGGCACAAGGCTCACCCCGCTGACCGGCACGGATCTGACCATCAAGGAAATCGAAGCCGACTGAACCGGAAAGGAGACACCCCATGTTCCGTGAAATGCGCAGAAAGAACCAGCAGCTCGCCCCCGAGCGCGTGGAGGAGATCCTCGCCCGCCGCACCTGCGGCACCCTGGCCGTGCTGGGGGACGAGGGCTATCCCTACGCCGTGCCGCTGAGCTATGTCTACCACAACGGCCGCATTTACTTCCACTGCGCCAAATCCGGCCACAAGCTGGACGCTGTCCGCGCCTGCGACAAGGTCAGCTTCTGCGTCATCGACCAGGACGAAATCGTCCCGGCGGAGTTCACCACCTATTTCCGCAGCGTGATCGTCTTCGGCCGCGCCCGGGAGGTCACCGATCCCGCGGAGCTGATGGACGCCATGAAGGCCCTTTCCGCCAAGTATTCCCCAAAAGAATCCGAGGACGCCTTCCGCATCGAGATGAAGGTCTCCAAGGCCGCGCTCTGCGTCCTGGCCCTGGATATCGAGCACAAGACCGGAAAGGAAGCCAAGGAGCTTGTG
>JBGUNL010000147.1:0-4916 GCA_045117295.1 Candidatus Limivicinus sp.
ATTTCCTGGGCCTCCGCCGGTGGCCTCGGCTTCCGTGGAAGCAAGAAGTCTACTCCCTTTGCCGCTCAGACCGCCGCTGAGACCGCCGCGAAGGCGGCCATGGAGCACGGCCTGAAGACCGTCGAAGTGTTTGTCAAGGGGCCCGGTTCCGGCCGTGAAGCCGCCATCCGCGCTCTGCAGACCGCCGGTCTCGAAGTCACGATGATCAAGGACGTGACCCCCATTCCTCACAATGGCTGCCGTCCTCCGAAACGTCGTCGCGTATAAGGAAAAGGAGGATAGACTGTTATGGCTAAGAACAGACAGCCGATTGCGAAGCACGCAAAGTCTCTGGGCATCAGCCCCGCCGCAATGGGCTACTATAAGAAGGAAACCACCCGCAACAGCAACAACCAGACCCGCAAGAAAAAGTCTGAGTACGCCACCCAGCTGCAGGAGAAGCAGAAGGTCAAGTTCATCTATGGCGTTCTGGAGAAGCAGTTCCGCGGCTACTATGAGAAGGCCGTCCGTATGCCCGGCAAGGCCGGCGACAACCTGCTGATCCAGCTGGAAAATCGTCTGGACAACGTGGTGTTCCGCCTGGGCTACGCCGCTACCCGCCGCGAAGCCCGTCAGATGGTCAACCACGGCCACTTCACCGTCAACGGCAAGAAGGTCAACATCCCCTCCTACCAGGTGAAGCCCGGCATGGTCATCGCCCTCAAGGAGTCCAGCCGCAGCATCGAGCGCTTCAAGATGAACCTCGAGGCCAACGCATACCATGTGATTCCCAAGTGGCTTGAGTTTGACGCAAACAACATGATCGGCAAAGTTGTCGCAGTTCCCACCAGAGAGGACATTGATCTGCCCGTCGAAGAGCGTCTCATCGTCGAGTTGTACTCCAAGTAACAAAGACACCCTCAAATTGGTAAGCTGAATCACCGCAACTGCCCTGAAAAGGCGCAATCTTATAAGGAGGGTACACGAATTCTATGATTGAAATAAAGAAGCCGCGCATCGAGTGCATCGAAACCCCGGCGGACAGCTCGTATGGCAAGTACATCATCGAGCCCCTGGAGCGCGGCTACGGTACGACACTCGGCAACTCCCTTCGCAGGGTCCTTCTCTCGTCCCTTCCCGGCATCGCGTGCACCAGCATCAAGATCGCCGGTGTTCAGCATGAGTTTTCCACCATCCCCGGCGTCAAGGAGGACGTGACGGAGATCGTGCTCAACGTCAAGAGCATCATCGCCCGCCTCCACAGCGAGGGTCCCAAGACCGTCTACATTGAGGCCTCCGGCGAGGGCGTTGTCACCGCCGGCGACATCAAGCCCGACGCGGAAGTGGAAATCCTCAATCCCGAGCAGCCCATCGCCACCCTCGGCCCCGACGGCGCGCTGAGCATGGAGCTGGTTCTGGACCACGGCAGAGGCTACGTCTCCGCCGACAAGAACAAGAACCCGGCCATGCCCATCGGCACCATCCCCGTCGACTCCATCTACACCCCGGTTCTCAAGGTCAACTACACGGTGGAGAACACCCGCGTCGGCAACCAGACCGACTTTGACAAGCTGACCATCGAGGTTTGGACGGACAAGACCATGACCGCACGGGACGCGGTCAGCCTGGGCGCCAAGATTCTCTGCGACCACTTTATGCTTTTCACCAACCTCTCCGATACCATCGGCAGCAATTCCACCGTTGTCGAGAAGGTGGAGAAGGAGCCCGACACCATGCTCAAGATGACCATCGAAGAGCTGGATCTGTCCGTGAGAAGCTTCAACTGCCTCAAGCGTGCAAACATCAACACGGTTGAGGATCTGGTGAGCAAGACCCAGGACGAGATGATCAAGGTGCGCAACCTTGGCCGCAAGTCTCTGGAAGAAGTCGAGCACAAGCTCACGATGATGGGCCTGTCTCTCGCCAGTGACGACAACAATTAGGAGGAATTGCAATTATGCCTGGAACCAGAAAGCTCGGCAAGACCACTTCCCAGCGCATGGCGATGCTCCGTCAGCAGGTGACCGATTTCCTGGCCACCGGCCGCATGGAGACCACCGTGATCCGCTGCAAGGAGATTGCGCCTATGGCCGAGAAGATGATCAGCCTGGGTAAGGAAGGCGGCCTCGCCAACTACCGTCAGGCTCTGGCCTTCATCACCCGCGAGGACGTGGCGAAGAAGGTCTTCGACGAGCTGGCCCCCAAGTACGCCGACCGCAACGGCGGCTACACCCGCATCACCCGCATCGGCAATCGCCGGGGCGACGCGGCCGAGGTCGCTGTGATCGAACTCGTCTGATCCCCAATACGAAAAAACGACCTGAAACTCCGCGTTTCAGGTCGTTTTTTCGTACATGCAACCGCCGGTTGCGCATCTTTCAAGCAGACTTTCTGGCCTGCAAGCGGCGGATCCTGTAGGATGGAGCCATCCAAAAAACAGGAAAAGGAGAGAGAAACATGATTCTTGCCGATAAGATCATCGAACTGCGAAAGAAAAGCGGGTGGTCCCAGGAGGAACTGGCGGAGAAGCTGGATGTGAGCCGCCAGTCCGTCTCCAAGTGGGAGGGCGCGCAGTCCGTGCCGGATATGGGACGCATCGTGCAGCTGTCGGAGCTGTTCGGCGTCAGCACCGACTACCTGCTCAAGGACGAGATGGAGAGCCTTGCCCCCGTGACCCGGGAGGACAGCGGCAGCGCGGTGCGGGCGGTCTCCATGGAGGAGGCGAACGCTTTTCTGGCCCTGCGGGAAAAGAACGCCCGCACGGTGCCGCTGGGTGTGATGATGTGCATCCTGTCGCCCGTGCTGCTGATCCTGCTCAGCGGCCTGTCCGAATCCGGAAAAAGCCGGCTTACCGAGACGACCGCGACGGGGCTGGGCCTGCTGTGGCTGTTCCTGCTGGTCGCCGGGGCGGTGGCGCTGTTTGTGATCAGCGGGATCCGAAGCAGCCGTTTCGAATACCTGGAGAAGGAGGCCATCGACACGCTCTACGGGGTCGATGGCATGGTGCGCGAGCGCCGGGAGCGCTTTCAGTCCGCCTATACCGTGCATCTCACCCTCGGCATCGTGCTGTGTGTGGCGGCCGTGATCCCCATCTTTATCAGCCTGATCCTCTTCGGCGAGGCGGAACTTCCGGTGCTGATCGCGACCTGTTTGATGCTGGTGCTGATCGCATGCGGGGTGCTGCTGATCGTACGTTCCTCCATCATCTGGGACAGCTATAAGATCCTGCTGGAGGAGGGCGATTACACCCGGGAAGCCAAGGAGGATCAGAAGCGCCACGGCTACATCGGCGGCATCTACTGGGGGCTTGTGACGGCGGGCTACCTGGCCTGGAGCTTCCTCACCATGGCATGGGAGCGCACCTGGATCGTCTGGCCCGTGGCGGCGGTGGCCTACGGCGCTGTCTTCGGCATTGTAAAAGCGCTGCGCCGGAAAGACGGATAATCCGATAACAGCCTCAGCCCTCCCAAACGGGAGGGCTGAGGCTGTAGACAAACCCAATCGTATGTCATTTCGAGCGGAGTGCAGCGGAGTCGAGAAATCTCAAACGGCGCCTATTGTACAGGCTTCGACGCTGAGATCCTTCGACTCGCTGACGCTCGCTCAGGATGACACGTACGGACTTTGTCGACATATTGAGCCCTCCCGTTCGGGAGGGCTTGTTTTTTGCCGCAATCAAAATCCCGTCATTGCGAGCCAGTGCGCACACTGGTGTGGCAATCCGAATCCTTTTACCGGCAGACCAGCTCGCCGTTTTCCGCGTCCACCGTGATGGTGCTCTCGGGGGCGACGTCCCCGGAGAGAATGCGGCGGGCGATGAGGGTCTCCACGCTGCTCTGCAGGGTTCGCCGCAGGGGCCGCGCGCCGTAGAGAGGGTCAAAGCCCCGGTCAATGATGAGGCTCTTGGCGCTGTCCGTGATGGTAAGCCCCAGGGACCGGTCCGCCAGCCGCGCCCGCAGGGAGGAGACCATGATGTCAATGATGCCGTTGAGGTTGTCCTTGGTCAGCGGGCGGAAGAGGATGGTCTCGTCCAGGCGGTTGAGGAACTCCGGTCGGAAGCTGCGCTTGAGCTCCGCCATCACGGCCTCGCGGGCCTCTTCAGAGATGGTGCCGTCGGCCTCGATACCCTCCAGCAGATACTGGCTTCCCAGGTTGGAGGTCAGGATGATGATGGTGTTCTTGAAGTCCACCGTGCGGCCCTGGGAGTCGGTGATGCGCCCGTCGTCCAGGATCTGCAGCAGGATATTGAACACGTCCGGGTGGGCCTTCTCGATCTCGTCGAAGAGCACCACGCTGTAGGGTTTGCGGCGCACGGCTTCGGTCAGCTGGCCGCCCTCGTCGTAGCCCACGTATCCCGGAGGCGCGCCGATAAGCCGGGAGACGGAGAACTTCTCCATGTACTCGGTCATGTCGATGCGCACGATGTTGTGCTCATCATCAAAGAGGCACTGGGCCAGAGACTTAGCCAGCTCCGTCTTGCCCACGCCCGTGGGGCCCAGAAACAGGAAGGATCCGATGGGACGGTTGGGGTCGGAGATGCCGGCGCGGGAGCGGAGGATGGCCTCGGTGACCTTCTGCACGGCCTCGTCCTGGCCCACCACCCGCTCGTGCAGCTGGTCGTCCAGGTGCAGGATCTTCTCCCGCTCGCTCTCCATGAGCTTGGCCACCGGGATGCCGGTCCACTTGGCCACGATGCTGGAGATCTCCTCCTCGGTGACGGTGTCGTGCACCAGGGTGTTCTGCTTGCCCTCCTCGGCCCGCTTCTCCGCGTCCTGGAGCTTCTTCTCCAGGGCGGGCAGATCCGAGTAGCGGAGCTTGGCGGCGGTCTCGTACTCGTACCGCAGCTGGGCATTTTCAATGTCCGCGTGCAGCTTTTCGATCTCGGCCTTGAGGTTCTTCACCTCGTCGACGCTGTTCTTCTCGCTCTCCCAGCGGGC
>JBGUNL010000148.1:0-5172 GCA_045117295.1 Candidatus Limivicinus sp.
CCTCTGGCTGCTGGTCGGGCAGAACACGGAGAGCGACAAGAGCTTTCCGTCCGGCCACATGACCGCTGCCTGCGCCACCATGACGCCTCTTTTCATTCTCGGCAACCGGAGGGTCAAAGCGGCCTCGCTGATTTTTGCCCTTCTCATGGGACTTGCCCGCATCTATCTGGTGGTGCACTATCCCAGCGACGTGGTGGCGGGCTTGATCGTCGGCGTCTTCGCAGGTTCCGTGGCCGTTTTGATCGCTCAGAAGCTCCCCCGCAAGTGGTACCAGTGGGATTTGCTTGAAAAGAAAAAGCGGCATAGCAGCAAAAAGCCCGGCTAAAAAGCCGGGCTTTTTGCTGGCCGTTTTTACTTTATTTGCAATCTGCGGACCAGTTCTTCGTCGCTCTCCACGGTGACAGTGCTGTAATCGGTATAGATCACTTTTCCCGGCATGGCGCCGGAGGGTTTACGCACAAAGCGCAGCATGGTGTAGTCCACCGGGAGCTTTCCGCCGCCTCTCCCCTGGGAGTAATAAGCTGCAATGACCGCCGCCTGGGTAATGGCCGTCACGCTGGGGTTTTCCCCCTCGCAGCGAATCAGAACATGGCTGCCGTGGATGCGCTGGGTGTGCAGCCAGTAATCGGTGCGCCGGCCAAGCTTGGTGGTCAGCTCATCGTTTTGCAGATTGTTTCTGCCCACCAGGATCTCAAACCCGTCGTCACTGCGAAAACGCAGCGGTGCCTGGCTTTTTCCCCGTTCCGGCTTGCGGGTTCTGGGCGCGCGGATGATGCCGGTTTCCACCAGCTCCCGGCGCAGATCGGCCAGGTCCTTTTCCGTTTCCGCCTCTTCGATGAGCGCAAGGACGCTGTTGAGATAGTCCAGCCGAACTTCCCCCTCCCGGATCAGCCGGTCCAGATGTTCCCGGGCTGCCTTGAGCTTGTTGTACTCTCTGTAAAGCGCGGCGGCGTTCTGCTGCGGGCTCTTCAGCGGGTCCAGCGGAATCTCGATTTCCGGGCATTCGGGATCGTAATAGTCCTGGCAGCGCAGGACGCGGTCCCCCTTCCGGATGCGATAGAGATTGGCCGTGATCAGCTCCGCCGTCTTCCGGATCTGCTCGCGCTCCTCGGTGCGCCGGTATTCCTCCCCCTGCCCCGCCAGCTTACGCTGCTGGCGGTCCCGCAGGGTCTTTACCGTCTTGGTCAGATCATGGGCCCTGCGGTGCTGCTGGGCAAGACGGTCGCGGCCGGTATAAAACCGATCCAGCATCTCGGAAAAGCTGGCGGGCTTTTCCCGCCGGATCTCACTGCCGTATTGGCGGAGATCCATAAAGCTGAAGTCCAGGGGATTCTTTCCCTCGTAAAACAGATAAGGCCGCAGCTCCCCCTCTTCCACGCTCTCCAGGAAGGCCTCCAGGAGCGCGGGCAGCGTTTCATAATCCCCGCCGCAGCGGAAGCCCAGCTCCCGGCAGATCAGCGGAGAGAGGCCGGAAAAGCTCTCCATCAGCCATTTTTCCACCGGCCGATCCGGATCGGCGGAGCGGATTTTCTCCCGGCGTTCCTCCCCGGTGAGGGCAAAGAGATTCGGCTTTGTCTGCTTGGGCGGCATACGGTAGATCATCCCCGGCAGCAGACTCCGCAGCGCGTCGCCCCCGAAGTCCATCCGGCGCATGCAGTCCAGAATGCGCCCGTCGCTGTCCACCAGGATCAGATTGGAGCTGCGCCCCATCATCTCCACCACCAGCTTTTTCCGCGCGGAAAACCCCAGATCATCATAGGTCTCCAGCTCCATCAACAGCATGCGCTCGTGCTCCGGCTGCTCCAGGGAGGCGATGCGCGCCCCCACCAGATGCTTGCGCAGCAGCATGCAGAACATGGGCGGCTCGGCAGGGTTTTCGAAGCTCGCCTGGGTCAGATGGAGCCGGGCGTTCCCGGTTCCTGCGGCAATCAGCAGGCGGCAGCTGCCGCTTTTTCCCCGCAGAGTGAGCAAAATCATGTCCCGTTCCGGCTGCTGGATCTTGTCGATCTTCGCGCCGGGAAGGACAGTCTGCAGTTCTTTCGTCAGCCCCTGCAGGCAGATAGCGTCAAGCGGCATGGCTTATTCCTCCGTGATGCAGGCAAACAGCTCCCGGATCCGCTCCTCCCGCCCAAGCAGGTAGAGCCAGCCGAAGAGCGCCTCCAGCCCCGTGGCGGCGTGATATTTTGCGATTTCCGCGTGGTGTGGGACAGAGTTGACCTTGGTGTTTCTGCCCCGCTTGTAGATGCTCAGCTCCTCTTCGTTGAGAAGAGGAAGAATCTTCTCCGCGGCCTTCGCCTGGGCGGAGGCGTTCACATGCGCCACCGTCAGCTTGTGCAGCTGGGTGACAGCGGCGGGCTTTTCCGCGCAGAGCTTGCTGCGAAACAGCAGCTCATACACCGCGTCGCCCACATGGGCCAGGCCCAGCATGCCGATTTTGTTTACATCCTGTACGGACATTTCCGGAATGATTGCCAGCATGGCAGCTCCTTACCGAAAAAAGGGCGTATCCACGCCCTTTTTTCTCAGTTATCGTAATCCAGGGAATCGCTCTCTTCGTTCATCTGCGCGGCGAGAGCCATATCGTCCCCTTCGATCAGGCCCAGAGACCGGGCGATCTCATTCCAGCCCTCCCGGTCGACCACTACGGAGCGGGGCTTTGCGCCCTCATAGGGGCCCACGACGCCCAGTTCCTCCATCTGGTCCACAATTCTGGCAGCACGGGAATAGCCCAGCTTGATTCTGCGCTGCAGCATGGAGACGGAGCAGGACTTGGTCTCCAGCACGACCTCCACCGCCTGTGGCAGCATCTCGTCGTAGCCGCCCAAGGACTTCTCCTCCTTGGCGGAGGCGCCGCTTTCGGCGTTGTTCTTGTCCTCGGCGGCCTTGTTCATGAATTCCTCGATCTCGCTGTTCTGCTGCGCCTCTCCCGCGCCTTCCTTGATAAACTGGATGACGTCCTCGCGCTCCTCATCGGAGACAAAGGCCCCCTGGATGCGGATGGGCTTGCCGATCCCCACGGGAGAAAAGAGCATGTCGCCCATGCCGATCAGCTTTTCCGCGCCGCCCTGGTCCAGGATGATGCGGCTCTCCAGCGTAGACGAGACCGCGAACGCGATGCGGGAGGGAATATTGGCCTTCATCAGGCCTGTGATCACGTCCGCAGAGGGACGCTGCGTGGCGATGATCAGGTGCATGCCCGCAGCGCGGCCCATCTGGGCCACACGGCAGATGCTCTCCTCCACATCCTTGGAGGCGATCATCATCAAGTCGGCCAGCTCGTCAATGACGATCACGACCTGGGGCAGCGTGGGCTCGCCGGTGGCGGCGCAGTGGCGATTGTAGTTTTCCAGATCGCGCACGCCCACCTCGGAAAACAGGCGGTAGCGCTTGAGCATCTCCACCACGGACCACTGCAGCGCGCCGGCGGCCTTCTTCGGGTCGGTGACCACGGGGACGTAGAGATGCGGGATGCCGTTGTAGACGCCCAGCTCCACCATTTTGGGGTCAATCATGATGAGTTTGACCTCATCGGGGCGCGCCTTGTACAGCAGGGACAGAATCAGGGAGTTCATGCACACGGACTTGCCGGAACCGGTGGTGCCGGCAATGAGCATGTGCGGCAGCTTTGCGATGTTGCCGATAATGCACTCGCCGCTGATGTCCTTGCCAAGGGCAAAGCTAAGCTTGGATTTGGCGGAGTTGAATTTCGGCGTGTCGATGATATCCCGGAGACAGACGGTGCTGACGATCTTATTGGGCACCTCGATGCCGACGGTGGAAATCTTCTCGGGAATGGGCGCAATGCGCACGTTCACAACGCCCAGGGCCAGGGCCAGATCCCCGGCAAGATTGGTCACACGGGAGAGCTTGACGCCCTGCTCCAGTTCGATATCATAGCGGGTGACCGTGGGGCCTCTGGTGACGCCGACGATGCGGGCGGCAATCCCGAAGCTGCGGATGGCGCCCTCCAGCCGCTCCTTGTTGACAAGGATCTCTTCCCGGGCGTCCCCGGCGGCGGCGCTGCCGCTGCGCAGGAGATTGACCGGGGGGAAGACATAGTCGGGCGTCTCCTCGCTGGCATTGATGGCCTCCGCAACAGCCTGGGCCTCGGCGTTCACCTCGTCCCGGCTGAGCTTCTGGATCTTCGGCGGATCGGAGATCTCCGCCGCGACGACGGTACCCTTTGCGTTTTTCGGCGTGGGCCGGACCGTGGTCTTCTCCTTCTTCTTGTTTTCCGCCTTGATCGTGTCGAAGGTGTTCAGATCGATCCCCGCAATCAGAGCCGCATCCTCCGGACTCATGGGCATGACGCCCTCGGTGGCAGTTTCCTTGATGACCGGGACTTTGGTTTTCCGCCTGGATTTGGGTTCCGTCTGCTGCAGCACCGACGTGTCGCTGATGCTCTTCATGAGACTCAGCGCATCGTCTTCCTCTTCCCCAAGGGGGATGTCCGGGCTGTAGCTGCCGCGGTCCACCACCTCGATCTTCCGCTGCGCCTTGCCGCCGCCGTTCAGATTCGGCAGCACGGGGCTGAGACTCCCCTCATACAGTGCAGGATCGTACTGGGCCTGTACCTGGATCTTGACCTTATCGGCGGCCTTCTTGAAGCTGCCGTTGAGCGCACAAATCAGGCAGACCACCAGCAGCACAATCAGCACGGGGAACGCACCGTAAATGCTGAAGGCCATTTCCAACCCGATGGCGAGAAGCCCGCCGAGGACACCGGCGGAGTTCAGCTCCTGACCGTGATCAAACAGCATGTCGGCAATGCGGCGGATATCGGCAGAACCGACATCGTATTCGTTGACCAGCAGGCTGATGATCGCGGCCAGCAGAATGGGAACCATCAAGCAGCAGAACACGCGCAGCGCCACGGGACGACCCTGATGGAAAAACAGGATAAAGGAGGCCACCAGGAAGGTCGGGACGGCGATCCAGTATCCCCATCCCACCAGCCCCTTGATCAGGTTGGAAAAGAAGAGGACAAAGGCGCCCTCGTTTCTGAAATAGCTGATACCGGTAAAGAGCGCCAGAAACAGAAACAGCACGGCGCCAAGCTCCCGCCGGATGGGAATGACGGGTTCGGGCGGATTAACCTCCTGCGGTTTCGGCGCCGTCTTGCGCTTGGGCGCGCTGCTTTTTGAGGCGGTTTTTGCCGCCGGTTTTTTGCTT
>JBGUNL010000149.1:0-6841 GCA_045117295.1 Candidatus Limivicinus sp.
GTGTGAACATGGTATCACCTCCGATCTTTCAACAGAGTTTTCCACATGGGGCGGCACGCCATGTCCGTCCCGCTCACAGTCTTACAATTATCAGATGCTTAACCCTCTTGGGATCGCGGAGCAAGAAAAAAATCTGCTTACCTCTCGAGCTCCCCTGCGGCTCTATCGTCCTTCATGACCGCAGGTTTTTTGACAGTCTCAAGAACGCCGCCCGAACGGGCGGCGTTCTTCAGACTATAGCCAAAGTCTGTCATCTTGAGCGAGCCCGAAGGGCGAGTCGAAAGATCTCAAGCGTTCGATGTCCTGACGTTTGAGATCCTTCGCTGGCGCTCAGGATGACACAAAGGGTTCCGTCATCACACGATATCTTCACATTGGAAACGCCGCCCGAATGGGCGGCGTTCTTTCTTTATTCGGTTAGCAAATCATCGATACCGCACAGCTTTCCGCTTTCTTTCGCCGCCTCCAACAGACGGCGGTTCTCCCGGTTCACCGTGCCGAAGTCTGTCACGCAGAGGAGCGCTTCGCAGCTCTCCAACACCGCCAGCGCTTCGTCGACCTTTTCCCGGCTCACGGGTTCATTGGCGCGGTCGGTGATCAGCTCCGCCGCCAGGGCCCGGGCGGTGGGCAGATCCAGGTCGTTCTCCGGCAGGACGCCCGCCGCAAAGGGGATGCCCTTCCTCTGCAGCGCCCGATAGACGGGAATGCCCTGGCCTCCGCCTCCCAGGACGAAGACCCGGGGCTCGCCCCGGGCGGGCTCACCCTCCGCGGTCCCGGCCACAGCGTCGTAGCTGCCCTTTGTCAGGCCGTAAAGCTCACGCACATAGTCGCCCCGGAAGATCTCCTCCGGGGTGCCGCTGCGGTCGATCCGCCCGTCCTTGAGGCAGAGCAGGGTGTCGGAAAACTTCTGGGCCAGGTCCAGCTCGTGCATGGACAGCACCACCGCGATCTGCCGCTCGCTGGCAAGGCCGCGCAGCAGCTCCAGAAACTCCAGCTTGTGCCGGATGTCCAGGAAGGAGGTGGGCTCGTCCAGGATCAGCAGGCGCGGCTGCTGGCAGATGGCCCGGGCCAGCATCACCCGCTGGCGCTGGCCGTCGCTGATGCGGGTAAAGTCCGTGTCCGCAAGCTCGCTTGTCTGCGTCATCTCCATGCTCTCCCGGACGATGCGCCTGTCCTCTTCTGAGAGGAGCCCCAGACGGCCCGTATAGGGGTAGCGCCCGGCGGCCACTACCTCCCGGCAGAGCATCAGCTCCGGGGCGGGCCGGCCGGTGAGCACCGCGGCGCTCCTGCGGGCAAGCTCCCGCTCGGGGAGGGTTTTCAGTTCTTCGCCCTCCAGAACCACCGTGCCGGCAAGGGGCGGAAGCTGGCGGATCAGGGTCTTGAGCAGGGTGGACTTCCCCGCCCCGTTGGGACCGATGAGGCAGAGGATCCGGCCCGGCTCCGCCGCGAGGGTGATCTCCCGCACCACGGGGTCGGAACCATAGCCCACCGTCAGGTTTTCACTGCGCAGAATCTCGCTCATGCGCCCTCCCCCTTTCTCCGGTTGAGCAGCATCCAGATCACCACCGGCGCGCCGAAGACCGCCGTCACCGAGCTGATGGAGAGCTCCGTGGGGGCAAAGAGCGTTCGGGCGATCAGGTCGCAGAACAGGCAGAAGGCCCCGCCGCCGAGAAAGCAGGCGGGCAGCAGCAGCAGCGGCCGGGAGCTGCGAAACAGCCCCTTGATGAGATGCGGCACCGCGATGCCCACAAAGGAGATGGGCCCGGCAAAGGCCGTCACGGTGGCGGAGAGCAGACTGGACAGCAGAATCAGCTCCGCCCGAAAGCGCGGGACGTTGACCCCCATGTTCCGGGCGTAGGCCTCTCCCAGGCGGTAGGCGTCCATGGGCTTTGCCAGCAGCAGGGCGCAGGCGAAGACCGCCAGCACCACCGCGGAGGCCGCCCCCAGATCGCCCCAGTCGATACCGGAGAAGCTGCCCAGGGACCAGTAGTGGAGGTTTACGATGTTGGAGTCGTCGGCAAAGGTGACAGCAATTTCGGTGATAGCCGAGCAGATGTAGCCGATCATGACGCCGCAGACAATGAGCAGGGACATGCCCCGCAGGCGGGCGGACGCCAGCAGGATCATGCTCATGGCGAGCATGGCCCCCAGAAAGGCCGCGCCGATCATCCCCGCGGCGCTCAGCAAAATGCCGCGGCTCAGGCAGAGGATCATGGTCAGCGCCACCGTGAGCTTGGCCCCGGAGGAGATGCCCAGCACGAAGGGCCCGGCGATGGGGTTGCCGAAGAAGGTCTGCAGCAGGAAGCCCGCAACAGACAGCGCCCCGCCCAGCAGCACCGCCGCCAGCGCCCGGGGCAGGCGGATCTCCCGCACGATGCCGGCGGCCATGCCGCCCGTCTCCCTGCCGAGGAGCGCGGAGACCACCTCCCCCGCGGGGATGCGGGTGCTGCCCGTGAGCAGCCCCAGGGCCAGCAGGAGCAGCAGTGCCAGCGTCAGCAGCAGGTAAGCGCGGATATGTTGTTGTCTTCTTGTATCCATAGGCGTTACGAAATCTTGTGCAGGAAGGAGAGCTCCCCGTCCTCCGCCGTGCCGGAGAAGATGGCGCGGAAATCCGCGATCATCCCCGCCGCGGCGGAGCTCTTTTGAAACATGCTCTGTTCCGTGCACCAGACGTTCCCCTCCCGCACGGCCTTGAAATCCCCGAGCAGTGGGCTCAGCGCCAGCAGCTCGTCCAGGGTCTCCACGTCCCCGGACACGGTGCTGTTGTAGATCAGCACGTCCGCGTCCCGGGCCTGGCGGTAGAAGGACTCCATCTGGATGGTCACGGTGGAGAGGGCGTTCTCGCTCTCGGGCAGATCGGTGAGGGCCGTCTCGCCCCCGGCAAGCTCGATCATGCGGGTGATGTAGTCGGCCTGCCTGCGCACCACCACCGCGCCGTTTGCGGTGATGTGAAAGAAGGCCGCCGTCTTCCCGGTCTTCTCCATGCTCTCCAGGCTCTGAAACAGCGCCGCCTGCTTGTCAAAGAAGGCCTCCGCCTCCGCCAGATGCCCGGTCAGCAGGCCGTAGAGCTTGACCCACTCCACGCGCCCCAGGGGGTGGGGCTCATAGCTGGAATACTCGATCATCACCGGCAGGCCCAGGGCCTCCAGCTTTTCTTTGGTGGCGGGACTGTGGAGAATCATGGTGTTCTCCACCGCGAAGTCGCAGCCCTCGGTCAGCAGCAGCTCATAATCCGGCGCGGAGTACTTCCCCGCAAAGAGGATGCGCTCCTGCTCCACCGCGTCCCGCAGCTCGGGAAGCCGCCAGTCTGCCGCCTGGGTGCCGGTGTAGCGCACCGCCTCCAGCGCCCCGGCCTGCAGAAACAGGTCCGCCGCCGAGGAGCTGGCCAGATAGATCTGCCGGAGCGGGGTGTGGAGCACCGGAAGTGCCTCCAGGCCGGAGGGGATCTCCGTCCTCTCCGGCAGCAGAAGGAACCGCGTCTGGCCCGCGACGGTCAGCACTGCGGCCCCGCCCTCATAGTAGGCAACGCCGAAATTCTCCGCATAGATCAGGGGCATCTCCCCCACCGGCTCCGCCGCGGCGGACGCCGTGGGCGTAGATGCGCAGGCGCAGAGGGGCAGGCACAGAAGCGCCAGCAGCAGGCAAAGGACGCGCCTCACGGTGCCAGCACCAGGCTCTCGGAGGAGAAGGTCAGGGTGTAGGTGATCTCGTGCGGCTCGCTCATGGCCACGGTGTCGGCGATAACCGTCATGGGCCGGTCGAAGTACAGTACCGGGATTTCAAAGGTGGAATTGCCCTCAGGCACCAGAGGCTCAAGCTTCTCGTCTCCCACCAGCATGTAGTCGTAGTTGCTGCTGCTCCATTCGATGACCGCCGTGCAGACGCCGTCCTTCATCTTCAGGATGGTGGGGCTGGTCACCGAAGCCTTGCCGCTGCCGCCGGAGAGGCTGACGGCCACCTTGTAATTGCCGTCGGCCAGGCTCAGACTCGCCGGGGTGGTGAAGAAGCCCTCGCGGAAGGCCTCCACGGGCAGGGAATCCGCGCGGAAGAGCAGGGTGCGGTCATACCAGAGCTCCTTGTTCTTGCTGTAGGCCGCGCACAGGACCGGCGCGTCCAGGGCCTCCACGGGGATGGTAAAGGTGTGGGCGCCGTCGCTGTCCTCCTCATAGGGGATCAGGCGGCTCTTGTCCGCCGCGTCGGCGGACAGCGCGGTGCCGGGGAAGACGTAGAGATAGCTCTTGCCGGACATGGTGAGCTTCGCCCCCATGCGGCCGTCCTCCACGGTGAGCACCGCCTTTTCGATCCGGAACATGGAGGAGCTGGACTTGACCGTGACCGGGTACTCCCCGTCCACCAGCTTGTCCCCGGTGATGGGGACCATGCCGTCCTCCATCACGTCCTCCACCGTGGTCATCTGGGAGGCGTCCGCCACGGCGGGCGAGGCCTTGGGCGCCGCGGTCGAGGCGGGTGCTTCCGCCGCGGCGGGGGCCTCTGTCGGGGCCGCCGTCGCCGCGGGGGCAGCCTTGCCGCAGGCGGAAAAGCTCAAGAGCGCCGCGAGGATCAAAAGCAGAGAAAGGATGCGTTTCATAAACAACACTCCCTTATTTGGTCGTTTCTTGCTGCGTCATGGACTCGAAGGCGTGATCGACAATCATCTGCTGGATGGCGGGCAGCTGGCCCAGGCCCTCCAGAACGCACTCCACCTCATAGCCGGCGCCCTCGAAAACGCTCTTCCAGCTGTCTTCCTCGTCGCCCGCCATGTCGTTGTTGGCGTGGTCGCCGGCCACGATCATCATCGGGCGCAGCACGACCTTCTTGTAGGAGCCGGCCTGTACCTTTTCCAGCACGTCCTCCAGAGAGGGCTCAGCCTCCACGGTGCCGACGAAGTAGTTCTCCGCGCCGGCCTCATCAAACATCTTCTGCATGTGCGCGTAGACCCGGTTGGACTCGGCCTCGGTGCCGTGGCCCATGAAGACAATGGCGGTCTCGCCGTCGTCATACTGCTTGGTGGCGTCGGCCAGGATCTCGCAGAGAGTACCGAAGTCCGCGTCGGAGGACAGCAGGTTCTTGCCGATGATGATCTGGTCGAAAGCGTCGGCGTAGTTTGCAAGCTCCGCGACGATGTCGTTGTACTCAAAGCCGTCCATCAGGTGGGTGGGCTGGACAAACAGGGTCTTGACGCCGTTGGCCACGGCGCGGTCCAGGGCCTCGGTCACGTCGTCGATGACCTCGCCGTCGCGGGACTTGACGTGGTCAATGATGATGTTGCTGGTAAAGGCGCGGCGCACAGACCAGTCGGGGTAGGCGTCCTCCAGGGCCTGTTCGATGGCGCCGATGGTGAGACGGCGGCTGTCATTGAAGCTGGTACCGAAGGACACCACCAGCAGCTCCTTCTCGCCGATGCCATCCTCGTTGCGGGGCTTGTCCAGGGAGGCGTCGCCGGTCTCGTAGTTCTCCTCGTCCTCTTCCTCTTCTTCCGCAACAGCCTCCTCTGCGGGGGCGGCCTCTTCCTTGGTCTCCTCAGCCGAGGCGGTCTCTTCGGCCTTGGGCTCCTCCGCGGGGGCCGGGGCGGTGGGCTTGCTGCCGCAGCCGGAAAGCAGGGCCACCATCATGCAAAGTGCCAGAACGCATGCCAAAAGCTTTTTCATCGTGTGTTTCTCCTTCAAATTCTTCTTTATTTGCATCCGTGTTGAAGCGCGGTCATGCACCAATTCAAGACCTCGTCAAAGCCGAGGCCGCTCTCCTCCGGCCGCCGGAGCACGATCAGCTCCGCGCCGGTCTCCGCCGCCGCGGCCGTCTTTTCGGCAAAGCCGCCGGGGCCGCCGCCGTCCTTGCTGACAAGGAAGCGGATATCAAACTGCCGGATCATCGCCGTGTTCATTTCCCGGGAAAAGGGCCCCTGCATGGCGATGATGTTCCGGTGGGGGATCCGCAGGGCCTCACAGGCGGCAATGCTCTCCACGCTGGGCAGAACCCGGGGGAAGAGCCTGTTCGGGTTCAGCGCCGCATAGGCCGCCAGTTCCCTGGCCCCGGTGGTAAGCAGGATGTTTCCCTCCCGCGCCGCGAGATAGTCCGCCGCCTCCCCGGCGCTCTCCACCACGCGGGCGCCGGTGAGATCACTCTCCGCCCGCTTGAGGCGGAGGCAGGTCACCCCCGCCGCCTCACAGGCGGCTTTCACGCTTTGGGAAATCCTCCGGGCGTAGGGATGGGTGGCGTCCACACACAGGACGGCGTCCGCCAGCAGCGCGGCCTTTTCCTCCGGGCTCAGGGGGCCCTGCCGGGTGGTGACGCCGGGGACGCTCCCCTGCTCCTCGCTGCCGTACTCCGTGGCGACGCAGACGGTCACCTCCGCCCCGGCCTCGGCAAGAAGGCGGGACAGCTCCCGCCCCTCGGTGGTGCCGCTGAAAACGACGAATTTCATGTCCGGTACCCCCTGGGGGTCACCATCCGGCCGGCGATCTCCCGGCTGTTGGACGAGCCCACAAAGACCGTACAGAACATATCCGCCGGGTAGTCCCGCAGCTTCTTCAGCGACAGCAGGACGAAGCTCTCCCCCTCGCGCCCCACGTTCCGGGCCACCCCGCAGAGGGTGTCCGGGTCCCGGTTTTCAAGCAGAATATCGCAGGCCTTTTGCAGATAGTCCGCCCGATGCCGGGAGGCCGGGTTATACAGGCAGATCACAAAGTCCCCCTCCGCCGCCAGGCGCAGGCGCTTTTCGATCAGCGCCCAGTCGGTGAGCCGATCGGAGAGAGAGATCACGCAGAAATCGTGCCCCAGCGGCGCGCCCAGCAGCGCTCCGCCGGAGAGGGCCGCGGTGACCCCGGGGATGACCTCCGCCTCC
>JBGUNL010000150.1:0-1937 GCA_045117295.1 Candidatus Limivicinus sp.
CACATGCTTCTGACCCTGCGGGACCAGGGCGAGGACGCGGCCTTTGCCTACGTCCGCCGCCGCCTGAGAGAGGACAAAGCCAAGCGATAAGCCGCAAAAAGCCGGAAAGGAAATGCTTCCTTTCCGGCTTTTTTGTTGTTGTGTTTTTTACACAATCTCGCGGCAGGCGGCCCAGGCGCTCTTTACCGCGTCGGCGATGGTGCCGCTGGCGCTGGCGTCCCCCAGGGTATACACCCGGGGCAGCTCCCGTTTCAGCTCCTCGGCAAGTCTGTTTTCAGGTTTTACACCCAGGGACAGCACCACCGTGTCCGCCGGGATGCGGACAAGCCTCCCCGCCTTGAGATCGGCGGCGACGACCTCCCCGTCCGCGATCTCCAACAGCTGATGGCCTGTGAGAAATTTCGTGCCGCAGGGCTCGAGCCGCTCCATCTCGTCGTCCAGCAGCTGGAACCAGGTGCCCGGGGCGATCTCGTCCGCCATCTCCAGGACGGTGACGCGGTTGCCGGTCTCGTTGAGGATCTCGGCGGTTTCCAGACCCGTCATGCCGCTGCCCGCCACCACCACGTTCTGATTCTCCACCACGGTTTTGCGGTGGATGATCTCCGGCGCGGTGACCACCTGGGGCTTGTCGATGCCCCGGATGGAGCGGGGTCTCAACGGCTTTGCCCCGGTGGCCGCCAGCACCGCATAGGGCTGCAGAGCTTTCACAGTCTCCACTGTTGCCTCGACGCCGAAGCGCAGCTCCACCCCCAGGCGTCTCAGCACCGCCATACGGTCCTCCACGCACCAGGAGAGCTTGCCCTTGAGATTGCAGGCCGCGGCGGTGTTCACCTGGCCGCCGGGCCGCTCTTCCTTTTCCAAAACGGTGACGATAAAGCCCCGCTCCGCCAGCAGTTGAGCCGCGGCAAGACCCGCGATGCCCGCGCCGATGACGACGATTTTCCTGCCCTTTCCGTCCTGTACCGGTTCCTCCGCCAGCGGTTCCAGCCCCACGCCGGGGTTCAGGGCGCACTCGCCGCTTTTGCCCACCTTGGCGTTGGTCATGAAGGAACTGATGCAGTGGAGACAGCCGATGCAGCGGCGGATCTCCTCGGGTCTCCCCTCCTCGATCTTCTTCACCCAGTGGGGCTCGCAGATGAAGGAGCGGGCGGAGCCGATGAAGTCCTGGTACCCTTCCTCCAGCTGGCGCTCGGCCTGTTCCGGGGAGCGCATGAAGTTTGCCGCGATCACCGGGATGGAGACCACGCTCTTGATCTCCTTGGCCAGGTACGCCCGCCAGCCCGGCTCGTAGGAGGTGGGCTCCAGCCAGCGGTTGTAGGTATCATAGCAGGCAGAGGTGACGTTGATGGCGTCCACGCCCAGTTCCTCCAGGCGTTTGGCGAAGCGTTTGCCCTCCTCCAGGCCGTAGCCCTTGCCGGGCTTGCCGATGCGGTCGTACATCTCGTCGACGGTGAGCCGGACGATCAGCGGATAATCCCGGCCGCAGCGGGAGCGGATGCCTTGGATGATCTCGGTAACAAAGCGCAGGCGATTCTCTTCGCTGCCGCCGTATTCGTCCGTGCGCAGATTGGTGTTGGGGCTTAAAAACTGCTGGATCATGTAGCCGTGGCCGCCGTGGAGCTCCACCGCGTCCACCCCGGCCTTCTGACAGCGCTCCGCCGCGTCCACGAAATCCCGGATCAAGCGGTGGATTTCCCTTTTGCTCATGGCGTGGATGCGGGTGGCGCCGTGGGCGGAGAGCTCGCAGTTAGACGGGCTCTGCACCGACATGCAGATCTTTTTTTCCTCCAGCCCCAGCAGCAGGGGCGTGCACTTGAACAGGCCGTCCAGCACCCTGGGGAAGCGCTCCACCATGGGGATCACCACGGGCAGGGTGTTGATGGAGCTGGCGTAGCCCTGGCGGCCCGGGTGGTGCAGCTGGATGCAGAGTCTGGCCC